>NZ_CP017184.1:633121-949682 GCF_001729805.1 Enterobacter roggenkampii | reverse complement strand
ACGATCTGGTGTTGCCGATTTTTGTTGAAGAAGAGATCGATGACTACAAAGCCATCGAGGCCATGCCGGGCGTCATGCGCATTCCGGAGAAATATCTGGCGCGTGAGATCGAACGTATCGCCAACGCGGGGATCCGCTCGGTGATGACCTTCGGCATCTCCCATCATACCGACGCCACCGGCAGCGACGCGTGGAAGGAAGATGGCCTCGTCGCCCGCATGTCCCGCATCTGCAAAGAGACGGTGCCGGAAATGGTGGTGATGTCCGACACCTGTTTCTGTGAATATACCTCTCACGGCCACTGCGGCGTGCTGTGCGATCACGGCGTGGATAACGATGCCACCCTGCTGAACCTCGGCAAGCAGGCGGTCGTCGCGGCCGCTGCGGGTGCGGACTTCATCGCACCGTCTGCGGCGATGGACGGACAGGTTCAGGCGATTCGTCAGGCGCTGGACGCGGCCGGTTTCACCGACACCGCCATCATGTCCTACTCCACCAAATTTGCCTCCTCCTTCTACGGCCCGTTCCGTGAAGCAGCCGGCACGGCGCTGAAGGGCGATCGTAAAACCTATCAGATGAACCCGCTGAACCGCCGCGAAGCGATTCGTGAATCCCTGCTCGATGAAGCCCAGGGCGCAGACTGCCTGATGGTAAAACCGGCTGGCGCGTACCTTGATATCCTGCGCGACATCCGCGAACGCACCGAGCTGCCGCTGGGCGCTTACCAGGTGAGCGGCGAGTACGCAATGATCAAGTTCGCCGCGCTGGCAGGGGCGATCGACGAAGAGAAAGTGATCCTTGAAAGCCTGGGCGCGATCAAACGCGCCGGCGCGGATCTGATCTTCAGCTACTTCGCCCTGGATCTGGCCGAGAAGAAAATTCTGCGTTAATCCGCTTTAGCGCCGGGTGGTGGCTTCGCCTTACCCGGCCTGCTCTCTGCTCAAATCTTCACCCAACTGCAATACAACCGACATCTGCGCCCTCTACTGTCTTCGCAAGACGGCAGGAGGAGTGACCATGTTTAGCCTCGATAGCGTTCTCGACGATCTTTGGCCTCAGGCGAGGCCCGCACCCTGGCAAAAAAGTCTGTTAAAAAGACTGTTCTACGAAGACGAGTTTCAGCAGTTTGCCGCCGCCCACCGCCATCTGAAAGGACTGGATATGGTGGAGCAGGTTCTGGAACACCTGGATATTCTCTGCACCGTTTCCGCCCGCGATCTCGAACAAATCCCCGAACATGGCCCGCTGGTCATCATTGCCAACCACCCGACGGGTACGCTGGACGGTCTGGCGTTGCTGTACGCCGTCTCCCGCGTGCGGCGCGACGTTAAAGTCGTGACCAACCGGATGCTGACCCACCTTGAGCCCCTCAGCTCGCTGTTTATTCCGGTGGACAATATGGGCGGCAGGACGGCGAAGTCGTCGCTGGTGCAGATGGAACAGCACCTGCAAAACGCGGGCGTACTGATCTTCTTCCCGGCAGGCGAAGTTTCCCGCCCCACGCGCAAAGGCATTCGCGATAAGAAATGGCACTCTGGCTTTATCAAACTCGCCGGCAAGCTGCGCGTCCCGCTGCTGCCGGTGCATATTCAGGCGCACAACAGCCTGCTCTTTTACGCCAGCACGCTGGTCTCTCCGACGCTGTCGATGCTGCTGCTGATGCAGCAGATGTTCCGCCGCCGCCACAGCCAGCTGCCGATTAAAATCGGCCAGCAGATTGCGTGGCATCACTGGCACAGCGCCACCCTTTCGTCGCGTGAGATGGCCGAACAGTGCCGTCAGCACGTGATGCGTCTTGGCAAGGGAGTGCCCGGCGTCTTTAAAACCCAGTGCGCGATTGCCCGTCCGGAAGACCGGGCCACTTTGAAGCGCGCGCTGGCGCAGGCCGAATCTCTGGGCAAAACCAGCGACGGTAAAACCATCTATCTTTGGCAGCGCAACGCTCAGGAAGACGCCCCGCTGCTGCGGGAGCTGGGCCGCCTGCGCGAGATTGCTTTTCGCGCGGTGGAGGAAGGGAGCGGCAAACGCCGGGACACCGACAGCTACGACGATGATTATCTGCACCTGATCCTGTGGGATGAGGAGGATCTGGAGATCGTCGGGGCCTATCGCTTTATGCCGACGGCCATGCAGATCGAAAAGCGCGGCGTTGAGGGGTTGTACAGCTATAGCCTGTTCCACTACGACGACAAAATGCAGGACGTGCTGGAACACGGCATTGAGCTGGGGCGCAGCTTTATTCAGCCGCGCTACTGGGGGCGCCGCGGCCTGGACTATTTATGGTCCGGCATTGGCGCTTATCTGGCGCGTTATCCGCACTACCGCTACCTGTTTGGCCCGGTCTCGATTTCCGGCGGCTTACCGCCTGCCGCGCGGGATCTGCTGGTCGCCTTTTACCGCCTGTGGTTCCCGGCGACGCATCCGCTCGCCGCCTCGCGCCAGCCCTATCCCGCATCCCTGCCGGACGTGCTGGCGCAGTTTGGCGGCGTGGATTACGTAGACGATCTGACGAAGCTGAAATCCCTGCTCGGCAATCTTGGCTGCGGCATTCCGCCGCTCTACAAGCAATATTCCGAGCTGTGCGAGCCCGGCGGCGTGCAGTTTATTGATTTTGGCAGCGACCCGGCGTTCAACAACTGCGTTGACGGGCTGGTGCTGGTGGATTTGTGTTACCTGAAGGCGAACCGCTATCAGCGGTATATTGAGGCGCACCTTTAAATGTGCGGTATTTTGTAGGCCGGGTAAGGCGTAGCCGCCACCCGGCAATTGTGCACCGTTTTCGCCGGGTGGCGCTGCGCTTACCCGGCCTACGGGTACTACAGGATCAGGGGCGGTAAAACGGCTTATCGCCCAAAATTGTCGCCCGCTGCATAATCCGGCGCTGCGGCAGATAGTCCGCATTGGCATAATGCTGCGTCACGCGGTTATCCCAGATCGCCAGATCGTTCTCCTGCCAGCGCCAGCGCACCTGGAACTCCGGCTTGGTGATATGCGCGAACAGGAAACCTAACAACGCCTCACTCTCTTTTTCCGTCACGTCCACAATGCGCGTCGTGAAACCTTCGTTCACAAACAGCGCCTGCTTGCCCGTGACCGGATGGGTGCGCACGACCGGGTGCAGCAGCGGAGGATGCTTCGCGACCGCCTCCTGCCAGCGCTGATGCTCCTCTTCCGTTTTACGGTACTTGTACTCCTGGAACGATTTTTTGAAGTCGTGCTCCGCCCGCAGCCCGCTCAGCAGCGTCCGGAACGGCTCGGAGAGCGCCTCATACGCCGCAATGCCGCTGGCCCACAGCGTATCGCCCCCCGTCTCCGGCAGCAGCTTCGCCGCCAGAATCGCCCCGGCGGGCGGCGTCTCGATAAAGGTCACATCGGTGTGCCAGTTATCGTTATCCGGCGGGTTATCGTTGTGGGTGTCGAGGACGATAATCTCCTCCACCCCTTCCGCATGCGGATAGACCGGGTGGATATGCAGATCGCCAAACCGCAGGGCCAGCGCGCGCTGCTGCTGCGGGGTGATCGCCTGTTCGCGCAGGAACACCACCTGATGACGCAGCACCGCGTGGTACAGCTGCTCGAACTGGTTATCGCTCAGCGGACGGGTCACATCCAGGCCCGACACCTGTGCGCCAATGTACGGCCCCAGCGGGGTAATGGTCAGACGTTCACTCATTGTATTTCTCCATGCCAGGGCGTCAGGCGGCGCTGTAACGCGCGCAGCCCCAGTTCTAATCCGAAGGCAATCGCGGCGATCACCGCGATCCCTGCCAGCACCACGTCAGTCGCCAGGAACTCACCCGCCGACTGCACCATAAACCCGAGGCCGCGCGTGGCTGCAATCAGCTCTGCCGCCACCAGCGTGGACCAGCCCACGCCGAGGCCGATGCGCAGCCCGGTTAAAATCTCCGGCAGTGCGCCCGGTAAAATCACGAACAGCAGCACCTGCGTACGGCTGGCCCCCAGCGACTGCGCCGCGCGGATCCGCACCTGCTGGGCGCTCTTCACGCCCGCCAGGGCCGACATGGCCACCGGGGCGAAAATCGCCAGATAAATCAGCAGGATTTTTGACGTTTCACCGATGCCGAACCAGATCACCATCAGCGGCAGATAGGCCAGCGGCGGGACCGGACGATAAAGCTCAATCAGCGGGTCGAGGATGCCGCGCACCGTCGGGCTCAGCCCCATCGCAATCCCCACGGGAATGCCGATAATCACCGCCGCCAGCAGCGCCACCAGAATGCGCGCCAGGCTGGCGCCTAAGTGCTGCCAGAGCGTGGCATCCATAAAGCCCTGCGGCCCGGCGATGGTAATAAGTTTGCTCAGCACCTGTCCCGGCGGCGGCAGAAACAGCGGGCTGACCCACTGCTGGGCAGCAACCGCCCACCACACCGCCAGCAGCACCAGCAGCGTACCGACGCTCAGCGTAATTTGGCGCGAGAAAGGCCAGCGCAGCGCCAGACGCGTGCGGCGCGTTTTTTCACTGAAGACGATACTCATGAGAAAGCCTCCCGTTGTTCAAACACGCGGCTTAAGACGTATTCACGCTGTTCGATAAACAGCGGATCGGATTTGATGCTGCGTACGGGTTCTCCCGCGACGTAGCGGCGGGCAAAATCCAGCGGCAAGCGCTCCAGCACGCGGCCCGGCCCCGGCGAGAGCAGCACCAGCTCGGTCGCCATAAACACTGCCTCTTCGATATCATGCGTAATCAACAGTACCTGCTTGCCCGTCTCATGCCAGAGGCGCAACAGCAGGGTTTGCATCTGCTCGCGAGTGAAGGCGTCGAGCGCCCCGAACGGCTCGTCCAGCAGCAACAGCTGCGGATTCGCTGCCAGCGCGCGGGCAATCCCGACACGCTGTCGCTGGCCGCCGGAAAGCTGCCAGATATAGCGTTTTTCCGCGCCTTCCAGCCCCACTTTTTTCAGCATCGCCCGCGCGGTTTCCAGCCGCTGTTCACGATGGATGCCCGCAAGCTGCAGCCCAAACGCCACGTTTTCCTGCACGTTGCGCCAGGGAAGCAGGCCTTCATTCTGAAAGACCACGCCGCGCTCGGCGCCGGGGCCCTCCACCTTTTTGCCTTCCAGTTGAATGGTGCCATGCTGATAAGGGACAAACCCGGCGATGAGATTCAGCAGCGTGGTTTTTCCGCACCCGGACGGGCCCAGCACCACCAGCAGCTCACCGCTGTCCAGCGTCAGGTTGATGTCCTGTAAGGCGGGTTTACCACCGTAATCGGCAGACAGATTTGTAATATTCAGCATGGCGAACTCCTTATTTCACAAAACGATCGGTCACGTACTGGCTGTAATCCGCCGCTACCGCGGGCACTTTGCCCTGCTCCTTCAGGAAGGTGGCGGTATCCACAATCGCTTTGTTAACCGGCCCGGTCAGCTGCTGCACCTGCTGCGCGGGGGTCAGATAGGTATTGCCCTTCACCAGCCCCGGCACGTCCGCTTCCGGCACGCCGCTCAGGCGGGAGAGTTTTTCCAGGTTGGCGGGCTGCTTCAGCCATTCATCCGGGTTACTGATGTACGGCTGCTGGGCGTCAATCGCGCTTTTCGCGAAGGCTTTCACCACCTCAGGATGTTTCTCGGCGAAGTCTTTGCGCACGACCCACACGTCGAGGGTCGGCGCGCCCCACTGGCCCACTTTTTCGGAGTCGGTCAGCACGGTGCCGTCTTTTTCCAGCTCGTTCACCGCAGGCGCCCACACATAGGCCCCGTCAATGTCGCCGCGCTGCCAGGCCGCGATAATCGCCGGCGGCTGGAGGTTGATGATTTGAACCTGGCCCGGCTTGATGCCCCAGTGTTTGAGCGCCGCCAGCAGGCTGTAGTGGGTGGTGGAGATAAACGGCACGGCGATGCGTTTGCCGATCAGGTCTTCCGGTTTGGTGATGTTTTTCTTCACCACCAGCGCTTCAGAGTTACCGAGCTGCGAGGCGAGCAGGAACACCTCAATCGGCACCTGCTGGCTGGCCGCAACCGCCAGCGGGCTGGAACCGATATTGCCGATCTGCACGTCGCCGGAGGCTAACGCACGCACCACGGACGCGCCGCTGTCGAACTTGCGCCAGTCGACCTTCGCGCCGCTCTCTTTGGCAAAGGTGTTATCCGCCTGCGCGACTTTCGCCGGTTCCGCAGAAGTTTGATACGCGACGGTGACGTCCACCGCCTGCGCCTGAAATGCCCACAGCGCCAGTGCGCCGAGTAGTGTGATTCGCGATGAAATTGCCATAGTGCCTGCTCCCCTTGTTGTTATGAGGGCAGTATTTCCAACGCGGGAATTTTGATAAAGGAATAAAAATGAATCGCTCATAACGATTCGTTTTTAGATAAAAAATGGGAAAGGATAGTTGGTTTTGTGCGGTTGTTTTATGCCGGGTGGCGCTGCGCTTACCCGGCCTACACATTGTGCGATCCGTAGGCCGGGTAAGGCGCAGCCGCCACCCGGCAAAAAACTCAGCGCTTCGCGTTAAGCTCAGCAATATCCTTCGGCGTGGTGCGACAGCAGCCACCAATCAGCTTCGCTCCGGCGTCCAGCCACTGGGGCAGATACCCCGCCAGCGTCTCGCACGCTTCGCCGTGGTGGTGCCAGGTTTTGGTCACCGCATCATAATGCTCGCCCGAGTTCGGGTAGACCACCAGCGGCAGCGACGTCAGGCTCTGCAGGTGCTTCAGTGCCGCCGTGGTATTTTCCAGCGCGATGCAGTTAATGCCCAGCGCGACGATATGCGGAGAGTCGGCCAGCACGCTGACCACGTCACGCAGCGGCGTGCCGTCGCTCAGGTGCTCGCTATCCCGCAGGGTAAAGGAGAACCACGCCCGGGCGCGGGGATACCCGGCCAGAAGGGCCGCCAGCGCCTTAATCTCAATAAAAGACGGCAGCGTTTCGCAGGCCAGCAGGTCAGCGCCCGCGTCCAGCAGCGCTTCCACGCGCGGGCGGTGGAAGGCCGTAAACGCCTCAGCGCTGCGCACGTAGTCACCGCGATACTCTGAGCCATCCGCCAGATAGGCACCATACGGCCCAACGGAGCCCGCCACCAGCAGCGTGCCCGCATGGGGATTTTCGGCCAGATACGCTTCACGCGCCTTACGCGCCAGCTCCACGCTTCTGCCAATTAGCGTTCGGGACTGCGCCTCATCCAGGCCGCGGGCCGCAAAGCCCGCAGGCGTGGCCTGGTAGCTGGCGGTGATCGCCACCTGTGCCCCCGCGCGGTAGTAATCAAGGTGCACTTCCCGGATAAGCTCCGGGTTTTCCATCAGCACTTTGGCAGACCAGAGGCTGTCTGCCAGGTTACAGCCGCGCGCTTCCAGCTCCGTCGCCATCGCGCCATCCAGCACCACAAACGGCTGCTTTTCAAGGAGGGCGGTAAGCGGATTATTCTGCGACATGTTCAGGCTCCTGCGATGTCATATTTCGGGTCAGGTAGTAGGCACCATAACACAGGGCGACAAACGGGATCCCGCAATAAAGGGCAATGCGCTGGCTTGGGTCAAACCACAGGCCGACGCAGGCCACCACGCAGAGAATAAACCCGAGTACCGGCACCAGCGGATACCACGGCGCGCGGTACTGCAGCGCAGAGAGCGGCTGGCCGGACTGCAGATGGCGACGACGGAAGACGAAGTGCGACGCACAGATGCTGATCCAGACGGCTACCACCGCAAAGCCAGAAATCGCCGAGAGCGCGACAAATACCGTGTCCGGTGCCACGACGCTTGAGAAGAGCGCCAGCACGCCGCCGAGCATAGAAACCGAGAGCGCCGTCAGCGGCACGCCGTTTTTGTTCACGCGGGCAAAGCAGCGCGGGAGCGTTTTCTCATTAGAGAGCGACCACAGCATGCGCCCGGAGGCGTACAGCCCGGAGTTCGCCGCCGAAAGGATCGCCGTCAGGATCACGAAGTTAAAAATATCCGCCGCGTAAGGAATACCGACCTTTTCAAACACCAGCACGAACGGGCTCTTTTCCACGCCCGCCTGCTGCATCGGGATCAGCGCCGCCAGCACAAACACGGTGCCGATAAAGAAGATGATCAGGCGCGCAATGGTGGTGCGGATCGCCACCGGGATGACCTTGTGCGGATTTTCCGTTTCCCCTGCGGCGATACCGATGAGTTCGGTCCCGGAGAAGGCAAAGTTCACCGCCACCATGGTCATCAGGATCGGCAGGCCGCCGTGCGGGAACCAGCCCTCGGCGGTGATGTTGCTTAAGCCCGGCGCGGGTGAACCGTCCTGCATCGGGATAAAGCCAAAGACCGCCGCGCCGCCAAGAATAATAAAGGCGATGATGGTGATGACCTTCACCAGGGAGAACCAGAACTCACCCTCCGCAAAGAAGCGCGTGGAAATGACGTTCAGGCCAAAAATCACCACGCAGAAGACCACGCACCACGCCCAGACGGGCACCTGCGGGAACCAGTACTGCATGCAGAAGCCCGCGGCGGTAAAGCTCGAGCCGAGCGCCACCGTCCAGGTGAGCCAGTAGAGCCACGCCACGGTGTAGCCCGTCGCCGGGCCAAGATAACGCGCGGCATAGACGTGGAACGCGCCGGTTTCCGGCATCGCCACGGAGAGTTCGCCCAGACACTGCATCACCAGCCAGACCACCAGCGCACCTATCAGGTAGGCCAGCAGCGTGCCCGCCGCCCCGGTCGTGGAAATGATGTAGCCGGTATTAAAGAATAACCCTGTCCCAATCACGCCACCCAGCGAGAGCATTATCAGGTGGCGTGTTTTCATGGTGCGCTTAAGCTGCCCATTTTCTTGTTGTGTTTGCATATTACCTTCTATACGTATGGACATCTAAACATCCAAAGAAGGTGTGTTATACCGCGATTGTTAATAAAAAGCTAGATGACCAGACGCAAACGGGCGCGCCGCGTGCTGAGTCTGGGGTGGGTTGTGAGGATCACATAGAGAATCGGACGCCAGGCCATAAGCACCTCCGCAAGCAGATACTTACAGCATGGTGCGGGAAAAGGCGATCTTCGGTCAGTCGAAAGTGGTATCCGTAAAGCGCGAAGTCATACCGTAACACTCCCCGTAGGTCGGGTAAGGCGCAGCCGCCACCCGACGCAAGGTTGGTAATTCTCACAATCGGTTCTATAGTCGTCACAGTTTCTTAGTAACCAGGACTGACTGATGCGCTTTAACGGACTGACTAAAGGTTTCTTTATTTTCATTCTCGCCCTTGTGACCTGGGCCTTCTTCGACGTGCTGTCGCCCTACTTCTCCGCGATACTGTGGGCCGCCATTCTGACCGTTATCTTCAATCCGGTAAAAAACAAGCTGCGCGCCGCGCTGGGGGATCGCAACGGGCTGGCCTCGCTGTTGACCATCGGTATTATCTGCCTGATCGTCTTTATTCCGCTGATGGTGATCCTCTCCTCGCTCGCCATTGAGCTGAACGTGGTTTACACCAAACTGCAGGAGAACAATACCCAGTTCCCGGAAGTGGTGGCGAGCATCTTCAACCACCTGCCTGGCTGGGCCAGCGGCTTCCTCGCGGATCACAACCTGACCAACGCGGCGCAGATCCAGAAAAAACTCTCCGACGTCGCGCTGCAGGGCGGACAGTATCTCGCCGGCAGCGCGTTCCTGATCGGCAAAGGCACCTTTGGCTTTGCGATTAGCTTCGGCATCATGCTGTATCTGCTGTTCTTCCTGCTGAAAGACGGCCCGTATCTGGTACGCCAGATCCTCGACTCCCTGCCCCTGTCCGATTTTGCCAAGCAGCATCTGTTCGCCAAATTCGTCGGCGTGTCACGCGCCACGGTAAAAGGGACGGCGGCGGTGGCCGTGGTTCAGGGCATCCTCGGCGGGATTGCCTTTGCCATTGCCGGTATCGACGGCAGCGTGCTCTGGGGCGCATTGATGGCCTTCCTCTCACTGGTGCCCGCCATCGGCTCGGCAATTGTCTGGGTGCCCGCCGCTATCTTCCTGTTCGCCACGCACCAGATCTGGCAGGGGCTGTTTATTGTCGGCTTCTTCGTGATCGTCGTCGGGCTGGTGGACAACATCCTGCGCCCGCTGCTGGTGGGGAAAGACACCAAAATGCCGGACTACCTGATTCTGATCTCCACCCTCGGCGGCATGGAGCTGTACGGCATTAACGGCTTTGTGATTGGGCCGCTCATCGCCGCGCTGTTTATCGCCTGCTGGAACCTCTTCTCCGGACGCGATCACGAAGGTAACGCCGAAGAGCTGGACGCGGATTTCATCGAAGAAGGAAAAAATCCTCCAGATTTGTAAGGACGTGACGATAAAGACCACACCAGGCGGCACTGTGCCGCCTTTTTTTTCGCCTTAAATCAGACGTTTTCTATAATTTGAAGAACGCCATCCTACTCATGTCGTAAAAGGATCATCTGGTGCGAATCGCGACGATAACAAACTGGGCCTATGGGGCCACGGTCTGCCTGACCATCGCCTCCGGCATCATCATGCTGATGGCGTCCAGTGCGGATACCCTCGAGCGTCAGGCCGTTGAACAACGGCAGAAATTTGATCAGCTGACGGAAGATATCGAAACCGATATCTGGGCGCAGTCTGATTTAGCGCGGCTATACGCCATTAAAAAAGATCCTCAGGTACTCAAGGAATATAACCAGGCAGAAAACAGCCTGAAGCGCATCGAGCTTCGGCTGGAAAAGCTGCAGGATAACGGCGCATCGGATGAAGAACTGGCCCTGCTGCATGAAGGAATAAAGATCGTCGATGAGCTGCAGGACGAGCAGCAAACCGCCCTCGAAAGCCTGGAACGCGGTGAAGACGCCCAGGCCGTAGCCTTGCTCTATGGTCAGCCCTATGAGCAGGAGCTTGAGCGCGCGCAGAATCAGCTCGATCACTTCCGCCAGATACTCGACAAGCGCGTCATCGCCGCCGTTCAGGAGGCGACCAAAAAATCGAAAGCGCTGCGTACCGCCTCTGAGCTGACGGTCGGCCTGACCGCCCTGCTGTTCCTGTTTGTGCTCGGCTTTATATTAAAACGCCGCGTGCTGCGCCCCGTGGTGCGCCTGAGCGACGTGGTGCACCGCCTGGCATCCCAGGATTACGCGGTTGAAACGCCCAATTTCAACCAGATTGATGAGATAGGCGATATGGCTCAGGCCATCAGCATCTTCCGTGAAAACGGCCTGGCGCGGCAGCGTCTGGAAAAAGAGCGCGATGCCGACTGGGCCATCCGCGAGCTGCTGGCGCGCATGACCCAGCGGCTGCAGGGGTGTGAGAACTTTAACGATGTGATTAACGTGGCGGAGCTGTTTGCCCCCAATATCGCGCCGGGGATCGCGGGCCGGCTCTACGTCCTTGACCGCGAGCCGTGGCAGATGCGCTGCGTCGCGCAATGGCTTTCGCCGGTGGGTGAAGAGACGACGTTCCACCCGGACGAGTGCTGGGCCGTGCGTCGCGGGCAGAGTCACCCGCCGGTGAACGGCGAGCCGGATATTGCCTGCTACCATCTTCCGGCATCCCAGGCGGAAAGCGCGCTTTGCGTGCCGCTTATCGCTCAGGGTGAGGCCATTGGCCTGCTCTCCTTCCAGAATATCACGGCGGATAATGCCCCTTCCCGCGCGTATCTGGAGCTGATGGCCGAGGCGCTCGGGCTGGCGCTGGCCAACCAGCGTCTGCGCGACGCGTTGCTGGAAAAAGCGTTGTTTGACCCGCTCACCGGCCTGCGTAACCGTCATCATCTGGAAGATACGCTGCAAACCCAAACGGCACAGGCGATACGCACCGGCGTGCCGTTAAGCTGCATGATGATTGATATCGACCACTTCAAGAGCATTAATGACCGTTTCGGCCATGAAGCGGGCGATCTGGTGATCAAAAGCGTGGCGTCAATTGTTCAGCGGGCCGCACATGACAACGGGCTGGCATTCCGCTATGGCGGCGAGGAGTTTCTGGTGCTGCTTTCCGGTGCCGATGAAGCAGAAGCGTACGCCTGCGCGCAGAAGATTTACACCGGCGTGCATGAGCTTTCGATTCGCTACGGGCTGACCGAGATTGGGCCGGTGGACGTGTCGATTGGCATTGCCAGCTACCCACAACATGCCCAGACCGACAACCTGCTGCGCGCTGCGGATGTGGCGCTATACCGGGCAAAAGAGCTGGGACGGGCGCGGATTGTGAGTTTTGGGATGCTGGAGGCGGGTTAGCTATTATTTTCACGCCACTCCTTTACCATCTCATCTGTTACTTCATTTTTATAACAAATGGGAGCATAGCCTCCCGCCTTACTCCATGCGCTGCGTCTCCCGCAAGCGCTTCCGTTTCTGGCCCGGTTAAAAGGACAAGCGCATACTCCGGGATAAGATGCTATCGACTCTGCAATAACGTTCTCTTTAACCTGTTCACTGGAAACTGAACTGTTTTTTGCCATGGCGATGTCCGCTACAAAAAAGCAGCACACAGCACAAAGCACCATCAGGAACGGTCTTTTTTTCATTTTTGATTCGTTTTAAGGAGGGGTGTACACGATAGGCGGCGAATGAAAGAGACATCATGATTTAAGTCAATAAATCTGTTCCGGCAGGGACAACGAACCTTACGCGTTCTCGCAAAAGGTGGACGCATTATGCACGTTCTCGCTCAGTTGGGTACAAGGCAGCTATTGCAGTTCCCCTGGGAATTTTAGCCTGGCGCGTTTTACTTCGCGCTTCACCGAAGTAACGCACGTTTGCACAACGTAGACTGGGTCTCCTCTAATCAGAGGATGATAAAATGAAAACCCAGCAGGTTGATTTTGCTTCTTTATATTTTGGTACACCGGTCGCCATTATCTCCAGCCAAAATCCTGACGGTTCAACCAACTTGAGCCCGGTTTCATCATGGTGGATCCTTGACCGGAATATCGTGTTCGGGCTTGGCACCTCCGGAAAATGTTATGAAAATATCACGGGTAACCCCGATATTGTTCTGAACATACCGGACAGCAGGCTCTGGCAGAATATTGAAGCTATCGCAAATAAAACGGGAAAAGCATCGCCACCGGAATGGAAGAAAAAGAGGGGGTATGTTTTTGAACAGGACAAATTTAGCTGCGGGAATTTCCATAAGGAAAAAGCGGTGACGATTAACTCGTGGAGAATTAAAGAGTGTCCTGTACAAATAGAGGCTAAGATTGGCGGGATAGCGCCCCTGACCGGTTCGCAGGGGAACCTGGTGTCCGTTGATGCCTCGATAACCTGCGTCCACATATCTGAGGCTTTATTAATTCGTACTCAGCGAGGGGTGAAATTTAATGTGGAGAAATGGAACCCCCTCTATTATCTATTTCGCCACTATTTCTCGCTGGGTCACCGACTCGGTCACAACTTCCGACACGATGAGTAACCCGGACTTTTTGACAGCGGAAAGGTTTAAACTTTTCGTGATATTCTTTCTTTACGCCCCTTAGTTCCTATACTCGAGCCATATTCGCCACTGTATTAACACCTGTCACGCACAATACGTTGCGCATGACAGGTGAAGATATTTTGTTCTGGAAAAACGTCTATGTCGAAACTGGATTTGAGGTCCAAAAAAACCTGGGGCGCGCTGGCAGCGATCGCCGTTGTCGCCGGTACGCTGGCATCTGCTTTTGCATGGACGGCGGGCTGGCTTGGGTCACGCACGGTCAGCCAGGCACTGGTGGGTGAAACACCGAAACCCTTCCCGCCGGGTTTTCGTCGCGCGCATGGAAAAGGCATCTGCTTTGCCGGCACCTTTACGCCAAACGGCTCGGCGGATTCCCTTTCAACCTCCCGCCTCTTCTCGCAGCAGGAAGTGCCCGTGGTGGGCCGATTCTCTATTGGTACTGGCGATCCCCATGCCCCGGATAGTACGACCAAAACCCTGAGCATGGCGCTGCTGCTGAAGACAGATGACAAGCAACAATGGCGAATGGCGATGAACAACGAGCCTTTCTTCGCCACGCACAGCCCGGAAGGTTTTCTGGCCTTGCGAAAAGCCACTGCCGTTGATGCAGCCACCGGAAAACCGGATCCGCAGCGTCTCAAAGACTTTTTAAAAGCGTACCCGGAGGCGGAGAAATACCTTAAATGGGCGGCACAAAAACCCGCTCCCGGCAGCTTCGCGGGCGCGACGTTTTACAGCATTAACGCCTTTTACCTTGTGAACGCGCAGGGGGAACGTCAAGCCGTTCGCTGGATGATGCGTCCGCACGAGCCTTTCCTGTCGATAAGCGATGAGCAACGGCAGAAAGCCGATGACAACTTCCTGTTCGAAAACCTGCGCCAGCGCCTGGCGCAGAAGCCACTCTACTGGGATTACGTTTTGCAGCTCGCACAGCCGGGCGATCCGGTGGATGACCCTTCCCAGCCATGGCCGGACGATCGCAAAAAGAGGGTGGCCGGTACGCTGGAAGTGACGCGCGTCGAAGCACAATCCACAGGCGCGTGCCGCGACGTTAACTTTGACCCTTCTGTCGTTCCTGCAGGCGTTGCGGTGTCTGACGATCCCATCTTAAACGCCCGTTCCGCTGCCTACTCCCACTCTTTCAGCCGCCGTGAGCGGGAAATTGGCTACGGCAAAGCCACCGAAGCCGTGCAAAAGCAGGAGGTAAAATGAGCTCAAATAAAGATAGGCGAGAGCACGCGCCGCAGCATTTCAATACCCTGGCGCGAAGCCTGCACTGGCTGATGGCGGTGATGATCCTGGCCATGCTGTTCATCGGTGCCGCGATGATGACGTCGTTACATCACCGGATTTGGTTAATCGATCTGCACCGGCCGCTGGGTATCGCCATTTTACTGCTGGCACTGGTGCGTCTGGTCAACCGACTCCTGAGCCGGACGCCCCCACTTCCTGCCGATTTGCCCGTCTGGCAGGTGCGTGCCGCAAAGGCATCACACTGGATGCTGTATGGGTTAATGCTGGCAATGCCGCTGCTGGGCTGGGCGCAGCTGTCGGCAGCGGGCCTGCCGATTGTGATGTTTGATGGCATCAACCTGCCGGCGATTGTCCCGACCAGTCCAGCACTGTATGCATGGTGTCACGACGCCCATAGCCTTCTGGCAAAATTGCTTTTTGCCGTGGTGCTGGTCCATCTCTCTGCCGCACTGATTCACGCGTGGATCTACCGGGACGCAGTGTTTGCCAGCATAGCGAAAGGGGCAAGTCGGCGTAAGCCATCCGGGAGGACCTGAAGTAAGGCAAGTGGTAGGGGACACGCACAGTCGAAATGTTCGTGTCCTCGCTTGTCATCATCCTGAAACAACGGACACAACCGGAGCACGTATTTGGTCTCCAGATTCGCGCGTCAATACGCCACGAACACCCCACAATTGTCTTAGAAGATAATATCCCTCAATTAAAGCGATTATTTTTTAATCAACAGAGCATTTATGCCCGCAATTTTAGCTTTTATCAAAAAGTTAAGTGTCGCTTGAGTATCAAATACTCTGTCACCTACACCATCTAACTCATTGATTTAATTGATATCACATCAATAAAAACGATAAAACCCCTGACTTCCCAACAAAATATATCAACTCGTGTGATATCTAAATTATAATTCTTATACTTCTGTTAAAAGGTGGAGGTCAAAATGCGATTAACCCTACTGCTGTTATGCTGTCTGGTACAGAGTGTAACCTGGGCTGGCGACCTGCCAAAACCAGTTGGTAAACCCATTTTAACGATTTCCGGTAATATAGAAAATACCAATGAAAATGGAAAAGCAGTGTTTGATCTCGCCAGCCTTGAAAAACTTGGTGTCGTGAGTTTCGAGACAACCTCCCCCTGGTATAACGGTCGTACGAAGTTTGAGGGTGTGCCAATGAGCAAGCTCATGGATTATGTGGGTGCAAAAGGTACGAACGTTAATGTTATTGCGCTTAATGATTACTCAACCATCATCCCTCTCAGCGACTTTAAAAAATACAACGCCATCCTTGCCTTAAAGGTCAATGGCGAATATATGCGCATCCGCGATAAAGGCCCATCGTTCATTGTATACCCCTATGACAGTCTTCCTGAGTTGAATAATCAGATTTATTACTCACGATCAGCATGGCAGGTAAGCAAAATGAAGATTGAGTAGTCGTTCAGGAGAACATAATGAACAGGATACTGGTTGGTATCATTTTTTCTCTTTTTATCACGACAGGATATATTGCATACCTTGTTTATGATCGTCAGCAAGAATTGCAAAAACTGACTCAATACACTGAGTCCTGGTCCGTGGCACAACTGGTATCAGAGTATTACCGTTTTGAATCATGGCTTGGTCTATACGCAACCGATACCGATGACGTTACGATAGACCAGGTCCGCATGCGTCTCGAAATTATGCTCAGTCAGGGCGATTTAATGAAGGGGGGCGATTTAGGTCGCTACATTGACAGCGATAAAACGCATCAGGAACTCGCTTTACGCTTAGAAAACATACTGGCCTATCTGGATAGCCATCTTGAAAATATGAGCCACCCGGCGTTAAAAGCATACCTGACAAATATGCATGAACTCGATGCACCGCTAAGCCAGCTTTCTGCCACGGCATTAACAAAAGATATTAACACAGTTAACGAATCCAATAAAAAAATACAGATACTGTATTATATCTACTCGGCACTTTCATTGCTCCTGGTGATTTTAAGCTTTATTCTCGGCTTCTTAATGATCTACCAGAATAAAAACATTCTGAAAGCACACATGCAGGTTAAGAGCCTGGCTGACGAGCTTCAAATATCAAAAGAAAAGCTGCAAATTCAGAACTCGAAGCTGGAGTATGATGTTTATCATGACTCCCTCACCGGCATGAAAAACCGCCTTTTCTTCTGGGACGATCTCAACAAAATTAATCTTCAGGCAGATAAAAACCACGACCCCGTCACGGTGATGTTATTTGATTTAGACCGTTTCAAAGAGGTCAACGATACCTATGGCCATGATACGGGAGATTTGCTGCTGAATCAGGTATCCCGACGGCTGACCTCGATGAGCAGCGCAACGGATACGTTTTACCGTTTGGGCGGCGATGAATTCGCCCTTCTCTCCAGCGGACTCACGGAAACCGCCGCCGTTTCGCGCGCCAAAGAAATCAGCGATCATATCAGCCAGCCCTATACGATTAATAACCAGCTGATAAAAATTGCCACCTGCGTGGGTATCGTTTTATCTGATAATGAACGACGCTCTGATTATCTATACAAATTTGCCGATCTGGCCCTTTACGAAGCGAAAAAAGAAGGTTCGCAGCAGATCAAAGTCTTCCGTCAGTGGATGCTGCAAAGACTGCAGGAAAGCAGAACCCTTGAACATGATATGGCTCTGGCGATCGATCACAATGAATTCGTTGTGTATTACCAGCCTATTGTCGATTCATTCAGCAATGAAATTTACGGCTATGAAGCGCTTATTCGCTGGATACACCCGGTGAAAGGGATACTCGCGCCAGATTATTTTATTTCCGTCGCTGAAAAAACGGGAATGATCAATGAGATCGGCAAGTCGGTGCTTGAGATGGCCTGCCGGGAAGCGGTGTCCTGGGCGGTACCGGCCAGGATCTCGGTGAACGTCTCACCCGTTCAGCTAGGCACGAAATCGTTTACCACGATGGTGCAGTCCATCCTGAAAGAGACAGGGCTACCGGCCAGCCGACTTGAGCTAGAGGTAACAGAGTCTTCGCTCTTCAGTGACAGCAACATGCCGATCACTATTCTCAAAAAACTCCGGGCACTGGGTGTCAAAATTTCTATCGATGATTTCGGAACGGGATATTCCTCGCTCTCGCGACTGAGTGAACTTAATTTTGATAAAATTAAGATAGATAAATCCTTTGTGAATCCGATATCCACGCAGGATGATGCCCTTAATATCGTTAAATTGATTACCGGCATGGCGAAGAGCCTCAACATGCGGGTCATTGCAGAGGGTGTTGAAACCGAAGCGCAGCTTGAACGGCTTCAGGCGCTTGGCTGCGATCTCGTGCAGGGATACCTGTTCGGAAAGCCACAGGCTGAGATTGACAGGAAGATTAGATACGGTTGAAATGGTTGTCCGGTTGTTTCTGGCCCAAAATCAGGTAGACGGTTGATAATCAAAGGTTAAATAATGAAAAAAACAGCCCCGGAGTATACGCCTGTTGATTTATCTCGTTGGCCAAGGAAGGAGCATTTTGAAGTCTTCCAGTCATTTGCTGAATGCACAATTAACCAAACCGTTCTCATCGACATTACCGCGCTGCGAAAACATATCAAAGCGGTGGGCTGGAAGTTTTACCCGACGATCATTTTTCTCCTGTCTAACATCATGAACCGGCATCCTGAGTTCCGTATGGCCATGAAGGACAATGAGCTTGTCATATGGAATGAAGTTCATCCCAGCTACACCATTTTCCACCCCGAAACGGAGACGTTTTCGTCATTGTGGAGCCACTATGACGGCAATATTCATCACTTCCAGAACACGTATGCAGAAGATACGGCCCGCTATGGAAATAGCCTTTCATACTGGCCTAAGGAAGAGTCACGGGAAAATGTCTTCTTCGTCTCGTCTATTCCGTGGGTAACGTTTACCAACTTTAATATGAACATTGCGCACATGAAGAACTTCTTTTCGCCTATGTTCACGTTTGGAAAATACTACGAGCAGGATGGAAAAGTGCTGCTGCCGCTCGCGGTGCAGGTGCATCATTCGGTGTGCGATGGCTTCCATGTGGCAAGGATGTTTAATGAGTTGCAGGAGATGTGTGATGGTTTGTCGGAGCTGTCAGAGGAACCTGGCGCATGATGCGTAAGAAGTGCTGATGGTTTCCATCTGGCGGGAGTGGGTGTGAGAACCCTACCGGGCTTTCATTATTTTATGCGCTTTCCATGTGAGGCCACAAGGGCCATAGAAATCTGCGTTCCTGCACGTTATGGAGACGGCACACTGCGCCACTATCGATGAGAATGTCTGCCGGGAACGCTGCCCAAAGGGCAGGTTCTTTTCGGGGGCATCGATGCTGACGAGACGAACACACATGAGCCTGTTTTAAGGTTCTGCGCTTCCCCTGTCAGGCTGGAGGCGTACCCAATAATTTACTGACGGCGCTGGAAACTAACGCTATGGTAAATCACCTGCTTTTAACAAAACGATTGCATGGTCAAGCTGCTTGTAGAGTTTGTGTCTCAAATCGTCTAACTCGTCATTTTCCCGAATGAGAGGTATGCCATTTTTATGAAGAACAATATCGTTAAATGATCCCATCCCGCCGTAGAGTTTTTTCAACGAGTAAATGGATGACTCACAATCAACATCGAGCTCGATGGCTAGTTTTTCGAATGTTTTTGCCCATGAATCCTCATCATTTGAGGAGAGGATTTTGATGATATCAGTTACCGTTTTCTTTATTTCATTATTCATTTCAAACCACCACTTCCAAGTATCTTAACGCCAGGTATTTTCCACGGGGTAGGTATCACAACTTGCTCAGAGCCACCGGGAAAAAGGTCTGTTTGATAGCCAACTTCTCCAACATATTTTCGTTCCAGCGGGTATTTGTATCTTGTGATAGCTATCAAGAGGGGATTCACTTCCGTTAGGCCATTTGGGGAGCAGGGCCTTATCTATTCTGGTCTGGAGCACTCCCTGAGGTTGTTCATATCCGAAAAACTGACCTAATGGTCGGCCCTCAATACCACCTCTGTAGAAACTCGTGTCTGTTGATAGCGTGATCTCTTTATATGTACCACTGGAGAAGGTTTCAGCCAGCTCTTTAGGTAATGGTCCGGGTTTTATCATCGAGTACTCACCCTCGACTTTTCCCAGAACATGAAGATTGCTAAGCTCACTCGCCGTCCCCAGTCTGCCCAGGCCAAGGCCCGCAGCAACAGAAGCACCAGCGATAATCAGCCCTTTATTATCCATAACCTGATCGTAACCCGCCGGTGCATCACCACCGAGCTGCTGCGCGGTCTGATGGAATCCCTCGATATTGCCATTATAGATCCCACCCGCGGCCAGCAACCGACCGGCAGTTTTGCTGTTGATGGTTTTTGCGGCCTGGGCATGTTGCACCGGTGCCGCATGGCGGACCTGATATCTCGGGCGATTCAGTTGCCGGGACAGAATGTGTCGGAGTCGGGTTTGAAGGAACAGAGGCAGGTCATTGCGAAGGTCACCGGATGTCGTGAGCACGCCCGAAATGGCATTGCCGGTGATGTCTTTTCTCAGCAGAACGAGCTTCCCGGATTTGATGTCGTCGAGCGTGTCACGGTATGCCATCCAGGGATGTTGCCAGTGGTACAGTTGATACCGGCTGACAAACCGGGTGTAGCCCTGTGGCAAATTCCACTCCTGAATGATGCGGTTAGGCCTTGCAGTATCTGCGAGGTCTCCTGCCGCCGTATCCGGGTGAATAATGTGAGAAATGTCCTCAAGGTAGATGTCATCCAGTGGCATTGCCTGGCTGTGATGAAGCATGTTGCCCCTTTTACGCTGCCGTTATGTGCCACATTATCGCTCATTCAGGAAACCTGGCAAAGACACGAATATAGCAGGTAATGGCCAGTTGTGTGGCTGTAAGCAACGGGTTCTGTACGCTAAGAAGAAAGCACACTGCTTGCGGAAGATGACAGACAGCCCACATTAGCGCCACATCCGAACGTAAATGACGATGAAGATCTGTTGGTTGTTTAACCACGGACGGCGCAGGCCGAACAGGAACATATACACAATCCTATACAGATTCAGCATCGATTTTACTGGAAGGTTACGGACAGCAACGGACTAAAAAAAAATAAAATCGTTATAAAGCAGGGTGTTTATGGATGAATACGGACGTTTGGGGAAGTTGAGATGGTGCGATAATAGGAACAAGACACACCAAAATAGGTTGTTGAATTATATGATATTAACCATGTTTTGTTTTGGTAGATACCCCCAAAAGTACCCCAATAAAATTTTCTGCTCCACCACCAGATCACAAAAAAGCTTTAGTGTGGTCTTCACAAGCTCACGAGGTACCTATTAGGTCGAACTCTAAGTTACAGAAGACACCATCTGACAGTTCTGAAGCCTAACTATCAACATTAGCCAGTCTATCAAAAAACATTTTTTAAAAGTGATTTAGAGTAATAATGGCTCATCAAATGATGAGCCATTTAAAACTTACTTCAAAGCCAAATTGATAGCATTAATCAAATTAGTACAACCCTGAATCTCATTTTCTGTTAAATCAGATAAAGTATGCTCTCTCGACCATCTTAAAAAAGCTTTAGCCAGTTTATACTTCGAAAACTCTTTGACTTCTCTTTGAAAAATATCGACAACTGGTCTATTCCCAGCACTAGCTAACGTTGATTCAACATCCCAATTTAGTTCTGATTTAGCAACAACTACCAATGTATCTCTAAGTAAATCCTCAATCTCAGCCTTCTCAATTTTTTGGACGGTAAAATCTGATGTTCGAAGAATCCTTTTGTTACCTAAACGATTAACTAAAATTTCTTGTTGTGCGGCTTGATTACCAGCATTATCTGAATCCAATAGTGCTGCAACCTTGAGATTATGTGAAGTCAAAATTGTAGCAAAGTAAACAACTTTACTAGCCGTATTTGCTGGAACAAGAGATATTTTTTCATTTAAAAATACCTTCCCTTCTTCTTTTAGCAGGTTAGATATAGCCTCTATATACCAGTAATCAGTTAGCCCTTCGAGTATTAAGTTTCTTTGATTAGCAAACAGACTTTGCGCTAAATCATAACCAAGCGCCTCTTGCAGAGGCAATAATGCTGCCGGGTCACTTGATGTTACAGTAGTATGTACTTTAGTACCCACTGTTCTATCGGTTAGCTCCACAACCCTCACCAAGTCAAGTTCATCAGGCCCAACAAGAAAAGGCGAATGTGTGGAATAAATTGTCTGGTTTTCATCAGCAAGCAATGAAATTGTCTTTCTAAACTCCCTTTGCTTGAGGGCATGAAGACTTACACCGGGTTCATCAAGCAGCAGGATAGTATTTTTATGCTTTCCTTTTGCTTCAGCAAAAAACACTATGAAAAACGAAACTAGCCACTGGAAACCTTCTGATCTTTGGTCTAGTTCTACTTCCACACCAATGTTATCCTCTACTACGACTTTAAGATATTGCCCATCTGCGGAAATCTTCAGTCGGCTAGCTTCCGCTTTTTTATCGTCAGGGTTCCATACTTTTATTATTTGTTGTGTTAGCTCAACACTCGCAGCATTTAGTTCATAGCTACGCTGGTCTAACTTTTCTCTGAAAGTATCTATATCTGTGGTAGTGTGGCTAGGATCGGATGTTTTACCTAACTCAGAAAGTTCTTGTGCTGAAAAACCAAGCAATCTCAATAAGCAGGTGTTACCGTAATCATATGCGTCATCGTCTAAACTATTGGTTTCGATCCTCTTTGCTAAGTTCCCTAAATGGATAATTGGCTTCACTCTGAAGTAATTGCTATAGAGGACAAAAACCGGTTTATTCTGATCTAGAAAATCAAGAAACGAACTCATTTCAACTGCTTTAGATAACTTTGATTCAATAACCTCCCACCTTTTATTTTCTTTCTCATCTTCCTCATCAATAAAAGGCAGTTTTTCTTCAAGCCATTTAATTAATATTGAAGCATCAGAATACAAATATTTTTGGGAACTCCATGATGCAGTAATTTTGTCAAGGCTAGCTTTATGTGGTTTTGCTTCTCCCTCAGCAGAGTCGCGATCTAAATGAGCAGCTAACCTTGTGAGATCCATTTTTATTTCGTTATAAATAAGTGGTTCAACACCTTCTAAACTATGACTCGCATTGTTGTTTAAGTAGCGAGTGAATTTATACTTCAATGAAACTTCCTTAAGAAAATCAGGAGCATGCCCATAATCAGAAGCTTCCAAGTCAAAGGTAGCGGTTACAACTGGAACAGTTTTCGGATCTAAATCCCCCCTGCTAATTTTTGTGTACTGAGCTCTCGGGTAGTCACGAAGCGGGACAAATTTCTTGACCCCTTCTGGGGGATTAATTTGCTGTATAGCTTGAAGAATGGCAGTCTTACCTGCCTCATTCGGCCCAACAAGTATTGTTTTAAGTTTCTCAATCTCAAACTCTCCAGTATCTATGATACTCCGATAGTTCTGTACGCGAACTTTACTTAAGCGCATAGTTAACCCTTTGACAGTGAGTGATATTTTTCTAGTAAAAGATATCTGAATTTAAATAAAAATCATGGTTACACGTCAAAAATATTGCAAATTCCCCAATTAATTCCCTTAAGAATCAACTCATACATAGAGCTATTTGAATTATAGACAGCCTCTGATTGATATCATTTCATAGCAACCTTTTCATTTAAGTCACTTACTGAAGCAACTGTAACTTAGAGCGCGTTCTGCCAAAAATCCCCACTGGCGCTGACGGTGGGTGACAACTTTTGACAACTCAATCTGAACGCCAGCATCCGGGCAAACCAGAACAGCGATCTGAAAGAGACTCGAGGATGGTTGCAAAGGGGGAGTGCTTAACACCTTTCCTTCACGAGTGCGTGTACCTGAAGTTTTCTGAAGCGGTAGCGGTTGACACTTTACCCCTAGTTTTCCCTAGTAAGACATAACAAACCATAACAGGCTTACACCTGCCCTGCTTCGCATCAGGATTAACAAAAGCTAACAGCCAGGGCTCAACAAATCTCAACGCCAGCCCTTTACACTTCTGCTGTAGCTGCTGTTCGTAGGCGTCAGGATCCGTTAGGTTGGGTTGACACTTTTCCCTGTTTTTCACGAAAAAGTGTCAAGTTAGAGGAGTTAGGTTTGGTCGGAGATTTACAGTTTTTCGCCGTCCAGCAGGCAGAGCGCCCTTAATCTTGTTTTGCTCCAGTCATCCGGCGTATCGGGGTGCATTGTGGCAACGTAAGCCAGCTCAGAACGAAGAAACCGTAAAGCGCCTGCTGCACGGTCTTTGCCATAGAAGCTGTGGGTTTCTTCATCCGGCCGGAAGAGAATCAGCAATTGTTCATCGGGCTCGTGCTGAACATCAAAACCCAGCTCAGCGGCTGCTGCCTCTATTCGCTGGCCAGCATTAATATCAGCCGGCAGCTCTTTCCCGCCGTCATGCCCCCATACCCACGCGGCGGCCTGCGCCCACGTCATTGCATTGTGATGATCACCAGCACCAGCACCAGCACCAGCACCAGCAGAATTTTGTTTAGCCTGCGATGCTTCGACATCCACTTTATCGCCTGAAATTACAATTTCACTGCGGGCTATCCAGTCGTAAACAGTTTGCCGGCTGACGCCCATATGCCTGGCGTAGGCTGATTTACTTAACAGCATCCTGTGTTTCCCTCCGGGCAGAAAAAAGCCGCCCTCAGGCGGCCTGCTTCTCTTCTGAATGTGTCTGCCGCTGGCTGCCTTTGAGCATCGCGCTGACATGTTCGCTTAACTGATCAAGGCCGGTCATGCGGGGCAGAACTTCTGATGGATCGTCGTTCTTCCCGTAAACGAGATTGTTATACCAGGTTCGGACAGCTGTAATTTGTGCGACGCCTTTCCTTACCGCATCGACCAGCTCGGCAACCGCGCTAATCACCTGCCCGTTCTCCGATGCGATACGGGAGAAGCCAAGACGTTTTAGCTGTTCCGTATCGAGTCCCGAACACACAGCATGCGCCCTTAGTAAGGCGTCCGCCAGCTCCTGATGCTTTCCACTGTGCATCGACAGCAGCATTTTTTCCTGGCTGCGGCGATCCAGTCGGGCGAATGCCTGGCGCATTTCACTGTCACGCATGAATCCGTGAACATCATCAGATGCCAGTGGATTAACCGGAGCGAGCTTGTTCTTCAGGTAATCGAGAATGTTTGCGGCCTGCTCGCTTACGGCTGCCACCCCGCGGGTAAAGTCTTTGAGCGTGTCCGGGTTAAGCTGATTAGCTGGCTTGAAAGCCATAACAAACAGCTATTCGCAGATGTAGCGGTAACAATGGCCTCTTTATGTTTGCATGTCGGTGACACGGTGAGTTTGTAGTTCAACCAGTTCAAGGAGGGAAACACGCAGGAAGTGCTTGAGAGTAAGACGAGCAAGAAAAAGGAGATCATAGAACGCCGCCCCGAAAGACGAATATGTTTTCACGTCACACTGCAACCGTGCATCTGGAAAAGCGCCCGTAAACCGTGAGCAGGTGAACAGTGAGATCAAACAGGCTGCGAAGAATGTCGGGATTAAAGGAACGGTAGGCTGCCATTCTTTTCGCAAGTTTTCTGCCACACAGGTGTGGGAGCAGTCTAACGGAAATTTAGCTTTAGCCATAAAAGCACTGAACCATTCAGACCCTAAAGTCACCATGAACCATTTGAATATTGACGTTAAGAGCGTGGGCGCTGCCCTTGCAAAGATTTGGGAGTGATCAACATGAAACATGTTGTGTACTAACGCTGGCACTATTCCCAGCCCTGGCGATTGCCGGACAAATTACGATGACCAACCCGCAGGAGGAACAGACGGAGAACGGGAAAACGCTATGCACGTATCAGAACAGCATCTACTTGTTTACAGTGGTGACGAGCTCACAGTCCTGCCCGTACTCCAAGACGTTTGATACGTCGAACAATGAAAAATAGAGAATTACCGTGTGGAGTTTCAGGGTTTGATTATGTATTCGTTCCGCTGAAATCAGATGTTGGGAAATCATTTCCTGTTGTCTTCGACCTTATTGCACGTAAAATGACCAGACACATTTTGGGAAGGAGTCTTTAATGGATATCGCGCTGCTCAACAGGGGCTGGAACAGAACATGGTCAGATACCATGGTGAATCTGGAAGCCCGGAAACTGGTCGAAACAGCAAATCGGCTATCAGCATTCTATTTGCTAGATGGGATAACGCGCATCAAGTTTGTTGGAGAGATAAAACAGGTTGTAGATAGAGAATTTGAAACAGCTCGACGAGCTAAAACCGATGAAGAATGTATTGTATGCATCAAAAATCTGCGCGCTGAAACAGACAATCTGCTTGAACAAGAGCGTCTGTTAAGAACCAAGTCCGCACAGCTTTACGCGAAGGTCGAGTTTGTTAAGGAAAATAATAAAATCGTCGGCTACATGATTTCAGCTATTCATATTGTGGTTTCTGGAATGGCAATTGCTGGCGGTGCGTTGATGCTCGCTACGATGACACCTTTAGGTATGCTGGCAGGGGCTATTCTTGTAACAGATGGCATTAACGGTCTGTCAAAAGAAATCATTCCTGGTATATATGGAAAACAATATAAAACAGAGGGATTTGTGGCTGATGGCACTATGGAAGCGGCCCAGTTTATGGGTTTCAAGCCTGAAACAGGACTGGCGATTTATAACGCTGTTACGTTAAGCGCAAGTGTTTACAGCATCTTTGGATTAGCCAGAAGACCCGAAGCATGGAGACTGTTTAAATGGATACCTCGTGATTTCTATCGTAAGGTTGATACAATGAGCCGTCCCAAATTAACAATGAAAATAGTAGGTTATGGACTTAAGGCCAAAGTAATATTTGACCTGCTTTCTACTGACACATCGAACCATTAGCCTCTGAATTTTCTCCAGAACCGCCAGGATTTGTAAGAAAGAACTGGCGGCTGAATAAATGCAACAATGACTATTGCGATCAGAATTGATATCCCACCACCCACGACGGTTTCTTTCGCAGAAAACAACACTAAAATGATAAAAACCATCAGACATGCCGATGTTATCCATAAAACAACCCTGAATCGATTAGCCAGATCCTGAATCGCTTCCCCCAAGGTTCCGCCGTAACTTTCAACGTTGTTTTTTATCTTCTGCAAATCCGATGGTGTAAACCCTGAACGTAACAACGCCTCATCAGTCACTTTCATATTGTATCGTCCTTTATCACTCGGAAGTTGTTTCTCAATCACTGATTGTGCCAGCAATCATACTGATGAACTTTATAGCAATCCAGCCGAAACTTTTGGCAGACTCCACCCCCTTTCATGTCGTCTGGGTGGCGCCAAGGCATTTCGACCATTCAAGGCTATCGATCACATGATGTTTGTACAATTTATTAGATTTCTAACAATACAAACCATTTAGTGCCGTGATCGGTAGTTTAAAACATGTTATTAGCCGCTCGCGCCAACTCTTCCCAACATTACGCCTGTTTATTTTCTGCAACGTCATCTCGACGTTTAACATCATTGAGCTCCGCACGAAGCGCGGAACGTATCGCTAAGGGTTCAAGTGATGTGTTTAGAGAGTCCGGCAACTCTTTCAGCTTCAAGGGATGGCTAGATTTCTAATGCTGTGCTGGCTTGAGCCCGGTAACTACTCACCAATACGTTGTACAATACTTGAGCCGATACAACGCAAAGGCGTTTACCAAGTGTTATCAAGAATGATAATTGAAGATACAACCGGTTAGATTTTTTACGCTAAGTGATTGATTTTCTTGAATGGTGCCGATAATAGGAGTCGAACCTACGACCTTCGCATTACGAATGCGCTGCTCTACCAACTGAGCTATATCGGCCCTGAGAGGCCGGTTACGAGTGTAACCACGGGGCAAAAGGTTAGATCTATCCGGGTGATGCGTCAATGCCCTTTTGAATCAAACGGCTATTTTTGCATCACCCGTGATTATTTACGCACGAATCGTATCGTCGCCGAAGCCGATCCACTTGTACGTGGTCAGCGCTTCCAGCCCCATCGGACCGCGCGCGTGCAGTTTCTGCGTGCTGACCGCCACCTCAGCGCCGAGGCCGAACTGGCCGCCGTCGGTGAAGCGGGTGGAGGCATTCACATACACCGCAGAGGAATCCACTTCGTTCACGAAGCGATCGGCATTGCGCATGGTGCGCGTCAGGATGGCGTCAGAATGCTGCGTGCCATGCTCACGGATGTGCGCAATCGCGTCGTCAAGATCGCTCACGATTTTCACGTTCAGATCCAGTGAGAGGAACTCGTCGTCATACTGCTCCGCGTTGACGGGAACGACGTTAGCCGGGCCATCCTGCAGCAGTGCGAGCGCACTGGCGTCAGCATGCAGCGTCACGCCGCTCTCTGCCATCTGTTTGCTCAGGGCCGGCAGGAAGGTGTTCGCTATGTCCTGATGCACCAGCAGCGTTTCAACGGTGTTACAGGTGCTAGGACGCTGGGTCTTCGCGTTCACGATAATCTTCAGCGCAGGAGCAATCTCAGCGCTGTCGTCTACCACGATATGACACACGCCAATACCGCCGGTGATCACCGGAATCGTCGACTGCTCGCGGCACAGTTTGTGCAGGCCCGCGCCGCCGCGTGGGATCAGCATGTCGATGTATTTGTCCATGCGCAGCATTTCGTTGACCAGCGCGCGGTCCGGGCTCTCAATTGCCTGCACGGCACCCGCCGGTAAGCCACACTCTTCCAGCGCCTGCTGAATGACTTTCACCGTCGCGGCGTTGGTGCGCCAGGTCTCTTTCCCACCGCGCAGAATGGCGGCGTTGCCGGTTTTCAGGCACAGGGAGGCAACATCCACCGTCACGTTTGGACGGGCTTCATAAATAACGCCGATAACGCCGAGCGGCACGCGACGGCGCTCCAGGCGTAAACCGCTGTCCAGCAGCCCACCGTCAATCACCTGCCCTACCGGGTCGGCCAGATTGCAGACCTGACGAACATCGTCGGCGATGCCTTTAAGGCGGGCCGGGGTCAACGCCAGGCGGTCGAGCATCGCTTCGCTCAGACCGTTGCGACGCGCTTCCAGTAAATCCTGCTCGTTGGCGAGCAAAATCTCCTGGGACTGAGATTCCAGATAATCAGCGATTTTTTCCAGCACGCGGTTTTTCTCGCGGCTGGAAAGGAGCGCCAGTTTGTAAGAGGCGGCCTTCGCGGCGGCGCCCATTTGTTCCAGCATGTTCTGGCTCCTTAACGAATAATCATGTCATCGCGATGCACGGCAACCGGGCCATATTCATAGCCCAGAATGGCGTCGATCTGCTGCGAATGGTGGCCCGCGATGCGGCGCAGGGCATCGCTGTTATAGCGGCTTACGCCGTGGGCGATGTCGCGGCCTTCGAGGTTACGGATACGGATCACTTCACCACGGGAGAAGTTGCCTGTCACGCTTTTAATTCCTTTAGGAAGTAATGAACTTCCTCGTTCCAGAATCGCGGCGGTCGCCCCTTCATCAACGACGAGTTCGCCCGCAGGTGGCGCGCCAAATATCCAGCGTTTACGGTTTTCCAGCGGGGATTCCTGAGCGTGGAAGCGGGTGCCGACGGAGATGCCTTCCATCACGTCGCCAATCACGCCAGGGCGGCTGCCCGCGGCAATGATGGTGTCGATACCGGCGCGGCACGCCACGTCGGCGGCCTGCAGCTTGGTCCCCATGCCGCCCGTTCCGAGGCCGGACACGCTGTCACCGGCGATGGCGCGCAGCGCATCGTCGATACCGTGAACGTCGGTAATCAGCTCGGCTTCCGGGTTGGAGCGCGGATCGGCAGTGAACAACCCCTGCTGATCGGTCAGAAGCAGTAATTTATCGGCGCCAGCCAGAATGGCGGCCAGCGCAGAGAGGTTATCGTTATCACCCACTTTGATTTCAGCGGTAGCAACGGCATCATTCTCGTTAATGACCGGAACGATATTATTGTCCAGCAGCGCGCGCAGGGTATCGCGGGCGTTCAGGAAGCGCTCTCTGTCTTCCATATCCGCACGCGTCAGCAGCATCTGTCCGACGTGGATGCCATAGATAGAGAACAGCTGTTCCCAGAGTTGAATGAGTCGGCTTTGTCCCACGGCGGCCAGCAGCTGTTTAGAGGCGATCGTCGCGGGGAGTTCGGGGTAACCCAGGTGTTCACGCCCGGCGGCAATCGCCCCGGAGGTCACAATTACAATACGATGCCCTGCGGCATGTAACTGAGCGCACTGACGTACAAGCTCAACAATGTGGGCGCGATTTAGGCGGCGCGATCCGCCTGTTAACACACTGGTACCGAGTTTTACCACCAGCGTCTGGCTGTCACTCATGATTCTCTGCCGTTCAACGATAAGGGAAAGTAATGTCGAACGAACGTTTTAGCAGGAGTCAGCCCCGTTGCCAACTGCCTTAGCACATCGCGAAACACTTTGTTGCGCGGGATCAGGAAGCGTAGCGGGAGAATTTGACACTTTTATTACCGAAATAATAAATCACAGTTTTTTAAAATTATTCTTAGTTTGTCATAAAAGTTTCATTCCAGAACGATAAAACCCTTCCTGTTTTTTCACGGGACTTAAGCATGAGCTTATCGTCCAGCGAATTTTTTAGCGCGTTTATAAGACAGGATCGAAAATGAAAAAGAGCACTCTGGCATTAATGGTTATGGGCGTAGTGGCTTCTGCATCCGTTCACGCAGCTGAAGTTTATAATAAAGATGGTAATAAGCTGGACGTGTACGGCAAAGTGAAAGCCATGCACTACATCAGCGATGATGCCACCAAAGATGGCGATCAGACTTACGTTCGTTTCGGTTTTAAAGGCGAAACCCAGATTAACGATCAGCTGACGGGCTATGGTCGTTGGGAATCTGAATTTGCGGGTAACAAAGCCGAGAGCGACTCCTCTCAGAAAACCCGTCTGGCGTTCGCGGGCCTGAAGCTGAAAAACTTTGGTTCTCTGGATTACGGTCGTAACCTGGGTGCGCTGTATGACGTCGAAGCATGGACCGACATGTTCCCTGAGTTCGGCGGCGACTCTTCCGCGCAGACCGATAACTTCATGACCAAGCGTGCGACCGGTCTTGCCACCTACCGCAACACCGACTTCTTCGGCGCGGTTGACGGCCTGGACATGACCCTGCAGTACCAGGGTAAAAACGAAAACCGTGATGCCAAGAAGCAGAACGGTGACGGTTTTGGTACCTCTCTGAGCTATGACTTCGGCGGCAGCGATTTCGCCGTCAGCGGTGCTTACACTAACTCTGACCGCACCAACGCGCAGAACCTGCTGGCGCGTGGTCAGGGGCAGAAAGCCGAAGCCTGGGCTACCGGTCTGAAATATGACGCGAACGATATTTATCTGGCAGCGATGTATTCAGAAACCCGTAATATGACGCCAATTTCTGGCGGATTTGCCAATAAGGCACAGAACTTTGAAATCGTCGCACAATATCAGTTCGATTTCGGTCTGCGTCCGTCCCTGGGTTATGTCCAGTCTAAAGGCAAAGATATCGAAGGTATTGGTGACGAAGATCTGGTGAAATATATTGACGTTGGCGCGACCTATTACTTCAACAAAAATATGTCCGCGTTTGTTGATTATAAAATTAACCAGATTGACGACGATAATAAACTGGGCGTGAGCAGCGATGATATCGTTGCCCTGGGTATGACCTACCAGTTCTAAGATTACCCGAATAAGAAAATCCCGGCAGATAAGCCGGGATTTTTTTTGCCCGGTAGCGCTGCGCCTACCGGGCCTACGGGATAGTGCATTTTGTAGGCCGGGTAAGGCGAAGCCGCCACCCGGCGCTGTGACGCTATCAGGCGGTCAGCTTCACCGCTTCGCTGGAAAAATCATCCGCTGGCTCGAACTTAAGGTCCAGGGTGGCCAGCAGTGCGCTCGCTTTGTCGTGAAACTCTTTCAGGGTATATTCCAGGCGATCGATCACTTCCTGATCTTTAATGGTGGTGGCCTGCCAGTTACCGTCTTTATTAAACAGGCCAAACTGGTAGCTATACGTAAAGCGTTTTTCCTCTGCTTCCATTTCCATCCACCAGCCCCAGAATTCACGTTTTTCGGGTGCAGGCTTCACGTTGACGCATACAGCCAGGCAGTCGAAAAAAAAGCGATTCTCTTCACACTGCTCTTCTCGAATATACGGGCCAAGAGCCATGAACTTCTTAATCAATCTACTTTTCGGGTGTCCACTCGGTAACGTCATTGCGATCTCCTTTTGTGAAGCCACTGTTTTACCAAACCAGCGAAATTTAGCAATCTATTAACACAATCTCTGAGCGATCCAGCGCGTAATCTCCTTCAGAGCTTTATCGAAATTCTGATAGACCGGGCTGAACGGCACCTCAAGCAGTTTGCCATCCGCAGATGACGACGTGATTAAGCGCGACTCTTCTTCCGGACTGAACGGATCGTTTTTCCAGAACCCCGACAGCATCGGCGTCGGGCAGCGACGTCCCAGCAACCCTTGCGTTTTTAACGAGTAGCGATTGAGCTCAACGCGCAGCGCTTCGTCTGATGCATCATGCATGCCAAGACGGCTGGCCAGCACATCAAGGTACATTTCGGGCACGCTCCCCTGGCGTGCGGGATCGCTGAGCAGGGCGTGAACGACCGGTCCAAGGCAGGCGACTGCTTTCAGGCGGGAGGATTCAAGGTAAGCCAGACGCACCGCGACGTTTGCGCCAAAGCGGAAGCCAAATGCCGCCACGCGGGTGTGGTCAACCCACGGAATGTTTTCCAGCGCTTTTAGCGCATGCTGGTGCAGCAGGCTGGAATCCTGAGTCAGTTTCCATTTGGAGGAGAAGCCAATTGAGGGCATATCCAGCGTCAGCATCGCGATCCCTTTTGGTGCGAAGTAGCGCTCATACAGGCTGTAATAGTCAATTTGCAGAGAGTCCAGCCCGCCGCACATCAGCACGGTCGGGAACGGGCCTTCACCTTCGGGCATATGCAGGAACCCGGTAACGGGCGCCCCGCCCGGAACAGCGAACTCAAGCTCGCGCATCTGGCCCGGCAGGCGTTGAGCCGCCTCTTCGTAGGCGCGATTCGCCAGCGCCTGCGCCTGTTCGGCCAGCTCATCGCCTTTTAAATGCGGGTAGGCGGCAATCGCATAGAGGTTGGCCGCATGCAGCCAGTGTTTGCCGCTGCGCGTGGCATCCTCTTCCTGGCTGGCTTTTTGCTGCCAGAGCATCGCCTGTTTAGACCACTCGTAGATCCAGTTTCCGCCACGGTAGCCCACTACCGTATCATAGAGCTCGCTGTCGGTACGCTCGGCTTCACTCATCACGATACGTGCCTGCACATCAAGGATTTCACGGGGATCGATACCGCGCCAGATCCACATCAGGCGGTTAATCATGCGATACCAGTGAGGCACGTTTTTACCGTCTAATGCAGACTGGACGGCAGGCTGAGTACCCGGATTGAAGCGACGCACCAGCGTCGACGTTTCAGGGTGTTTGAAACGGGGTTTGAAGAGAGTCTCGGTGAGATTCGCCTGCGTCATTGCATTGCCTCCATGAATACGTCGTATAGAGACTATTGTAACGCGCGTCAGACTAAAAAAAACAACGCCCGGCATCACCGGGCGTTAAATTAATTGCGGAACGTGATTAACGACCCGAGATTGGCGGTACGAAGACCACGCCCATATCCCATGGTTGTTCAATCCAGGTATCCTGCGGAATATCAATCACGTAATCGTCAACCAGCGGGCGGCCAGCAGGCTTTGCGAAGATAGTGACGAAATGTGCTTTCGGATACATTTCCCGGATAGCCACCGCGGTACCGCCGGTATCCACCAGGTCATCAATAACGATGAAGCCTTCACCGTCGCCTTCCGCGCGTTTCAGCACTTTCAGCTCGCGCTGGTTGTCATGGTCATAGCTGGAGATGCAAACGGTATCGACATGACGAATACCCAGCTCACGTGCCAGCAGCGCCCCCGGTACCAGACCGCCACGGCTGACGGCAATAATGCCTTTCCACTGTTCGGAAGGCATCAGACGCGCAGCCAGTTTGCGTGCGTGAATCTGCAACATGTCCCAGGTGACGACGTATTTTTCGCTCATGTGAAGTGTCCCAGCCTGTTTTTATACGGCTTAAAAAGTGTTCGAGGGGGAAATAGGTTGCGCGAGATTATAGAGATCTGACGCACTAAAAACCAGTGTTTAGCGCCCTCTGCCTGAGTTTTTACATGCTTTATGCTACCAGCCAGCAGAGAAAGTGGTATTCTCAGTTTCATCTCGCAAGCCTGACTTGTGGTAACTATTAACCTGCTAACCCTGTGACCTGCAACCCTGTTTGCAGCGCCTCGACAAGGAGACTTATCGTGTCTGAACTGTCTCAACTATCTCCGCAGCCGCTGTGGGATATTTTTGCCAAAATCTGCTCCATTCCACACCCTTCCTACCATGAAGAACAGCTTGCCGAACATATTATGGGCTGGGCGAAGGAAAAAGATCTGCATGCGGAACGTGACCAGGTTGGCAACATTCTGATCCGCAAACCCGCCACCGCAGGCATGGAAAACCGTAAACCGGTTGTGCTGCAGGCGCACCTGGACATGGTGCCACAGAAGAACAACGACACCGTTCACGACTTCACCAAAGACCCGATTCAGCCGTACATCGACGGCGACTGGGTGAAAGCGCGCGGCACCACCCTGGGTGCGGATAACGGCATCGGTATGGCCTCTGCGCTGGCCGTGCTGGCTGACGACAGCGTTGAGCACGGTCCACTGGAAGTGCTGCTGACCATGACCGAAGAAGCGGGCATGGACGGGGCGTTCGGTCTGCAGGCGAACTGGCTGCAGGCGGATATCCTGATCAACACCGACTCCGAAGAAGAAGGCGAGATCTACATGGGCTGCGCGGGCGGGATTGATTTCATCTCTACCCTGCCGCTGTCACGCGAAGCGATTCCTGCCGGTTTCCAGACCTTCAAGCTGACGCTGAAAGGGCTGAAAGGCGGCCACTCCGGCGGTGATATTCATCTGGGTCTCGGCAACGCCAATAAATTGCTGGCACGCTTCCTGGCAGGCCATGCGGCCGAGCTGGATCTGCGTCTGGTAGACTTCAACGGCGGTACCCTGCGCAACGCGATCCCGCGCGAAGCCTTCGCCACCGTGGCAGTGCCAGCGGCAAAAGCCGACGAGCTGAAAAAACTCTCCACCGTGTACCTGGATATCCTGAAAAACGAACTGTCGGCGAAAGAGAAGAACCTGACCGTGGTGCTGGAATCCGTCTCCACGGATAAAGCCGCGCTGACCGTGCAGTCTCGTGACACCTTCGTTCAGCTGCTGAACGCGACGCCAAACGGCGTAATCCGCAACTCTGACGTGGCGAAAGGCGTAGTGGAAACCTCACTGAACGTGGGCGTGGTGACCATGAGCGACGACAGCGCGGAGATCATCTGCCTGATCCGCTCCCTTATCGACAGCGGTAAAGAGTATGTGGTGAGCATGCTGGAATCTCTGGGCACGCTGGCGGGCGCGAAAACGTCTGCAAAAGGCAGCTACCCGGGCTGGCAGCCGGATGCAAGCTCTCCGGTGATGGCGCTGGTGCGTGAAACCTATCAGCGTCTGTTCAACAGCACGCCGAACATTCAGGTGATCCACGCCGGTCTGGAATGTGGCCTGTTCAAGAAACCGTATCCGGATATGGATATGGTGTCCATCGGGCCAACCATTACCGGTCCGCACTCGCCGGATGAGCAGGTTCATATCGAAAGCGTTGGTCATTACTGGACGCTGCTGACTGAACTGCTGAAGGCGATCCCAGTTAAGTAATACCCTCACCCCAGCCCTGTTCCACAGGGATAGGGTGAAAAACCCAGGCCCGGTAAGCGTAGCGCACCGGGCTTTTTTACAATCCCAATACCAGCTGTCGCTCTAACTGCGGATCCAGCAGCGTGACGTGCAATCCCACCAGCCTCACCCCTCGCCCTCCTCGTCGCTCTTCCCATGCCTTTTTTGCCGTCGCGATAAGATCGTCTTTGTTCAGACGCGGCCAGACGTGTTCCTGCGTGGTCTGCTGGAAATCGTTGAATTTGAGCTTGATGCCCTGACGGGCAATCAGCAGGTCCGGTTTTACCTTGCTTAAGCGTCGTTCCAGCTCAGGATAAAGCTGTTCCGTGATAATGGTTTCGCATTCGGACCAGTCATGAATATCTTCAATGAGGGTTCGCTCGACGCCGACGGATTTCCGCAGCCGTTCGCTGTTCACATCGCGATCGTCAATCCCCTGGCTGCGCTCCCACAGCACGCGGCCAAACTTCCCGAAGCGCTTGAGCAGCATGGCGAGGTCGCTTCGCTGCACGTCTTCGCAGGTGCGTAACCCCATGCTTTCCAGCTTTGCGGCGGAGACTTTCCCGACGCCGGGGATTTTGCCAAGCGGCAGCGTTTTTAAAAATGCAGGCACCTCTTCCGGCGTAATGACGTACTGGCCGTTGGGCTTATTTAAATCCGAAGCGATTTTGGCAAGGAATTTAACGGGCGCGACCCCCGCAGACGCCGTCAGATTCAGCTCGTTGAAAATCGTCTGGCGGATCTCCTGCGCCATCAGCGTGGCGGAGCCGTGGCAATGCACGCTGTCGGTCACATCGAGATAGGCTTCGTCCAGCGACAGCGGCTCTATCAAAGAGGTATAGCGGGAGAAGATTTCCCGAATATGAAGGGAAGCCTCTTTATAGGCGTCGAACCGCCCGGGCAGAAGCGTGAGATGAGGGCAAAGCTTTAAGGCCATCGCCGTCGGCATGGCGCTACGCACGCCAAATTTGCGCGCAGGGTAGTTGGCGGTGCTGATAACGCCACGCTGAACGCGGCTGCCGCCAATAGCGATGGGAATATCCCGCAGCGCCGGGTTGTCTCGCATCTCCACTGCGGCAAAAAAGCAGTCCATATCAACATGGATTATTTTGCGCATAGTAAGCCCTCACTCATCACTGGATAAGTATACAGTAAATAAATGAGGATTGAGAAGCAGATGTAAGAATGCCGGGTGGCGGCGTTGCCTTACCCGGCCTACAAAAACTTAAATAATGCGCTGCTGCTCGCGCGCCATGCGTTTTTTGCGGGCGTCGCACGGTTCCGGGCAGTCGCAGACCTTCTCCATGCCAATGGAGGAAATACCGCCGCAGCTGCCCTGAATGCTTTTCCGCTTAACGATCCAGCCTAAAGACATGCCAAAGATGACAAGTACAAAAACCACAAAGGTTGCCAGAAACGTCAGCATCATCAGCCTCCAAAGTCATCGAGCATGATGTTCTCATCTTCGACGCCGAGATCTTTCAGCATCTTAATCACGGCGGCGTTCATCATCGGCGGACCACACATATAGAACTCGCAGTCCTCGGGAGCCGGGTGCTGTTTAAGGTAGTTTTCATACAGCACGTTGTGGATGAACCCCGTATAGCCCGTCCAGTTATCTTCCGGCTGCGGATCGGAGAGCGCCACGTGGAAGGTAAAGTTCGGGTTTTCACGCGCCAGCTGTTCAAATTCATCATCGTAGAACATCTCACGCAGCGAACGCGCCCCGTACCAGAAGCTGATTTTACGCTTGCTGCCGAGCCGCTTGAGCTGGTCAAAGATGTGCGAGCGCATCGGGGCCATGCCGGCACCGCCGCCGATAAAGACCATTTCCGCGTCGGTATCTTTCGCGAAGAACTCCCCGAACGGGCCGGAGATGGTCACCTTATCGCCCGGCTTCAGGGACCAGATGTATGATGACATCACGCCCGGCGGCGCATCCGGCACATTCGGTGGCGGCGTGGCGATACGCACGTTGAGCATAATAATACCCTTCTCTTCCGGGTAGTTGGCCATCGAGTAGGCGCGCAGCGTCGGCTCTTTCACCTCAGATACAAAGCGGAAGAGATTGAATTTGTCCCAGTCGGCGCGGTACGCCTGCGGAACGTCAAAGTCCGCATACGCCACGGTATGCTCAGGGCACTCAATCTGAATGTATCCTCCGGCGCGGAACGGGACATCTTCCCCTTCCGGCACCCGCAGCTTCAGCTCTTTGATAAAGGTAGCTTTGTTATCATTAGAGATAACTTCACATTCCCATTTTTTGACGCCGAAAATCTCTTCCGGCAGTTCAATCTTCATGTTCTGACGCACTGCGACCTGACAGGCCAGACGGCAGCCCTCTTTTGCCTCACGCTTTGTGATATGCGACAGCTCGGTGGGCAGAATATCGCCGCCACCCTCTTTTACCGTCACGCGGCACTGTCCGCAGGAGCCGCCGCCGCCGCAGGCCGAGGAGACAAAAATTCCGTTACCGGACAGCGTGTTGAGCAGTTTATCTCCCGCAGGCGTGCGGATCTGATTCTGCGGATCGTCGTTAATATCAATCACCACGTCGCCGGAATTCACCAGCTTCGCCCGCGCCGCCAGAATGAGCCCTGACAGCACCAGTACAATCAGCGTGAACATCACCACGCCAAGAATAATTTCCATCTGTAAGCCCTTATAGCTGCACGCCGGAGAAGGACATAAAGCCCAGTGCCATCAACCCGGTGGTAATAAAGGTGATCCCTAAGCCACGCAGGCCTGCAGGCACGTTGGCATATTTCATTTTTTCGCGGATCCCTGCCATGGTGACAATCGCCAGCATCCACCCGATGCCGGAGCCGAAACCGTACACCACGGATTCACTGAAGTTGTAATCACGCTGAACCATAAACGAGACGCCGCCGAAGATGGCGCAATTCACCGCGATCAGCGGCAGGAAGATCCCCAGCGCGTTGTACAGCGACGGGAAGTACTTATCGAGGATCATCTCCAGGATTTGCACCAGCGCGGCAATCACGCCAATAAAGGTGATGAAGTTCAGGAAGCTGAGGTCAACCCCTTCCACCAGCGCGCCGTCCCGCAGCACAAAGTTGTAGACCAGATTGTTAATCGGTACAGATAAGCCAAGCACCACGGTGACCGCGATACCCAGCCCAAATGCCGTCGACACTTTTTTGGACACCGCAAGGAACGTACACATGCCGAGGAAAAACGCGAGCGCCATGTTTTCAACAAACACCGCGCGCACAAACAAACTCAGGTAATGAGCCATCGTCGGTTACTCCTTTTCCTGCTGTTCTGGTCTCAAGGTACGAATCAGCCAGATCAACAAACCGATAATGAAAAATGCGCTGGGAGCCAGCAGGAATAGGCCGTTTGGCAGATACCATCCACCGTTTTGCACCGTGTCCAGCACCGTGATGCCAAACAGCTTACCGCTGCCAATGAGTTCACGCAGGAAGCCAACGGTCAGCAGGATCACACCGTAGCCGAGGCCGTTACCGATACCGTCCATAAAACTCGCCAGCGGCGGCATTTTCATGGCGTAGGCTTCCGCACGCCCCATCACAATACAGTTGGTGATGATCAGCCCGACAAACACCGAGAGCTGTTTGGAGGTTTCATAGGCGAAGGCGCGCAGCAGCTGATCGACCACGATCACCAGCGAGGCGATGATCGCCATCTGCACGATGATCCTCACGCTGTTGGGAATGTGGTGGCGGATCATCGAGATAAACATGCTCGAAAATGCCGTGACCAGCGTGACCGCCAGCGTCATCACCACCGCCGTTTCCAGCTTGGTCGTCACCGCCAGGGCTGAACAGACGCCCAGCACCTGCAGTGTGATCGGGTTATTGGCCAGCAGTGGGCCAATGAGCACCTTTTTGACTTCTTTCAGTTCACCGGTATCAGCCATTGTTCAGCGCTCCTTCACGTACGTTTTTCAGGAAAGGACCAAAACCCAGCTCGCCCATCCAGAAATCAAAACTGTGCTGCACGCCTTTGGAGGTGAGCGTGGCGCCGGACAGCCCGTCGACAGCGTAGTCGTCACCGGGACGTGCCGCCCCTTTCATCACCTTCAGCGCAGGCAGACCGTTATCGTCGAGCACTTTCTTACCGATAAACTGTGCCCGCCAGTTCGGGTTTTCGACTTCGCCACCCAGCCCCGGCGTTTCGCCCTGGTCGTAATACGTAATGCCTTTTACGGTACGGCCATCCGTATCAAGCGCCACAAAGGCATACATCATTGACCACAGGCCGTTGCCGTAGACAGGAAGCACCACTTCCTGAATGCGTTTTTGGGGGTCACGCACCAGATAAATTTCGGCGAGATTGCTGCGGCGCTTAATCCCGGCGGGATCTTGCGATGCCTCGAGCGTCAGGCTCATCTGCGGATCTTTCAGCGCCAGCGCCTGGTTATACTTCGCCGGATCTTTATCCAGCAGATGGCCGGTTTTCAAATCCACCAGACGCGGTGAAATACGCTCCGCAAATACCGCCGAGACGTCGTCTGCACTCATCCCTTCCTGCATCAACCCGGCCACGGCCAGTATGTTGCGCTGTTTATCCAGCGCACGTTGCGCCTGCTGCAGGGGTTTTAACCCCACGGCAGAGCCGGCCACGACAATCGAACAGACCAGACAGAGCACCAGCACCACCAGCAGCGTTTTACTGATACTGTCGTTATTTTTAACTTCAGCCACGCGCCTTCCTCCGCTTAATGTTGGCCCGCACCACCAGGTAATCGAAGAGTGGCGCAAACAGGTTGGCAAACAGAATGGCCAGCATCATTCCTTCCGGGTACGCCGGGTTGACCACGCGGATCAGGACACACATCGCGCCAATGAGCACGCCATAGCTCCATTTACCTTTGTCCGTAAACGAGGCTGAGACGGGGTCGGTTGCCATGAACATCATGCCAAACGCGAAGCCACCCAGCACCAGATGCCAGTACCAGGGCATGGAGAACATTGGGTTGGTGGTCGAACCGATAACGTTGAACATCGTGGCGGTCAGCACCATGCCGATCATCACGCCCGCCACAATTCGCCAGGAGGCCACGCGCCCAAACAGGATGATCGCTCCACCAATCAAAATCATCAGCGTTGAAACTTCACCAATGGAACCCGGAATATTGCCAATAAAGGCATCAAACCAGGTTACAGGCTGACCCGTCGCGTTGTTCACCAGCGTTTCGCCGCCGTGTGCCGCCCACTGTGAAAGCGGCGTCGCGCCGGAAAAACCGTCAGCCGCCGTCCAGACCAGGTCGCCGGAGATTTGCGCCGGATAGGCAAAGAAGAGGAACGCACGCCCCGCCAGCGCCGGGTTAAGGAAATTCCGCCCGGTGCCGCCGAAGATCTCTTTAGCAATGACCACGCCAAAGCTGATGCCCAGCGCTGCCTGCCAGAGCGGTAGCGTCGGGGGAACAATCAGGGCAAACAGAATAGAGGTCACGAAGAAGCCTTCGTTGATCTCATGTTTACGGATGATGGCAAACAGCACTTCCCAGAAGCCGCCAACGATAAAGACCGTGATGTAAATCGGCAGGAAGAACACCGCCCCCAGCGTCATCATGCTCACCCAGCCCGCGTCTGGCGCAAAGCTCACCCCTAACGACTGGGCCAGACGGTAGTGCCAGTCAGACTGAAGCACCTGCGTCAGCTGCTGCGCATCGTACATGTGGTGCAGCGCCGGAATGGTCTGCAGACCGACGTTGTACATCCCCCAGAACATCGCCGGGAAGACCGCAAACCACACCAGGATCATCATCCGCTTAAGGTCGATGGCGTCACGGACGTGCGCCGCTCCTTTCGTCACCAGCCCCGGCGTGTAAAAAATGGTCGCCGTGGCTTCATACAGCGGGTAGTACTTTTTGAGCTTCCCTTCGGTAAAGTGCGGCTCAATTTTTTCAAAGAGGTGTTTTAAGCCCATCGGTTATCCTTCCTGCTCAATGCGGGTTAACACCTCGCGCAATACCGGTCCATATTCGTATTTTCCCGGACAGACATAGGTACAGAGCGCCAGATCTTCTTCGTCCAGTTCCAGACAGCCCAGCGCCTGCGCGCTGTCGGTATCGCCGGCGAGCAGATCGCGCAACAGCATGGTCGGCAGAATATCCAGCGGCATGACGCGCTCGTAGTTGCCAATCGGGACCATAGCGCGCTCGCCGCCGTGCGTACTGGTCGAAAAGCTAAACAGCTTATTACGCAGGAAGTGCCCCAGCGTGGTACGGGTGACGGAGTATTTTTCCGCACCGGGCAGCACCCAGCCGAACAGCTCTTTCTCGCGGCCTTCCTGCACAATGCTGACCTGCAAATGGAAACGTCCCAGATAGGCGTGCGCCTGCACGGCATGGCGGCCACTGAGGACCGAACCGGAAATCAGCCGGTTTTCGCCTGCCTTGGTTTCTTCGTTCAGCAGTTCATTGATATCCGCGCCAATCAGCGTCTTCACCAGACGCGGGTTTGCAGCCTGCGGCCCACCGATGGCGATGATGCGTTCCGCGCACAGCTCTCCTGAGGTGAAGAGCGTACCGATGGCGATGACGTCCTGATAATTAAGATGCCAGACCTGTTTCGTCAGGCTCACCGGCTCAAGGAAATGGATGTGCGTCCCGACCAGACCCGCCGGATGCGGGCCAGCAAACTCATTAAACGTGACCTGCCCCTGAGGATGACCGCCAAGCTTGCCGCCACCGGCCTGGCAAACGTGGACTTTTCCCGACGTCAGACGGGTTAAAACGGTAAGCCCGGCATCAAAGGCTTTGCGCTGTGCCAGGATAACCGGCTGCGGATCCACGCTGAGCGGGTTGGTATCCATTGCGGTGACGAAAATCGCGGCCGGTTCCGTGCCGGGAACCGGGGATTTACTGAAGGGACGCGTGCGAAGCGCGGTCCATAAACCGGACGCCAGAAGCTGAGCCTGAACAGCCTCACGGCTCAGCGACGCGAGGTCTGCGGCATCGTAACGGGCGAATTCACGCTGTTCATCGCCTTCAATGCGGATCACCACCGACTGCAGAACGCGCCGTTCGCCACGGTTGATCGCCACAACGGTGCCGCTCGCGGGGGCTGTAAACATCACGCCGGGATTTTTTTTGTCCTCAAAGAGCGCCTGGCCTTTGATCACGCGATCGCCTTCCTGTACCAACATCGAAGGACGCATTCCCAGGTAGTCGTCGCCCACAATGGCGACATGACGGACACTTGCGCCTGTCGAAACGCGCTGCGCGGGCACGCCTGCAATCGGCAGATCAAGTCCTTTTTTGATTTTAAACATGTGGTTAGCAGGTTTCCATGAACAACAATCCAGTGGCCGCGAAGTGTAACATTTTCCCCTTCTCGCGGGCAGCGAATCCGCCGTCGCGCGCGCCAAATTGCGAGCTAATGCGCAAAGTTCCTGGAGCCATCGCGATTTTGATGGTTTATAAAGTAAAACTAATTTGTAAACTCACCGCCCGGCTCTTGCGAAAATCTATAGCGGTGCTAATGTGAGCGCTCCTAACAGAATAATCTGATTTCGGGTCTCTTTTGCCGTCCTGGCAAGTTGGTCATGGTTTTATCAAGGAACTAGTAGTATGCGTAAAATCGCATTGTTCATTGCGATGCTTCTGATTCCGTGCATGTCGTTTGCCGGACTGCTCAGCAGTAATAGCTCAACGACGCCGATCAGCAAAGAATATAAACAGCAGTTAATGGGATCGCCGGTTTATATTCAGATCTTCAAGGAAGAACGCACTCTCGATCTGTTTGTAAAAATGGGTGAGACGTATCAGCTGCTTGATAGCTACAAAATCTGTAACTACTCCGGTGGATTAGGGCCAAAACAGCGTCAGGGCGATTTCAAAAGTCCGGAAGGGTTTTACAACGTTCAGCGTAGCCAGCTCAAACCAGACAGCCGTTTCTATAAAGCCATCAATATCGGTTTCCCGAATGCCTATGACCGTGCACACGGTTATGAAGGTAAATACCTGATGATCCACGGTGCCTGCGTGTCTATCGGCTGCTACGCGATGACCGATTCCGGCATTGATGAGATTTTCCAGTTTGTCACCGGCGCGTTGGTCTTTGGTCAGCCAAACGTTCAGGTCAGCATCTATCCGTTCCGCATGACGGATGCCAACATGGCGCGTCACAAGTACTCGTACTACGCGGATTTCTGGAAACAGCTGAAACCCGGCTATGACTACTTCGAGCAGACTCACAAGCCGCCTGTTGTCTCGGTTGTGGATGGCCGTTACGTGGTCAGCAAGCCGCTGAGCCACGAAGTTGTCCATCCACAGCTGGCGTCAAATTACACGGTCCCCGAGACAAAATAGCACCCACTCGCCTGGCATAATCTTTTGCCAGGTTTCGTTGCCCGTCAGCGGCTGCGTTGCAATAACAGTGACCACATCGTTCGGTGTGGTCTCCTTCTGAAAGTCTATCTCCACATCCTGATCGAGCAGCGTTGCCACGCCAAACGGCGCACGGCGGGTGATCCAGAACAAATTCGTCGAGCAGAACGCCATCACATAGCGGCCGTCTGAGAGCAGCATGTTGAACACGCCTTTTTCGCGTAGCTCGGTCGCCAGCGTCGCGATGTATTTAAACACGGCAGCCATATTGCCTGGCGTGCGGGGATAGCGCTCCGTCAGCTTGTGCAGCAGCCAGCAGAAGGCTTTTTCGCTGTCGGTTTCGCCTACCGGGCGGAAATTGCCCGTCTCCAGCGACTTATAGCCCGTGAGTTGCCCGTTGTGCGCGTAGGTCCAGTTTCGGCCCCACAGTTCCCGGGTAAACGGATGGGTATTTTCCAGCGCCACTTCGCCACGGTTAGCCTGGCGAATATGGGCGATCACCGAGCGGGACTTGATAGGATAGTCCTGCACCAGTTTGGCAATCGGTGAGTTAAAGCTGGGCTGTGGATCTTTGAACGTGCGACACCCTTTGCCTTCGTAGAAGGTGATGCCCCAGCCGTCTTTATGCGGCCCGGTTCCTCCACCGCGCTGCACCAGCCCGGTGAAACTAAAGCAGATATCGGTTGGCACATTGGCGCTCATCCCGAGCAGTTCGCACATACATCACCTCCACAACAGCGGGGGGCACCGGCGCCCCCAGCGAAGTCTTACTTAGCCATCTCTTTTTCGATCAGCTGGATCAGGATGTGGATCACTTTGATGTGAATTTCCTGAATGCGGTCAGCATAACCGAAGTGCGGAACGCGAATTTCAACATCCGCCGTACCGTCCATCTTACCGCCATCTTTGCCCGTCAGGGTGATGACTTTCATCCCTTTTTCACGCGCGGCGGCGATCGCTTTGATCACATTACCGGAGTTGCCGGAGGTAGAAATCCCCAGCAGCACATCGCCTTCACGGCCTACGGCTTCAACGTAGCGGGAGAAGATGTGGTCGTAACCGAAGTCGTTGCCTACGCAGGAGATGTGGCTCACGTCGGAAATCGCAATCGCCGGGTAGCCAGGACGGTTTTCGCGATAGCGTCCGGTCAGCTCTTCTGCGAAGTGCATCGCGTCGCAGTGAGAGCCACCGTTACCGCAGGAGAGCACTTTGCCACCCGCTTTGAAGCTGTCGGCCAGCAGGACCGCCGCGCGCTGAATAGCGTGAATATTGGCATCATCTTTCAGAAAGTTCGCCAGCGTTTCCGCCGCTTCGTTCAGTTCGTTACGAATAAGATCCTGGTACATGAGGATAATCCTTCAGTATTGATGAAATAACATAGTGGAGTGTACCGGATAGCGGGAAAAGCGAGAAGCTAAAGCCATGCGAAACGTCCGGCGTTTTGCTTTTTCGTGCCGGGTAAAACGCGAACAATGTGAACCAGGTTGTAATTATTTTGTAAACACATTGCTAAAGGAAATAACATCAACTACAACCATATCATCACAAGTGGTCAGACCTCCTACAAGCAAGGGAGCTTTTCTTTATGATGATTTTGAGCATTCTCGCAACCGTTGTTCTGCTCGGTGTGTTGTTCTATCACCGCGTAAGTTTATTCCTGAGCAGCCTGATTCTTCTGGCCTGGACGGCTGCGCTTGGCGTCGCAGGTCTCTGGACTATCTGGCTTTTAGTCCCTCTTGCCATCATCCTTCTGCCGTTTAACTTTGCCCCGATGCGTAAATCAATGATCTCTGCACCGGTGTTCAAAGGCTTCCGCAAGGTGATGCCGCCCATGTCGCGTACTGAAAAAGAAGCGATTGATGCGGGCACCACCTGGTGGGAAGGCGACCTGTTCCAGGGCAATCCGGACTGGAAAAAGCTGCATAACTACCCGCAGCCGCGTCTGACCGCGGAAGAACAGGCGTTTATTGACGGCCCGGTAGAAGAAGCCTGCCGTATGGCGAACGACTTTGCCATCACCCATGAAATGGCCGACCTGCCGCCAGAGCTGTGGGCCTACCTGAAAGAGCATCGCTTCTTCGCGATGATCATTAAGAAAGAGTACGGCGGTCTGGAGTTCTCCGCCTACGCTCAGGCTCGCGTGCTGCAAAAGCTGGCAGGCGTTTCCGGCATCCTGGCGATTACCGTTGGCGTGCCTAACTCCTTAGGCCCGGGCGAACTGCTGCAGCATTACGGTACCGAAGAGCAGAAAGATCACTACCTGCCGCGTCTGGCTCGCGGTCAGGAAATCCCTTGCTTCGCGCTGACCAGCCCGGAAGCAGGCTCCGATGCGGGCGCGATTCCGGATACCGGCGTGGTCTGCATGGGCGAGTGGCAGGGCGAGCAGGTGCTGGGCATGCGCCTGACCTGGAACAAGCGTTATATCACGCTGGCCCCTATCGCCACCGTGCTGGGTCTGGCCTTTAAGCTCTCTGACCCGGAAAGACTGCTGGGCGGCGAAGAAGATCTGGGCATTACCTGTGCGTTGATCCCAACCTCCACCCCGGGCGTTGAGATTGGTCGTCGTCACTTCCCGCTGAACGTGCCGTTCCAGAACGGCCCAACCCGCGGCCAGGATATCTTTGTGCCGATTGATTACATCATCGGTGGTCCAAAAATGGCCGGTCAGGGCTGGCGTATGCTGGTGGAATGTCTGTCGGTGGGCCGCGGCATTACCCTGCCGTCGAACTCAACCGGCGGTCTGAAGTCGGTGGCGATGGGGATTGGTGCCTACGCCCACATCCGTCGTCAGTTCAAAATCTCCATCGGCAAGATGGAAGGTATCGAAGAGCCGCTGGCGCGTATCGCGGGCAACGCCTACGTGATGGACGCTGCCGCCACGCTGATTACCTACGGCATTATGCTGGGCGAAAAACCAGCCGTACTGTCGGCCATTGTGAAGTACCACTGTACCCACCGCGCGCAGCAGTCAATTATTGACGCGATGGATATCGCGGGCGGTAAAGGCATTATGCTCGGCGAAGGCAACTTCCTGGCGCGCGGCTATCAGGGCGCACCGATTGCCATCACCGTTGAAGGGGCAAACATCCTGACCCGCAGCATGATGATCTTCGGTCAGGGCGCAATTCGCTGCCATCCATACGTGCTGGAAGAGATGGCCGCGGCGCAGAACAACGACGTGGATGCCTTCGATAAGCTGCTGTTCAAACATATCGGTCACGTGGGCAGCAACAAGGTGCGCAGCTTCTGGCTGGGCCTGACGCGCGGCCTTACCAGCGCCACGCCGACCGGCGATGCAACCAAACGTTATTATCAGCATCTGAACCGTCTGAGCGCCAACCTGGCCCTGCTGTCTGACGTTTCCATGGCGGTGCTGGGCGGCAGCCTGAAGCGTCGCGAACGTATCTCTGCCCGTCTGGGCGATGTGCTGAGCCAGATCTTCCTGGCCTCTGCGGTCCTGAAACGTTACGACGACGAAGGCCGTCAGGAAGCGGATCTGCCCCTGGTGCACTGGGGCGTACAGGATGCGTTGTATCAGGCTGAACAGGCGATTGACGATCTGCTGGCAAACTTCCCGAACCGCTTCGTGGCAGGCGCCCTGCGCGTGGTGATCTTCCCGACCGGTCGTCACCATCTGGCACCGTCCGACAAGCTGGACCACAAAGTGGCGAAGATCCTGCAGGTTCCGAGCGCAACCCGTTCCCGCATCGGCCGCGGTCAGTACCTCGCACCGACGCCGCATAACCCGGTGGGTCTGCTGGAAGAGGCGCTGCTTGACGTGATGGCCGCCGATCCGATTCACCAGAAGATCTGTAAACAGCTGGGCAAAAACCTGCCGTTTACCCGTCTGGACGAACTGGCAAAACAGGCGCTGGCCGGTGGCATTATCAATAAAGATGAGGCCGCTCTGCTGGTGAAAGCCGAAGAGAGCCGTCTGCGCAGCATTAACGTGGATGATTTCGAACCGGACGAGCTGGCGACGCAGCCGGTAAAGCTGCCGGAGAAGCACCGTAAACCTGAAGCGGCATAACGCGTTTCGCTTACCTAAACCCCGCCTCGCGCGGGGTTTTTTATTGCCACATTTTCTCGTTATGTCGTGCTACAGTGTCAAAAAGTGGTCGTTTGAGGAGCCTGTATCGTGCCTGGTCTGAAGATTTCTATTTTGCAGCAACCTTTAGTGTGGATGGATGGCCCCGCCAACCTGCGCCACTTTGATCGTCAACTCGAAGACATTACCGGGCGTGATGTGATTGTCCTGCCGGAAATGTTCACCACTGGCTTCGCCATGGAAGCGGCAAAACAGTCAATGCCGCAGGATGAGGTGGTTGCATGGATGCATGCCAAAGCGCAGCAGACCAACGCGCTGATTGCCGGTAGCGCCGCGCTGCAAACGGAGCGCGGCCCGGTGAACCGCTTCCTGCTGGTCGAGCCGGAAGGAAAGGTGCATTTCTACGACAAGCGCCACCTGTTCCGTATGGCGGATGAGCACCATCACTATGAAGCCGGTAACGCGCGCGTGGTGTTCGAATGGCGCGGCTGGCGTATTCTGCCGCTGGTCTGCTACGACCTGCGCTTCCCGGTGTGGTCTCGTAACCGCAACGATTACGACCTGGCGCTGTATGTTGCCAACTGGCCTGCACCGCGCTCCCTGCACTGGCAGTCGCTGCTCGTGGCGCGCGCGATTGAGAACCAGGCGTACGTGGTGGGCTGCAACCGCGTGGGGACGGACGGCAACGGGCATCACTATCGCGGCGACAGCCGGGTGGTGAATCCGCAGGGCGAGATCATCGCCACCGCCGAGCCGCATCAGGCGACGCGTATTGATGCCGAATTATCGTTAACGGCGCTGAAGGAGTACCGGGAGAAGTTTCCGGCGTGGCAGGATGCGGATCCTTTTAGCATTGAGTGAAAAAAAAAGCCGGGTGGCAGCTACGCCTTACCCGGCCTACCAATGTTGCTCGCTTCTTTTAACTCACCAACGCCTGCCCGTCTTTGCGGCTTTCCGTCGCCGCCACGTAGTGTCCTTCCGGCAGGCGGTAAATCACCTGTGCACCACCGAAGTTGTAATCCTGAAGCGGATCTTCCACCACAATTTGATGCCCGCGCTCGCGCAGCGCGGCAATCGTGTTGCGATCGAACGTCGATTCAACGATCACCTCCCTGCCCTGCACCACGCGCCAGCGCGGCGCATCGATTGCCGCCTGCGGGTTTTGCCCGTGCAGCATGATGCGTAGCGCCATCTGCATGTGCCCCTGCGCCTGCATCGGGCCGCCCATCACGCCGAAGGACATCAGCGGCTGGCCGTTGCCGTCCATCGCAAAGCCCGGAATGATGGTGTGGAACGGGCGCTTGCTGCCCGCCAGCGCGTTCGGGTGATTTGGATCCAGCACAAAGCCGCAGCCCCGGTTTTGCAGGCTGATCCCGGTATCCGGCACCACAATGCCTGAACCGAAGCCCATATAGTTGGACTGAATAAACGAGACCATCATCCCGCTGGCGTCCGCGGTGCTGATGTAGACCGTGCCGCTCTGCGTCGGGGAACCGTAGACAAAATCAGATGCGCTGTCGTGGTTGATCAGCGCCGCACGCGACTTCAGGTAATGGTCGCTCAGCAGTTCTTTCGCCGCAAACGCCATGTGTGCTTCGTCTGCCACGTAGCGGTCGAGATCCGCCAGCGCCAGCTTCATTGCCTCGATAGAGAGATGCAGAGACTGCACGGAATCCGGATGATGCTTCTCAATGCCGCACTGCTCAAGAATGCCGAGCGCAATCAGCGTGGCGATCCCCTGCCCGTTTGGCGGCAGCTCCTGCACCGAGCCGCCCGCAAAGTCGCGTGACAGCAGTTCTACCCAGTCCACGCGGTGGTTGGCCAGATCCTCGGCCGTCAGGTGCGCGCCATGCTCTCTGGCGAAGGCGGCAATTTTCTGCGCCAGCTCACCGCGGTAAAAGGCGTCGCCGTTGGTGCGGGCAATCAGCTCAAGCGAGTTCGCCTGCGCCGGGTTACGGAAGATCTCCCCCACGCGCGGGGCGCGGCCTTCCGGGGCGAAACAGGCGCTGAAGCCCGGCTGATCTTTCAGCTTGTTATAGCCGCGCTGCCAGAGATGCCCAATCAACGGGGAGACCGGGAAGCCGTTGCGCGCGTAGTCAATGGCGGGCTGCGCCAGGGTGGTCAACGGCAGCGTGCCGAAGCGTTCCGCCAGGGAGACCCAGCCGGATACCGCCCCCGGCACGGTCACCGCGTCCCAGCCGATTTCGGGCACCGCGGTTTTTCCGGCAAACAGATCCGCGTGCCAGCTCGCAGGCGAACGACCGGAAGCGTTCAGGCCGTGCAGCTTTTCACCGTCCCAGACGATAGCAAAGGCGTCGCTGCCGATGCCGTTGCCGGTCGGCTCGACCACCGTCAGCGCCATGGCGGCTGCTATGGCCGCATCCACGGCATTCCCCCCAGCTGCAGCATCTTCATTCCCGCCTGCGCCGCCAGCGGCTGAGACGTCGCAACGGCGTTATGGCCCAGCATCGGCGGACGGCGTGAAGCGTAACCGGACGTAAAATCTAGCGCTTTGGTCATCATGACTCCTTAGTCGTGGCGCGGATCGAGCGCATCGCGCAGCCCGTCGCCGAGTAAATTAAAGCCCTGCACGGCAAGGAAAATCGCCACGCCGGGGAAAATGGACATCCACGGGGCCTGCTCGAGAAAACCTTTGGCGGTGTTGAGCATGGACCCCCAGGACGGATTGGGCGGCTGCTGTCCCAGCCCCAAAAACGACAGGCTGGCTTCAGCAATAATCGCCGAGGCTATGGCCAGCGTGGCCTGCACCAGAATCGGCGACATCACGTTGGGCAGAACGTATTTGATGATGATCCAGCGATCCGGCAGGCCAATTGCCCGCGCGCCGTCGATATACTCTTCGTTGCGAATGGCGATCACCTGGCCGCGCGTCAGGCGGGCGAAGATCGGCATCGCGGAAAGGCCGATGGCGATCATCGCGTTCGTCAGGCTCGGGCCCAAAAACGCCCCCAGCGCGATCGCCATGATCAGGAACGGGCAGGCCAGCAGCGCCTCGATCACGCGCGAGATGACGCCGTCCCACATCTTCTGGAAGTAACCCGCCACCAGCCCCAGCGGTACGCCGATAACCACGGCAATCACCACAGACATACAGCCCGCCATCAGCGAGGTGCGCGCCCCCCAGATAATGCGGGATAGGATGTCTCGCCCCAGCTCGTCGGTGCCGAACCAGTACATCGCCGACGGCGCTTTGCGCACCGCCAGGAAGTTGGCTTTGACCGGGTCGAACGGGGCGATCCACGGCGCCAGCAGCGCCACCAGCACAAAGAACCCCACCACTGCCGCGCCAATGACCGCGCTTTTATTGGCGAGGAATTTTTTCAATACCCGGTTTTGCGCCCGCGGCAGTGCGGGCGCAACGGTTTGTGTCGTCAGTTCCGCCATCGTTAGCCTCGCATTTTCGGGTTGATAAGGACGTAAAGCACGTCGGCCAGCAGGTTGAGCATCAGGAAGCCGATGGCGACGATCAGCACCACGCCCTGCACCACCGCGTAATCACGGTTAAATACCGAATCGACGATCATCTTGCCGAAGCCCGGAATGGTGAACACCTGCTCGGTCAGCACCGCGCCGCCCAGCAGTTCGCCAAACAGCAGCGTGGTGAGGGTAATCACCGGCACCAGCGCGTTGCGAAAGGCGTGCTTTAAGATCACCGCCTTCGGCAGCAGCCCTTTCGCCCGCGCGGTGCGGATGTAGTCCGCCTTCAGTACCGCAATCATCGAGGCGCGGGTGTGGCGCATCAGCGTTGCCGCCAGGCCCGTTCCGAGCACGGACGCGGGCAGCAGCAGCGTGCGCAGGTTCTGGAGCGGATCTTCACTGAACGGCACGTAGCCGGACGCAGGGAGCCACTGCAGGTTTACCGAAAAGACCAGAATCAACAGGATCCCCAGCCAGAAGTGCGGGATCGAGATCCCCGAGATCGCCACGAAGTTCGCCCCGTGATCGACCCAGCTGTTTTTGTTCACCGCCGCGAGGATCCCCATGCTGATGCCAAACACCAGCGCGATAATCATCGCCAGCAGCGACAGCTCAAGCGTCACCGGTAGCTTGCTGGCAATCAGCTGCGTCACCGGCTCGTGCGTGCGTAAGGAGACGCCCAGATCGCCCTGCAGCGCCCGCGTCAGCCAGTGGAAATACTGCACCGGGATCGGGGCATCGAGGTTCAGCTCCGCACGCAGCTGGGCGATGACCGCCGGGTCGCGCTCCTCGCCTGCCATGGCGATCAGCGGGTCGCCGGGCAGCAGCTTTTGCAGCCCAAACACCATCATGCTCACCAGCAACAGCGTCGGGACGGCCAGCAGCAGACGTTTGCAAATCAGATCCAGCATGGGCTCTCCTCAGGACACTTATTTCGCAAGCGTCAAACCGGCCAGACGCACGATGCCGTCCGGGTACGGCTTAAAGCCCTGCACGCTTTTATTCAGGCCAAAAATACGCGGCTCGAAGTAGAGGTAGGCAATCGGCATGTCGGTTTGCAGCTGCTTCACCACCTTGTCGTACAGCGGCTGGCGCGCGGCCTGGTCGGTACTCTGGCGCGCCTGGGTCAGCCACTCATCGACCTGCGCGTTGCTGTAGCGGCCGTCGTTCAGGGTGCCTTTGCTGTTGATAAAGCCGTAGATGCTGCCGTCCGGATCCGGGCGCCCCGACCAGCCGGAGAAGCTCAGCTGATAGTCCCCGCTCTGCTGGCGGTCCAGCAGCGTGGCGAATTCGGTCATCTGCAGGTTCAGGTTAAAGCCCGCCTCGGCGACCATCGCCTGCAGCACCTGCCCCACCTGCTGCGAGGTTGGGTTGTTCGGCACCAGCAGGTTGACGGTCAGCGGCGCGGTGACGCCTGCCGCTTTGAGCAGGGCTTTGGCTTTATCGACGTCACGCGGCGGGACCGGCAGGTTGACGTGATACGGACTCACCGTGGAAAACGCCTGGTTGGCTGGCGTATACAACCCTTCAAAGACCACCTGGTTTAGCGCATCGCGGTCAATGGCCTGAGAAAACGCCTCGCGCACTCGAGCGTCCTTGAACGGATCGTTGGCGGGCACCTTGCCGTTATTGATGTTGAAAGTGATGCCCTGATAGCCCAGACCGGTCACCTTCGCCAGCGCCAGCTTGCTGTCGGCTTCGACGGTTTTAACGTCGCTGGCAGCAATCCCTTCGGTCAGATCAAGATCGCCCGCGCGCAGGTTCGCGAGGCGCACGGAGGCATCCGGGATCGGCAGATAGATAATTTTGTCAAAGTGGTAGGCGTCTTTGTTCCAGTAGTTGTCGAAGCGGGTCAGAACGATGCGGTCCTGGGACACGCGGCTGTCGAATTTATACGGGCCGGAACAGACCGGATGGGCGGCAAAGTCAGGCTTTTTTGCCGCTTCAGGGGCCATCATCGCGCCCGCGCGGTCGGTGAGCTGCATCAGCAGTGCCGCATCCGGCGTTTTCAGGTGCAGGGCAATCTGCATCGGACCGGTGACCTCGACCGATTCAACGGAGGAGATCTCGCTTTTACGCAGGGAGCCTTTTAAGGTCAGGGCGCGGTCGAGGTTGTATTTTGCCGCGGCGGCATCGAATTTCTCACCGTCGTGGAAGGTCACGCCTTCGCGCAGGTTGAGCGTCAGGGTTTTACCGTCGTCACTCCACGCCCAGTCTTTGGCCAGACCGGGGACGACCTTCAGGTTTTCATCCACATCCACCAGCCTGTCGCACAGGGAGGCAAAGACGAAGCGGCCATAGTAGGTGCGCGCCAGATGCGGGTCGAGCATGTCCGGGTCAGCCCCCAGGCCAATACGCAGCACGCTTTCAGAATGGGCGGGCAGCGCCGCGCCAAGCAACATAACACTTCCCAGTACGGTCAAAAGAGAATTACGCATTGTCATTATCATGAGTTCCTTGAAGGAAGGGACGAGTGGGTGGCCGCGTGTTCAAACAGCGCGCGGCGGCGCAGAAACGCAGCGGATGGCGGTGCGATCTGGATAACGCTGCGATCGCGGTTGATCTCCTGCCAGCGATGACAGGCAACCTGACGCCCGCCGTCGAGCACCTGATTAATCGGCTCGACCTGACGGCATTCGTCAGTGACGTACGGGCAGCGGGTGTGGAAACGGCAGCCGGACGGCGGACTGGCCGGGTTCGGTAAATCCCCCTGCAGCAGCGGCGCGTCGCGTTCAGCGCCCGGCTGCATCTGCGGCGCCGAGGCGATCAGCGCCTGGGTATAGGGGTGCAGCGGTGCGTCAAAGATCTCATCGACGCTGGCAAGCTCGACGATTTGCCCGAGGTACATGACCGCCACGCGGTCGCTCATGTGGCGGATCACCGCCAGACCGTGGGCGACAATCACCATCGTCAGACCCAGCTGGTGCTTCAGGCTTTCCAGTAAATTGACCACCTGCGCCTGCACCGATACATCCAGCGCGGATACCGGCTCATCGCCCAGCAGCAGCTTTGGTCCCGAGGCCAGCGCGCGCGCAATGCCGATACGCTGGCGCTGCCCGCCGGAAAACTCGTGCGGGTAGCGCCCGGCCCAGGCGGCGGGCAGGCCCACGGTCTTAAGCAGTTCGGCAACGCGGTACTGCCGGTCCCCTTTCTTCATGTTCTGGTGCAGCCACAGCGGCTCACCGACGATCTGCTCCACCGTCATGCGCGGGTTCAGGGAGGCGAAGGGATCCTGAAAGATGATCTGCAGCTCGCGGCGGAGTTGATTGAGGCGCGCGCCCGAGGCGTGGGTGATCTCTTCCCCCTGATAAAACACGCGCCCTTCGCTGGCGGCCAGCAGGCGCAGCAGCAGACGGCCAAGGGTGGATTTCCCGGAGCCGGACTCGCCGACAATCGCCAGCGTTTCGCCCGGCATGACGGCAAGCGACACGCGATCGACCGCCGTCACAAACCGGGCGGGGGTAAAGAGTTTTTTCGGGCCGGGGAACAGCTTGCTGAGGTCCCGAGCTTCCAGAATGGGCGTGGTCATGCGGTCTCTCCCAGGGCGATGTGGTGTTCGAGCGGCACGCGGAAGCAGGCAACCCGATGGCCCGCGCCGAGCGTGGTGAGCGGCGGTTTTTCATCATGGCAGCGCGACTGCGCAAACGGGCAGCGCGTTGCGAAACGGCAGCCTTGCGGCATGGATTCCGGCAGCGGGACCGATCCGGGAATAGTGGAAAGCGGGCCCTTGCGTGCGCCAAGGGAGGGGATCGAGCCCATCAGGCCGATGGTGTACGGGTGCTGCGGGTCGGCAAATATCGCCTCGACGCTTCCCTGCTCTACCACCTGTCCGGCATACATCACCGCCACCTGCTGCGCCACTTCGGCCACCACGCCTAAATCGTGGGTGATCATCAGCACCGCCGTGCCGGTTTCCTCTTTCAAGGTGTTGAGCAAGGCGAGGATTTGCGCCTGGATGGTGACGTCGAGCGCGGTGGTCGGCTCGTCGGCAATCAATAATTTAGGATGATTGATCAGCGCCATGGCAATCATCACGCGCTGGCGCATGCCGCCGGAAAGCTGGTGGGGATAGGCTTTCAATCGCATCTCTGCTGCCGGAATCTGCACTTTTTCGAGGATCTGCAGCGCGATCTTCATCGCCTCTGCGCGCGAGACGTCCTGATGACGCATAACCGCCTCGCTCAGCTGATCGCCCAGCGTAAACGCCGGATTGAGCGAGGTCATCGGCTCCTGGAAAATCATCGCCAGCTCGCTACCGCGCAGATCGGCATATTCCCGCGGCGAGAGCTTGCGCAGATCGTGGCGACGAAACTGCATCTCCCCGCTGACGATCCGTGCGCTGGCGGGCAATAATCCCATCAGCGCCAGGGAGGTGATACTTTTCCCACAGCCGGATTCTCCCACCAGCGCCAGCGTTTCGCCCGCCCTGACGGTCAACGAGATACCGTCAAGCACGCTTACCGGCGAGCCCGCGAACGTAACGTTGAGGTTTTTTACTTGCAATACGGGCGTGGCGTCCTTAAAGGGGATTGTCGTCATGGCGTGAAGTCGTCCTCGAGGTGGATCGCCTGAATCAGGGCGGTTTGCAGGCTGAGCAGGTGTTCGCGCATCGCGGTCGCGGCCTCGTTAGGCTGGCGATGGATAATGGCAGCCATGATCTTGTGATGGTGGTCGTTATAGCTATCGACACGCTCGGGGGTGCGTGCCAGCTCGCGCAGATGCTGCCAGCCCGGTTCACGCCGCACGGCATCAATGGCATCAAACAGGCCGAGCATCAGGCGGTTGCCCGCCGCTTCCGCAATGGCGCGGTGAAAAGCGCTATCCCACAGTTCGTTGAGATCGCGGTCATCCGGGCTGACCTTGTCGATGCGTTCCAGCATGCGCTGCATGAGCGCAAGGTTTTCCCTGGTGGCACGCAGTGCCGCAAGCCGGGCTAAGCCGGGTTCGAGCTGCAGACGAGCTTCCATCACTTCCAGAAGGTTGGTTTGCTGAACCAATCCCTGAAGGGCCAGCGGTTCAACGGGTGCAGCCGGGCCGATAAAGGTCCCTTTGCCCTGCTTACGCCAGATGCGCCCCTCTTCTTCCAGCACGTCCAGCGCGCGACGCACTTCACGTCGTCCTACGCCGAGTGTGTCCGACAGCTCACGTTCCGTGGGCAGCGGAGTGCCTGGTGTTGACTCGTGCTGGTTGATTAGCCCGCGCAGCTGTTCAAGCGCGGTGCTGGAATTTGCCAGAAACCGTGACGGTTTTTCCATATTGGTTCACTCGCTTTCATCATTGCTTTATTTTTATTAACGATAAGTTATTGATATGGAATGACGCTTATCGTGCTAATGATTAAGCAATAACCAAACCAATCTGCAATTGGTTCAGTAATTTTTTGCATAGCGGGTTATAAGCAGATGATTCTGTATGAATTCTTTTTTACAGAGAGACACAATCTGACTCGTGCCTGAATAGCCGGCGGTGGAAAAATGCACAACAGCAGTGCAAAGAATGCACTAATTCTGTGCAATTGTTAATTAATTGCACTATTGATATTAACTTTTTGTTAACTACAAGTCAGAAGAGAGGGAATGGAATCACAGCTGGCTGAAACGACGAAGGCCTGAATCATTTCTGATTCAGGCCTTCTGAATAGTGGCGGAACGGACGGGACTCGAACCCGCGACCCCCTGCGTGACAGGCAGGTATTCTAACCGACTGAACTACCGCTCCACTGTTCCCGTTTGGGGAACGAGGCGCATATTACGGTGCGCCTCCGATCTCGTCAACGCTTTTTCTCGCATTTTGAATCGTTTGCTGCAAAAATCGCCCAAACGATGATTTTACAGGCATTCCGGCGTTTTTTCAGGCACGCCACAGGCAGCTGCCGCCCTTCTTCTGCACCAGATCAAGACGGGATTCGTGGTTAAGCAGCTCTTCATCACTGGCTAAAACAACCCGCAGCCGGCTTGCCTGACGGACAACACGCTGAATACCCGCTTCGCCCTGCGTTTGCTGCGACTCATTTTCCATACTGAACTTCATAGACGTCTGCCCACCGGTCATCGTCAGATAGACATCGGCGAGGATCTGGGCATCGAGCAACGCCCCGTGGAGCGTTCGTTTGGTATTATCTATCTCGTAGCGCGAACACAGTGCATCCAGGCTGTTACGCTTGCCGGGGAACATTTTCCTCGCCAGCGCCAGACTGTCTGTCACCTTACAGAAGGTATTCGTCTTCGGGATATCACGATTAAGCTTGCTGAATTCATAATCCATAAAGCCGATATCGAACGAGGCGTTATGGATAACAAGCTCAGCGCCCCTGATGTATTCCAGGAATTCGTCAGCCACGTCCGCAAAAGTCGGCTTATCCAGCAAGAACTCATCGGCAATACCGTGAACGCCGAACGCTTCGGGATCCACCAGCCGATCGGGCTTGAGATAGACGTGGAAGTTGTTCCCCGTAAGACGACGGTTCACCACTTCAACGGCACCGATCTCAATGATCTTATGCCCTTCGTAGTGCGCGCCAATCTGGTTCATACCGGTGGTTTCGGTATCGAGGACGATCTGGCGAGTAATTGCAGTGCTCATAGCGGTCATTTATGTCAGACTTATCGTTTAACTGAACGTTTCAAATACAGGAAGTCTACCAGAGATGCGTAAACAGGTAGAAATTTTCACCGATGGATCTTGTCTCGGCAACCCGGGTCCCGGCGGCTACGGCGCGATTATGCGTTATCGCCAGCATGAAAAAACTTTTAGCGAAGGCTATTTTCTGACCACCAACAACCGGATGGAGCTCATGGCGGCCATTGTGGCGCTGGAGGCACTAAAAGAACAATGTGACGTGGTGTTAAGTACCGACAGCCAGTACGTTCGTCAGGGAATTACCCAGTGGATCCATAACTGGAAAAAACGCGGCTGGAAGACTGCCGATAAGAAACCGGTCAAGAACGTCGATCTCTGGAAACGGCTTGATGCCGCCCTGGGCCAGCACCAGATCAAGTGGGAGTGGGTTAAAGGGCACGCCGGTCATCCGGAAAACGAACGCTGTGACGAACTGGCGCGTGCGGCAGCCGCTAACCCTGCGCATGAGGACGCGGGCTATCAGCCTGAATCCTGATCAGGGCTTTCTGTACTGCCGCGTGGCGCCAACGGTCTGGCGGATCGGTGTTTTCGATTTGCTCTGCTTCATGGGATTAAGCGTAAGGGGAATTGTTCGCTTACGCGCGACGATAAACTGCATGCAGCCTAAGGCAGGCAAATGCGTGCTCAACAAGACGCCCCCCTGCCGCGCCCAGGGCAGCACCTGAAAACCGCCGTAGCAGAGCACTTCGAAGTTCAGCAGTGACAGCCAGTCGAGCTGGCGCATCATGGTGAACATCCGGCTGTTGTAAGGCGGCGTCCGGCGCAGCACCGGTACCAGCTTTCGCAGGCCCATCAGGCTCAGCGGGTTGAATCCGCTCAGCACCAGCCAGCCGTCATCAATCAGCACGCGATCGGCTTCGCGAAGCAGACGGTGCGGATCGCTGCACCAGGGTAACGTATGTGCGAGCAAACACGCATCAACGGATTTTTCCGCAAACGGCAGATGTAACGGGTCTGCTTTCACCTGAACCGGCGATCCGCCGAGAGAGACGTTCACCTGATGCGAGATAGCGCAGCTTTCGGTATTGATTTCCGCGCTGAGATTGCCAATCTTAAGCAGGTGAAAGCCATACATTTTCGCGAGCCAGGGCTTCAGCTGTTGCTCTAACGCCTCGCGATAGTATTCACCCCAGGGCAGTTCCGCCCAACGTTCCGGTGCTGCGACAGTCTGAGGTATCCTTGCCGGTTTCATCAACACACCCGCCACGCTATAAGAGGTAATGTATGAATCTTATCAGTATTTCTGCTTTTGAGGACAATTACATCTGGGTTTTGGTTGACGATGAACGTCGATGCGTCATTGTCGATCCCGGAGAATCCGCCCCCGTACTGCGCGCAATAGAAGAGAACGGCTGGCAGCCGGAAGCCATTCTGTTGACGCATCACCATAACGATCATACGGGCGGTGTACCTGAACTGCGTACCCATTTTCCGCATGTTGTGGTTTACGGACCGTCAGAGGCACAAGATAAGGGTGTCACGCAAGTAGTCGAAGAAGGCGAAAAAATCCTCATACGTGAGTGGGAGTTTTCCGTATTTGCCACACCGGGTCACACTTTGGGACATCTGTGTTTCTACAGTAAGCCTTATCTTTTTTGCGGTGACACGCTGTTCTCAGGGGGCTGCGGAAGGCTGTTTGAAGGAACACCAGCGCAAATGTATCAGTCTTTACAGAAGATTAACGCATTACCCGATGACACCGTTATTTGTTGCGCACATGAGTATACATTAGGAAATATGAAGTTTGCCGTCAGCCTGTTGCCTGAGGATCGGGCGATTCAGGATTATTATCACAAAGTGAAGGAGTTACGTGCAAAAAACCAAAACACACTCCCCGTAATTCTGAAAAACGAGCGCCAAATTAATTTATTTTTGCGAACAGATGATATTGATTTAATTAGCAAAATTAACCAAGAAACAAATTTGCAACAACCAGAACAGCGATTTGCATGGTTAAGGTCAAAGAAAGATAACTTCAGATAATTGCTGGTTGCCTTTTCAAAAATTCGCCGTTATCATCGCTCGTCTTTTAAGCAACTATTGACACACACATGAAGGCAAAAGCGATATTACTCGCCTCTGTCCTGCTTGTCGGTTGCCAGTCGCAGAACGGCAGCAACGTACAACAGCACGCACAGAGCCTTTCTGCAGCTGGTCAAGGGGAAGCAGGGAAGTTTACAAGTTCGGCGCGCTGGATGGACGATGGGACATCTTTCGCGCAGGAGCAAGACTTGTGGACCTCTATTGGCGACGAGCTAAAGATGGGAATTCCGGAAAACAGCCGGATTCGCGAACAGAAACAGAAGTATTTAAGTAATAAGAGCTATCTCCACGATGTAACGTTACGGGCAGAGCCGTATATGTACTGGATAGCCGGGCAAGTTAAGAAACGTAACATGCCTATGGAGCTGGTACTCCTACCCATAGTGGAGAGCGCTTTTGACCCACACGCGACGTCTGGCGCCAATGCCGCAGGCATTTGGCAGATCATTCCGAGCACCGGGCGAAACTATGGTCTAAAACAGACCCGCAACTATGATGCGCGTCGCGATGTTGTCGCTTCAACGACAGCCGCTCTCGACATGATGCAACGTCTGAACAAGATGTTTGACGGCGACTGGCTGTTAACGGTCGCAGCGTACAATAGCGGCGAAGGTCGTGTACTGAAGGCAATGAAAGCGAATAAAGCACGGGGTAAATCCACCGATTTTTGGTCGCTCTCACTGCCACAGGAAACAAAGATTTACGTACCGAAAATGCTGGCTTTGAGCGATATTCTCAAGAACAGCAAGCGTTACGGTGTACAACTGCCAACACCAGACGAAAGTCGTGCACTTGCGCGCGTTCGCCTCAGCAATCCCGTTGATATTCAACAGGTTGCTGATATGACGGGTATGTCGGTAAGTAAATTGAAAACCTTTAATGCTGGCGTTAAAGGCTCAACGCTGGGGGCGAGTGGCCCGCAGTATGTAATGGTTCCGCAGAAACATGCTGAGCAGTTACGTGAGTCTTTAGCTTCGGGTGAAATCGCCGCCGTTCAGTCAACGCTGATCGCGGATGCATCATCAGTTAACAGCCGCAGTTATAAGGTTCGTTCAGGTGATACGCTTTCGGGCATTGCGTCACGTCTTGGCGTGAATGCGAAAGATCTGCAGCAGTGGAATAACCTGCGCAGTTCAGGCCTGAAAGTGGGTCAAACTCTGACGGTGGGTGCAGGTAGCAGCGCACAGCGTCTCGCCAGCAACAGCGATAGCATAACCTATCGCGTGCGTAAGGGTGATTCGCTGTCCAGTATCGCAAAACGTCACGGCGTGAACATCAAAGATGTGATGCGCTGGAACAACGATACTGACAATCTGAAACCGGGCGACCAGCTGACGCTGTTTGTGAAGAACAGCGCGACGCCAGACTCCTGATAACACGACCGAAAGATAAAAAGGCACCGATTCCCCTCGGTGCCTTTTTTGTTTATCCCGCTTTTTGCGCTTCCGCCATGATGGTATCGCTGGTAAATGAACCATCGTCCTGCAGTTCAAAGTACGCCTTCACCTCTGCCGACGCACTCTCCTGATACAGCCTGATAGCCTGGCTTAATGCTTCCGGGGTGCGCATACGCGCTATCCACGAGCTAAATTCCAGCGGTAAACGGTCTGTGATTAACGAACGCGCTATCAGCCCCGCTTCCGTGATCAGCGATAACCACTCTCCGCTGGCGTAGTTTTGCACATGGGAGGTGTCGCGCAGCGCTTCCACCGTCTGCAGCCAGATATTACGTACCGGATGCCCAGGCGACATGACATCCATAATAATGAAGATGCCACCCGGCTTCAGAACGCGTTTGACTTCGCGTAATGCCTGGCCAACATCATGCCAGTGGTGCGCGGAATAACGGCTGATCACCACCTCAAACGAGGCACCATCAAAAGGTAAGGATTCGGCATAGCCCTGGCGCGTATCGATGTTGCCCAGTCCCTTCGCTTTCGCCGCTTCAGCAACCACCTCCAGCATCTGGCTGGATAAGTCATATGCGGTTACGTGCGCCACCTGCTGCGCAGCCGTGAAGCTGGCATGCCCTGCCCCGCAGCCTAAATCCAGCACGTGCGCCTGCGGGAATGCCGACAGACGTTCACCGAGACGCACCAGATCGCGACCTGAAGCGTGCACGGCGCTTCTCAGATAGGCATTTGCCTGAGAACCAAACTGTTTTTCTACGTTGTCATGATGGGAGTGTGTTGTTGTCATCGTACTGTCCTTTGTGGGTTAAAAATAGAAGGGCAGCACCCGCGCAGGTCTGCCCCACGGCAGACCTGACACACCATTATTTATCAGGTTTGCCGGGACTGAATTCGACTAGTAGAGGGTTATGATCGGAGGCGCGCGTCACCAGCACAGAGGCGTCGTGCACGCTTAAACCACGGTAGAAGACAAAATCGAGAGGACGACCAAAAGCTTTTTTGCGCTGGTCATCGCTAAAACGGACTTCACGCAGCGACATTTCGCGCGCAAAGCGGTACAGCGCATTCATGCGCGGGCGGCTCCAGGCATTGAAATCACCGGCCATAATGATCGGCCCACTGTGATGCGCAATCTGATCGCCGATCGGAAGTAACTGCTTACTATATACATCCACGCCCAGACTGAAGTTTACCGCGTGGATATTCACGACCATCAGCATACGGGTATCCGGCAGTGGATAGACCGTCACCAGTGCCGATTTCGCCAGACGCAGGATAGGCTCGCGTTCGCGCAATGGACAACAATAGACTGGATGTGCTGCTGAAAGCGTCATCACCCCCGAGGGGTGCTGAGGCAGAACAAAGGCCGGTACCTGGTCGGCGGCAAGATAGTGAGTGGTTGCAAACCGGACCAGCTCAGGGGTGGTCTGCGCCTCCTGGAGCAGAACCAGATGGGCATTTTTGCCAAAATTCTTGAGTACCGATAACCACTCCGCACGCTGCTGCTTAAAGATATTCCACACCAGTACGCGGATTTTTTCATCGCTGCTTAACGGTGTGCCGGCGGGTAATGCCTGACTGATGCTCGCAAACGACCCCGGAGGCAAGATCCTCTCCGCGGGCATTCCGGCAACATAACGCATGGCATAGGTATTTTTTCGCACTTTTGGAAACAGCCTCTGTAACATGAACCAGTCCGGAAAACGGACTGGTTCTAATGTTATAGGGACTTTAGGTCACACTTTCAACGCAATTTCTGAGAAACCGCTTTCCAGTCTTGTAAGCCAGCGCTTACTGATGTTACCCCAGCGCAACGCGGGCTGGCTTATCCAGACGTCCGCTCAGGCCAATCAGCAGGAAGGCGATCAGGACAATCACCGCGCCAATCCACGGGGTCTGGGTCAATCCGAAGTGCTCGACGGTTTGTCCGCCAATAATTGAACCCAGCGCAATACCAATATTAAATGCGGCAATGTTCAGCCCCGATGCCACGTCCACCGCATTTGGCGTATAAAGCTCGGCTTTCTGTACAACGTAGACCTGAAGCCCTGGCACATTACCAAAAGCGAAGATCCCCATGACCAGTACCGTGACCAGCGCGGCGTACTGTATCGAGGCGGTGAACTGGAAAATCATCAGCAGAACAACCAGCGCGGCGAAGATGAATTTCAGCGCCGGTACCGCACCATGCTTATCCGCAAGCTTGCCGCCCCAGATATTGCCAATCGCAACGGAAATACCGTACCCCAGCAAGATCCAGCTCACGGCGTTGGGAGAGAAGCCCGCCAGGTCCTGCATCATCGGTGCCAGGAAGGTAAAAGCAGTGAATACGCCACCATAGCCCAGCGCCGTAACCGCGTAGATGATCAGCAAACGCGGATGCGTAAGTACCTTCAGCTGATCGCTCAGGCTAGCGCTGGCCCGGCCTGGAATATTCGACGGCACCAGCAGCAGGCTGGTCACCAGGGCAATGACGCCCAGCAGGGAGACGGCCAGGAACGTTTCACGCCAGCCGAAGTGTTGTCCGATAAACGTGCCCAACGGTACGCCCGTAACGAGTGCAACGGTCAACCCACCGAACATGATCGCAATGGCGGATGCCGCTTTCTCTTTGGGTACCAGGCTGGTTGCAATAGTAGAACCAATCGAGAAGAACACCCCGTGAGCAAGGCCGGTCAACAGCCGAGCGATGACCAGCGTGGTGTAGTCCGGCGCCTGCCAGGCCAGCACGTTGCCGGCGGTGAACAGCACCATCAGTGCAACTAACAGCTGCTTACGCGGAAAGCGTCCGGTCAGGGCCGTCAGGACTGGCGCACCGACAGCAACGCCCAGGGCGTAGATGGACACCAGCAATCCGGCGGAGGGCAGCGAGATCGCAAGCTGGTTAGCAATGGTGGGAACCAGTCCCACGATAACAAATTCGGTCGTGCCAATTGCGAAGGCACTGATCGTCAGGGCAAGTAGCGCCAGTGGCATAAAATACTCCGTATCATCAGGATTAAGATGACAGGCAGTATGCGCCAGTGCTTAAATAACAAAAATGGTCAAAATCTCAATAGAATTTTGCGGGTGGTGCAACAATGAAAGCAACGTCAGAAGAGCTGACAATCTTTGTCGCCGTGGTTGAAAGCGGCAGCTTTAGCCGCGCTGCCGAACAGCTGGGACAGGCTAACTCAGCCATCAGCCGCTCGGTAAAAAAGCTGGAGATGAAGCTTGGGGTGAGTCTGCTCAACCGAACGACGCGGCAGCTGAGCCTGACGGAGGAAGGTGAGCGTTATTTTCGCCGCGTGCAGTCGGTACTGCAGGAGATGGCCGCAGCAGAGACCGAGATTATGGAGACCCGCAGCACGCCGCGTGGGTTACTGCGCATTGATGCAGCCACGCCGGTTGTGCTGCACTTTCTGATGCCGCTAATCAAACCTTTCCGTGAACGCTATCCGGAGATGACGCTCTCTCTGGTCTCGTCCGAGACGTTTATTAACCTCATCGAGCGAAAGGTAGATGTGGCGATCCGGGCGGGAACCCTGACGGATTCCAGCCTGCGGGCCCGCCCGCTGTTTGCCAGCTACCGTAAAATTATCGCGTCGCCACAGTATATTGCTGAACATGGCAAACCGGAGACGGTTGAGGAGTTGAAACAGCATTTGTGTCTGGGCTTTACGGAACCCGTCTCGCTAAATACCTGGCCCGTCGCCTGCCCTGACGGTCAGTTGCATGAGATCACCTGCGGGTTGTCGTCCAACAGCGGGGAGACGCTGAAGCAATTGTGTCTTGAAGGCAACGGTATCGCCTGTTTGTCTGACTATATGATTGATAAGGAGATTGCGCGGGGTGAACTGGTGGAATTGATGGCCGATAAACGCCTGCCAGTCGAAATGCCTTTTAGCGCGGTGTATTACAGCGACAGAGCGGTGAGTACGCGCATTCGTGCCTTTATCGATTTTCTGAGTGAACATATAAAAACAGCTCCCGGAGGAGCTGTGTGAGGGTTCAGGTTACAGAGGGTGGGTCAAACTTAATCCCAGTTTGGCGCTAAGCCTTCCGGGCTGACCAGGCGATCGTTGCACTCCAGGGCTGCGATCGCTTTTTTATCGTCAGCATCCAGATGAAGATCCATTGCTAACAGGTTGCTCGCCAGGTTTTCACGCTTAGTGGATGATGGGATCACGGCATAACCTTCACCCATTGCCCATGCCAGAATGACCTGCGCAGCCGTCGCATTATGCTTCTCGGCGATACGGATAATCACCTCATCTTTCAGCGCCTTACCGTAGGCCAGCGTCATGTATGAGGTGATGTGGATCCCATGCTGTTTTGCCCAGTCCACCACTTTGCGGTTTTGCAGATATGGAGAGAGCTCAATCTGGTTGGTCGCAATATTTTCTGCGCCAACAGCAGCAATGGCCTTTTCCATCAGCGGGATAGTGAAGTTGGAGATCCCAATTTCACGCGTTAAGCCCTGTTTTTTCGCTTCCAGCAGCGCCTGCATGAATTCTTCCACGGAGACGGCATCGTTCGGTGATGGCCAGTGGACCAGCGTCAGATCCACGTAGTCAGTACGCAGTTTTTTCAGGCTTTCTTTCAGGCTTGGGATCAGCTTGTCTTTGCTGAGATTTTCAATCCAGATTTTCGTGGTAATAAACAGCTCATTACGCGGCACACCGCTCTCTTCGAGAGCTTGGCCAACGGCAGCTTCGTTTTCATAGATCTGCGCCGTATCAACAGCGCGATAACCCAGTTCGAGTGCGGTTTTAACTGATGCGATAACAACGTCGTCTTTCAGGCGGAAAGTGCCCAGACCAAATGCAGGGAGAGTCATACTATTCCTCAATCATTATGTTCGTAAACTGAGGACGATTATCTCTGGCGGTGTTATAGAGAAAAAGATCGCAAAATGCAGAGGATTTTTGCTGATTTCGCAATAATTAAACGTCAGATAAGAAAAAAGCCCTGAGCGTTAGCTCAGGGCTTTTAATAAGTGGCGGAACGGACGGGACTCGAACCCGCGACCCCCTGCGTGACAGGCAGGTATTCTAACCGACTGAACTACCGCTCCACCGAAGACTGCTTGTAACCACCGGATTAATGCACCGGCTTACTACTAAATTTGATGCCTGGCAGTTCCCTACTCTCACATGGGGAGACCCCACACTACCATCGGCGCTACGGCGTTTCACTTCTGAGTTCGGCATGGGGTCAGGTGGGACCACCGCGCTAAAGCCGCCAGGCAAATTCTGTTAAATCTGTATCAAAGCTGAAAATCTGTCTCTTCGCCAAAACATCTTCGGCGTTGTAAGGTTAAGCCTCACGGTTCATTAGTATCGGTTAGCTCAACGCATCGCTGCGCTTACACACCCGACCTATCAACGTCGTCGTCTTCAACGTTCCTTCAGGAGACTTAAAGTCTCAGGGAGAACTCATCTCGGGGCAAGTTTCGTGCTTAGATGCTTTCAGCACTTATCTTTTCCGCATTTAGCTACCGGGCAGTGCCATTGGCATGACAACCCGAACACCAGTGATGCGTCCACTCCGGTCCTCTCGTACTAGGAGCAGCCCCCCTCAATTCTCCAGCGCCCACGGCAGATAGGGACCGAACTGTCTCACGACGTTCTAAACCCAGCTCGCGTACCACTTTAAATGGCGAACAGCCATACCCTTGGGACCTACTTCAGCCCCAGGATGTGATGAGCCGACATCGAGGTGCCAAACACCGCCGTCGATATGAACTCTTGGGCGGTATCAGCCTGTTATCCCCGGAGTACCTTTTATCCGTTGAGCGATGGCCCTTCCATTCAGAACCACCGGATCACTATGACCTGCTTTCGCACCTGCTCGAGCCGTCACTCTCGCAGTCAAGCTAGCTTATGCCATTGCACTAACCTCCTGATGTCCGACCAGGATTAGCTAACCTTCGTGCTCCTCCGTTACTCTTTGGGAGGAGACCGCCCCAGTCAAACTACCCACCAGACACTGTCCGCAACCCGGATTACGGGTCTACGTTAGAACACCAGCCATTAAAGGGTGGTATTTCAAGGACGGCTCCACGCAGACTGGCGTCCACGCTTCAAAGCCTCCCACCTATCCTACACATCAAGGACCAGTGTTCAGTGTCAAGCTATAGTAAAGGTTCACGGGGTCTTTCCGTCTTGCCGCGGGTACACTGCATCTTCACAGCGAGTTCAATTTCACTGAGTCTCGGGTGGAGACAGCCTGGCCATCATTACGCCATTCGTGCAGGTCGGAACTTACCCGACAAGGAATTTCGCTACCTTAGGACCGTTATAGTTACGGCCGCCGTTTACCGGGGCTTCGATCAAGAGCTTCGCGTTGCCGCTAACCCCATCAATTAACCTTCCGGCACCGGGCAGGCGTCACACCGTATACGTCCACTTTCGTGTTTGCACAGTGCTGTGTTTTTAATAAACAGTTGCAGCCAGCTGGTATCTTCGACTGATTTCAGCTCCACCCGCAGGGGCTTCACCTACATATCAGCGTGCCTTCTCCCGAAGTTACGGCACCATTTTGCCTAGTTCCTTCACCCGAGTTCTCTCAAGCGCCTTGGTATTCTCTACCTGACCACCTGTGTCGGTTTGGGGTACGATTTGATGTTACCTGATGCTTAGAGGCTTTTCCTGGAAGCAGGGCATTTGTTACTTCAGCACCGTAGTGCCTCGTCATCACACCTCAGCGTTAAAAGGTACCGGATTTACCTGGAACCTCCGCCTACATGCTTAAACCGGGACAACCGTCGCCCGGCTAACATAGCCTTCTCCGTCCCCCCTTCGCAGTAACACCAAGTACAGGAATATTAACCTGTTTCCCATCGACTACGCCTTTCGGCCTCGCCTTAGGGGTCGACTCACCCTGCCCCGATTAACGTTGGACAGGAACCCTTGGTCTTCCGGCGAGCGGGCTTTTCACCCGCTTTATCGTTACTTATGTCAGCATTCGCACTTCTGATACCTCCAGCATGCCTCACAGCACACCTTCAACGGCTTACAGAACGCTCCCCTACCCAACAACGCATAAGCGTCGCTGCCGCAGCTTCGGTGCATGGTTTAGCCCCGTTACATCTTCCGCGCAGGCCGACTCGACCAGTGAGCTATTACGCTTTCTTTAAATGATGGCTGCTTCTAAGCCAACATCCTGGCTGTCTGTGCCTTCCCACATCGTTTCCCACTTAACCATGACTTTGGGACCTTAGCTGGCGGTCTGGGTTGTTTCCCTCTTCACGACGGACGTTAGCACCCGCCGTGTGTCTCCCGTGATAACATTCTTCGGTATTCGTAGTTTGCATCGGGTTGGTAAGCCGGGATGGCCCCCTAGCCGAAACAGTGCTCTACCCCCGAAGATGAGTTCACGAGGCGCTACCTAAATAGCTTTCGGGGAGAACCAGCTATCTCCCGGTTTGATTGGCCTTTCACCCCCAGCCACAAGTCATCCGCTAATTTTTCAACATTAGTCGGTTCGGTCCTCCAGTTAGTGTTACCCAACCTTCAACCTGCCCATGGCTAGATCACCGGGTTTCGGGTCTATACCCTGCAACTTAACGCCCAGTTAAGACTCGGTTTCCCTTCGGCTCCCCTATACGGTTAACCTTGCTACAGAATATAAGTCGCTGACCCATTATACAAAAGGTACGCAGTCACACCACAAGGGTGCTCCCACTGCTTGTACGTACACGGTTTCAGGTTCTATTTCACTCCCCTCGCCGGGGTTCTTTTCGCCTTTCCCTCACGGTACTGGTTCACTATCGGTCAGTCAGGAGTATTTAGCCTTGGAGGATGGTCCCCCCATATTCAGACAGGATACCACGTGTCCCGCCCTACTCTTCGAGTTCACAACCTGTGTGCTTTCGTGTACGGGACTGTCACCCTGTACCGTGCGACTTTCCAGACGCTTCCACTAACACACAAGCTGATTCAGACTCTGGGCTGCTCCCCGTTCGCTCGCCGCTACTGGGGGAATCTCGGTTGATTTCTTTTCCTCGGGGTACTTAGATGTTTCAGTTCCCCCGGTTCGCCTCGTTAACCTATGTATTCAGTTAACGATAGTGTGTCGGAACACACTGGGTTTCCCCATTCGGACATCGCCGGGTCAAAGGTTCATATCACCTCGCCGGCGCTTTTCGCAGATTAGCACGTCCTTCATCGCCTCTGACTGCCAGGGCATCCACCGTGTACGCTTAGTCGCTTAACCTCACAACCCGAAGATGTTTCACTTCTGATTGCGAAAATTTGAGAGACTCGAACACACCTTAAAGATGTGTCGTTTCAATTTTCAGCTTGATCCAGATTTTTAAAGAGCAAAACTTCGCAGTGCACCTTTTCAGGTTCACTCTGAAGTTTTCTTGGGTTCGCAGTAAAAGATGGTGGAGCTATGCGGGATCGAACCGCAGACCTCCTGCGTGCAAAGCAGGCGCTCTCCCAGCTGAGCTATAGCCCCATCGTTTTGCAATCTCTGTACCGCTCATCCTTTAAAAGGAGTTTGGTAGGCCTGAGTGGACTTGAACCACCGACCTCACCCTTATCAGGGGTGCGCTCTAACCACCTGAGCTACAAGCCTGCAGAGATTTTTACTGCTGTTTTTCATCAGACAATCTGTGTGAGCACTGCAAAGGCAGGTTCTTTAAGGTAAGGAGGTGATCCAACCGCAGGTTCCCCTACGGTTACCTTGTTACGACTTCACCCCAGTCATGAATCACAAAGTGGTAAGCGCCCTCCCGAAGGTTAAGCTACCTACTTCTTTTGCAACCCACTCCCATGGTGTGACGGGCGGTGTGTACAAGGCCCGGGAACGTATTCACCGTAGCATTCTGATCTACGATTACTAGCGATTCCGACTTCATGGAGTCGAGTTGCAGACTCCAATCCGGACTACGACGCACTTTATGAGGTCCGCTTGCTCTCGCGAGGTCGCTTCTCTTTGTATGCGCCATTGTAGCACGTGTGTAGCCCTACTCGTAAGGGCCATGATGACTTGACGTCATCCCCACCTTCCTCCAGTTTATCACTGGCAGTCTCCTTTGAGTTCCCGGCCGGACCGCTGGCAACAAAGGATAAGGGTTGCGCTCGTTGCGGGACTTAACCCAACATTTCACAACACGAGCTGACGACAGCCATGCAGCACCTGTCTCAGAGTTCCCGAAGGCACCAAAGCATCTCTGCTAAGTTCTCTGGATGTCAAGAGTAGGTAAGGTTCTTCGCGTTGCATCGAATTAAACCACATGCTCCACCGCTTGTGCGGGCCCCCGTCAATTCATTTGAGTTTTAACCTTGCGGCCGTACTCCCCAGGCGGTCGACTTAACGCGTTAGCTCCGGAAGCCACGCCTCAAGGGCACAACCTCCAAGTCGACATCGTTTACGGCGTGGACTACCAGGGTATCTAATCCTGTTTGCTCCCCACGCTTTCGCACCTGAGCGTCAGTCTTTGTCCAGGGGGCCGCCTTCGCCACCGGTATTCCTCCAGATCTCTACGCATTTCACCGCTACACCTGGAATTCTACCCCCCTCTACAAGACTCTAGCCTGCCAGTTTCGAATGCAGTTCCCAGGTTGAGCCCGGGGATTTCACATCCGACTTGACAGACCGCCTGCGTGCGCTTTACGCCCAGTAATTCCGATTAACGCTTGCACCCTCCGTATTACCGCGGCTGCTGGCACGGAGTTAGCCGGTGCTTCTTCTGCGGGTAACGTCAATCGCTGTGGTTATTAACCACAACGCCTTCCTCCCCGCTGAAAGTACTTTACAACCCGAAGGCCTTCTTCATACACGCGGCATGGCTGCATCAGGCTTGCGCCCATTGTGCAATATTCCCCACTGCTGCCTCCCGTAGGAGTCTGGACCGTGTCTCAGTTCCAGTGTGGCTGGTCATCCTCTCAGACCAGCTAGGGATCGTCGCCTAGGTGAGCCGTTACCCCACCTACTAGCTAATCCCATCTGGGCACATCTGATGGCAAGAGGCCCGAAGGTCCCCCTCTTTGGTCTTGCGACATTATGCGGTATTAGCTACCGTTTCCAGTAGTTATCCCCCTCCATCAGGCAGTTTCCCAGACATTACTCACCCGTCCGCCGCTCGTCACCCAGGAGCAAGCTCCCTGTGTTACCGCTCGACTTGCATGTGTTAGGCCTGCCGCCAGCGTTCAATCTGAGCCATGATCAAACTCTTCAATTTAAGTTTGATGCTCGTGAATTAAACTTCGTAATGAATTACGTATGTTCACTCAGAGACTTGGTATTCATTTTTCGTCCGAGGACGTTAAGAATCCATGTCACTTTGAGTGCCCACACAGATTGTCTGATAAATTGTTAAAGAGCAGTGCAACGCGGCTTTCGCTCACCGTTGCGAGGTGGCGTATATTACGCCTTCCTCTTTCAGAGTCAACCCGTTATTTCAGGATTTTTTCTCTTCAACCGACTGCGTTGTCTGTGAAGTGCTTCACATCCGCCGTGTCGATGGAGGCGCATTATAGGGAGCCGCCGAGGAATGACAAGCGGAAAAATGCATTTTTATTTCAACCGCTCACCTTTTCACCAAAAAGGCTATTTTTGGTGCTTTTTAATCTCTTTTGGCAGATCGGCCAGACTATTAATCACCCAATCCGCCGCATTCTCAGCTTCTGGCGTCACTGGCTTGCCGGTACGCACTAATATTTTAGTCCCTACACCCGCGGCTGCGGCTGCCTGCATATCTTCCAGTTTATCGCCCACCATATAAGAAGCCGCCATATCAATGTGCAGGAACTCCTGCGCAGAGATAAACATCCCCGGATGCGGCTTACGGCAATCACAGGTCTGACGATACGCTTCTACGGTTCCCTGCGGATGATGCGGACAATAGTAGATGCCATCGAGATCCACACCGCGGTCGGCAAGTGACCAGTCCATCCATTCGGTCAGCGTCTCGAACTGCGCTTCGGTGAATTTACCGCGTGCAATACCAGACTGGTTCGTCACCACCACCAGTGCATAGCCCATCTCTTTCAGCTGGCGCATGGCATCTATTACGCCCTCGATAAACTCGAACTCATCAATCTCATGGACATAACCGTGATCCACATTAATAGTGCCGTCACGATCGAGAAAAATTGCGGGTACTGATTTTGCCACCGGTTTGCTCCTGAAAAAGGCATGTTCAGCTAGTATCTCATGAATCGCAGCGCAATAAAGTGCTCATCGTACAGAGTTGGATTGATTTAGACGTCTGGATGCCTTAACATCCGTTTTGTTTACGGTCATCACCCGTATCTGGCAGAAGAAAATGCCACGGCTAACTTACATACGATAAAAATAATCTAATGATTAAACTTTCCAATATCACCAAAGTGTTCCAGCAGGGGAACCGAACCATTCAGGCGCTGAACAACGTCAGCCTGCATGTTCCTGCCGGTCAAATTTATGGCGTCATTGGCGCATCGGGTGCAGGTAAAAGTACGCTGATCCGTTGTGTTAACCTGCTTGAGCGCCCAACCCAGGGCAGCGTAGAAGTTGGCGGCCAGGAACTTACCGCCCTTTCAGAGAAAGAACTCACCAAAGCGCGTCGTCAGATTGGCATGATCTTCCAGCACTTTAACCTCCTGGCTTCCCGCACCGTGTTCGGCAACGTTGCCTTACCGCTTGAGCTGGATAACACGCCGAAAGAAGAAGTGAAGCGTCGCGTCACCGAGCTGCTCGACCTCGTAGGTCTGGGCGACAAACAGGATAGCTACCCGGCAAATCTGTCCGGTGGGCAAAAACAGCGTGTGGCCATTGCCCGCGCGCTGGCAAGCAATCCTAAGGTGCTGCTGTGTGATGAAGCCACCAGCGCACTGGATCCGGCAACCACACGTTCTATTCTGGAACTTCTGAAAGACATTAACCGTCGTCTGGGCCTGACGATCCTCCTTATTACGCACGAGATGGATGTGGTGAAACGCATCTGCGACTGCGTGGCGGTCATCAGTAACGGTGAACTGATCGAGCAGGACACGGTAAGCGAAGTGTTCTCGCATCCGAAAACCCCGCTGGCGCAGCAGTTCATCCAGTCCACGCTGCATCTGGATATTCCGGAAGACTATCTGGAACGTCTGAAAACAGAAGCAACAGCTGACAGCGTCCCGATGCTGCGCATGGAGTTCACCGGTCAGTCCGTTGATGCTCCCCTGCTTTCCGAAACCGCACGTCGCTTTAACGTGAATAACAACATCATCAGCGCGCAGATGGATTACGCCGGTGGCGTGAAGTTCGGCATCATGCTGACAGAAATGCACGGCACACAAGAAGAAACCCAGGCAGCCATTGCCTGGCTGCAAGAACATCACGTAAAAGTAGAGGTACTGGGTTATGTCTGAGCCGATGATGTGGCTGCTGGTTCGCGGCGTTTGGGAAACGCTGGCAATGACCTTTGTCTCTGGTTTCTTTGGTTTTGTGATTGGCCTGCCGGTCGGCGTGTTGCTGTACGTGACGCGTCCGGGTCAAATCATTGAGAACGCGAAGCTGTACCGTACGCTCTCTGCGCTGGTGAACATCTTCCGTTCTATCCCGTTCATTATTCTGCTGGTGTGGATGATTCCATTTACCCGCGTGATCGTCGGAACGTCTATCGGTCTGCAGGCGGCGATCGTTCCGCTGACCGTTGGCGCTGCGCCGTTTATCGCCCGTATGGTGGAAAACGCCCTGCTGGAGATCCCAACCGGTTTGATCGAAGCGTCCCGCGCGATGGGCGCCACGCCGATGCAGATCGTCCGCAAGGTTCTGCTGCCTGAGGCACTGCCAGGGCTGGTGAATGCGGCAACCATTACGCTTATCACCCTGGTCGGTTATTCCGCGATGGGCGGTGCCGTAGGCGCGGGCGGTTTAGGTCAGATTGGTTACCAGTACGGCTATATTGGATATAACGCGACCGTGATGAATACCGTTCTGGTATTGCTGGTTGTTCTGGTTTACTTAATCCAGTTCTCTGGCGATCGCATCGTCCGGGCTGTTACGCACAAATAACGTTACACACAACATAAACTCTACGAGTTAAGGATAAAACATGGCGTTTAAATTAAAGACCTTCGCAGCAGTAGGCGCGCTGATCGGCTCTCTGGCACTGGTGGGTTGCGGTCAGGATGAAAAAGATCCGAACCACATTAAAGTGGGCGTTATCGTAGGTGCAGAACAGCAGGTTGCAGAAGTTGCTCAGAAAGTGGCGAAAGAGAAATATGGCCTGGACGTGGAGCTGGTGACCTTCAACGATTACGTTCTGCCGAACGAAGCGCTGAGCAAAGGTGATATCGACGCGAACGCCTTCCAGCATAAACCATACCTGGACCAGCAGATCAAAGATCGCGGCTATAAACTGGTGGGCGTGGGTAACACCTTCGTTTATCCAATTGCCGGTTACTCTAAGAAAATTAAATCCCTGGACGAGCTGCAGCCGGGCTCTCAGGTTGCCGTCCCTAACGACCCAACTAACCTTGGTCGTTCTCTGCTGCTGCTGCAGAAAGTGGGCCTGATCAAACTGAAAGACGGTGTTGGCCTGCTGCCAACCGTTCTGGATGTCACCGAGAACCCGAAAAATCTGAAAATTGTTGAGCTGGAAGCACCGCAGCTGCCACGTTCTCTGGACGATGCGCAGATTGCCCTGGCCGTTATCAACACCACGTACGCCAGCCAGATTGGCCTGACCCCAGCTAAAGACGGTATCTTCGTTGAAGATAAAGACTCTCCATACGTAAACCTGATCGTGACTCGCGAAGACAACAAAGACGCGGAAAACGTGAAGAAATTCGTACAGGCCTATCAGTCTGACGAAGTTTACCAGGAAGCCAACAAAGTGTTTAACGGCGGCGCTGTTAAAGGCTGGTAATCTCACCTCAGTGTAATATCATCAGGACGGGCTTATGCCCGTCTTGTCATTTGTGCAGTCAACTGATTCAATATCTGACGTTTTGATTATCCATTGAGGAAATATTATGCGTGCTTTACCGATCTGTCTTTTAGCACTCATGCTGAGCGGCTGTTCTATGCTAAGCAGATCTCCCGTTGAACCTGTTCAAAGCACGGCAACCCCGCCAAAGACCGAGCCTGCGAAACCGAAAGTGGTTCGCCCTGCGCCGGTTCGCATTATCACGAAAGCGGATGAACTCGTCGGTAAACCGTTCCGTGAACTGGGCGAAGTGAGCGGCGAATCCTGTCAGGCGACCAATCAGGACTCACCACCGAATATCCCGACAGCGCGTAAACGCATGCAGATTAATGCCGCAAAAATGAAAGCCAACGCGGTCCTGCTGCACAGCTGTGAAGTCACCAGCGGCACGCCGGGCTGCTACCGTCAGGCGGTGTGCATCGGTTCTGCGCTGAACATCACGGCGAAATGAGTGCATTTCAGTTCGAGCAGATAGGCGTTATCCACTCTCCTTACAAAGAGAAGTTCGCCGTCCCCCGCCAGCCCGGTCTTGTCGCCAGCGGACGCGGTGAGCTTCACCTGATTGCGCCTTACAATCAGGCTGATGCGGTACGCGGGCTTGAGGCGTTCAGCCACCTGTGGGTGGTGTTCGTGTTTCACCAGACGATGGAAGGCGGCTGGCGTCCTACCGTGCGTCCTCCTCGTCTTGGCGGCAATGCGAGAATGGGGGTGTTTGCGACGCGCTCGACCTTCCGTCCAAACCCGGTTGGCATGTCACTGGTTGAACTGAAAGGCATACGCTGCCAGAAAGATCGGGTGATACTGGAGTTAGGTAGCCTGGACCTTGTCGACGGCACGCCGGTGATCGACATCAAACCCTATTTGCCCTTCGCCGAAGCCCTTCCGGACGCGCGTGCAAGCTATGCTCAGGACGCCCCACAGGCGGACATGCCTGTATATTTTACGCCTGAGATAACCGCTCAGTTCGGCCAACTGGAGAAACGCTATCCTCGCTTACAGGATTTCATCACCGAAGTTCTGGCACAGGACCCGCGTCCGGCCTACCGTAAAGAAGAGGAAGCAGGTAAAACGTACGCCGTCTGGCTGCTGGATTTTAACGTTCGCTGGCGCGTCACCGAGGCAGGTTTTGAAGTGTTTGCCCTTGAACCCAGGTAATTTTGTTCTCCTCTCTTTTGGCATCTTTGCCACACTGGTAAACTAAACCACTTTTTTTGTGTCAGGCTGGTGTTTCAGCCTGTTCCAATCGTCGAAATGGAACCGTAACAACATGCGTACTAGCCAATATCTGCTCTCCACTCTGAAGGAGACGCCTGCCGACGCCGAAGTGATCAGCCATCAGCTGATGCTGCGCGCCGGGATGATCCGCAAGCTGGCCTCCGGGTTATACACCTGGCTGCCGACCGGCGTGCGCGTCCTGAAAAAAGTCGAAAACATCGTGCGTGAAGAGATGAACAACGCCGGTGCTATCGAGGTGTCCATGCCCGTGGTTCAGCCCGCTGACCTGTGGCAGGAGAGTGGCCGCTGGGAGCAATATGGTCCTGAACTGCTGCGCTTCGTCGATCGTGGCGAGCGTCCGTTCGTTCTCGGCCCAACGCATGAAGAAGTCATCACCGACCTGATTCGTAATGAGCTGAGCTCTTACAAACAACTGCCGCTGAACTTCTTCCAGATCCAGACCAAGTTCCGTGACGAAGTTCGCCCGCGTTTCGGCGTCATGCGCTCTCGCGAATTCCTGATGAAAGATGCCTACTCTTTCCATACCTCTCAGGAATCCCTGCAAGAGACCTACGACAAAATGTACGCGGCGTACAGCAAAATCTTCTCCCGCATGGGGCTGGATTTCCGTGCTGTGCAGGCTGATACCGGCTCCATCGGCGGTAGCGCATCTCATGAATTCCAGGTACTGGCGCAGAGCGGTGAAGACGATGTGATCTTCTCTGACTCTTCCGATTACGCGGCGAACATCGAATTCGCAGAAGCGCTTGCACCAAAAGAACCACGTGCTGCGGCAACGCAAGAGATGACGCTGGTTGATACGCCAAACGCGAAAACCATTGCCGAGCTGGTTGAGCAGTTCAACCTGCCGATCGAAAAAACCGTGAAGACGCTGCTGGTGAAAGCCACTGAAGGGAGCGCTTACCCGCTGGTTGCCCTGCTGGTGCGTGGCGATCACGAGCTGAACGAAGTGAAAGCAGAGAAGCTGCCGCAGGTTGCCAGCCCGCTGACTTTCGCAACGGAAGCGGAAATCCGCGCCGTGGTCAATGCTGGCCCAGGTTCTCTCGGTCCGGTGAATATGCCGGTTCCTGTTGTTATTGACCGCACGGTAGCCGCGATGAGCGACTTCTCCGCCGGTGCTAACATCGACGGTAAACACTACTTCGGCATCAACTGGGATCGCGACGTGGCGACGCCGGAAGTGGCTGACATCCGTAACGTGGTCGCAGGCGATCCAAGCCCGGACGGTCAGGGTACCCTGATGATCAAGCGCGGCATTGAAGTCGGTCACATCTTCCAGCTGGGCGATAAATACTCGCGCGCGCTGAACGCCGCTGTTCAGGGTGAAGATGGCCGTAACCAGATCCTGACCATGGGTTGCTACGGTATCGGGGTGACGCGCGTGGTAGCTGCCGCCATTGAGCAGAACTATGACGAGCGCGGCATCGTCTGGCCAGACAACATCGCGCCGTTCCAGGTTGCTATTCTGCCAATGAACATGCACAAGTCTTACCGCGTGCAGGAACTGGCCGAGAAGCTGTATGCCGAGCTGCGTGCGCAGGGTATCGAAGTGCTGATGGATGACCGTAAAGAGCGTCCGGGCGTGATGTTTGCCGATATGGAACTGATCGGTATCCCACACACCGTCGTGATCGGCGACCGTAACCTCGACAGCGACGAGATTGAATACAAATACCGTCGCAGCGGCGAAAAACAGATGATCAAGACCGGCGACATTCTTGATTACCTGGTGAAAGCCATCAAAGGCTAAACAAAAAACCCCGCTCAGGCGGGGTTTTTTAATGGCTCAGCGTCAGCTTATTTACTGTTACAGTCTTTACCCGCAACAAACTTCGCGTCTTTATCTGCCACCAGCGTTTTCACCATCTCTCCACTATCCGGGTTTGGCTCCAGCGTAAAGTGACCGTCCACCGTCAGCAATACCGGCTTGCTGTCATTGCCGCGCGCCACCGCGTAATCACGTTCAAGCTGCGCATTGTTTGCCACGCTGACCTTCTTACCGGTTGCGCAGTCGGTAAAGATCGCCGCATCCGCCATATAGAAGTACATCCCCCGCATCGCCATCGGCGTCGCGGGCAGAGCCGCTTTTACCGGCGCCAGCGTGTAGTTAAACTGGGATTCAATTGGATTGCCTTGACGATCCAGCATCTCCATCCCCTCGCCTTTGGCGCGGAAATAAGTTTTCTCGCCAGCGGTATCCGTCAGAACCAGCTTCTCCGCCGTTCGCGCCCATGTTCCATAAGTTGCAAAAGAAGAAGGCTCTTTTGCACCCTGATAGCGCTGGTTCATCACCCAGGTGCCGTCTTTTTGCAGGAACAGGGACGTTTCAATGCCTTCACAGTCCGCGCAAGGCAATACGCCGCGCCAGCTCTGCTGCATCGGTTTTAATTCTTCCGTCTGCGTGGGTTGTAAAACCTGCGTTTCGGAGCGGTTGTTACACCCGAAAAGCGCAAACAGCGTACTCACTGCCAGCGCTGACCATAATGCTTTTTTCACAATGAATTCCTTATGAAAAGTGTGTTCCCTTTCGTCACTCTGTGGGGCGACGAACTTTACCGCGTAGTGCTTTCACTGTGGATTTTTGGGCCTTCGAGGCCAGCCGACGCTCTTTCGATGCGCGGGTTGGCCGCGTTGCCCGGCGGCTTTTTTGTACTGCCGTTAATTCTTTGATGACCGCCACCAGCCTGGCGATGGCCGCTTTCCGGTTGAGCTCCTGGCTGCGGTATTCCTGGGCTTTGATCACCATCACGCCATCGCTGGTGATCAGGTGATGGCTGGCAGCAAGCAGACTTTCTTTATAATACTCTGGCAGGCTTGAGGCCCGAATGTCAAAACGCAAATGGATAGCCGTTGAGGTCTTGTTGACGTGCTGCCCACCTGCCCCCTGAGCACGGATGGCGGTGATCTCCAGCTCGTTGTCCGGAATGCTGACGTTTCGGGACAGGACGATCATGAGGCCGGTTGCCATGCCGTCAAATGAATTTCCAGATTATTCTGAGAATCAGAGAGCCAGATGGCACCGTCCTGAATCGTCGCCTGCAACACCATGGTCCGGCTGGCAAAGTCGCTCAGCTGCGCCAGCTGCTCATCATCCAGATACCAGACCGTGAGATTTTTATACTGTCCGCACTTGCTCTTGTTTTGCTGCCACCAAATCTCCGCAGCGCGCTGATTATACGCGAATAAGGCCACTTCAGCGGACTGAGTGCAGGCCTTCTTAATTCTGCGTTCGTCCGGCAGTCCAAGTTCGATCCACAAATCAATACCCAGATGATCGTTGCGCAGCCAGGCTTCTGGCTCGTCTTCTGCGCTTAACCCACGGGTAAACTGCAGACGCTCGTCAGCGTACTTAATCCACGCCAGCAGGCGCAGCATCATGCGCTCCTGGGTTTCGGAGGGGTGGCGAGCCAGCGTCAGCGAGGCGTCCAGGAACTGGTTGCGATCGAGATCGGCCACATTGACCACTGCTTTATAAATTGTCGCTTTCAGCGCCATGAGAGAACTCCATTCGAATCAGGCGCTCATTGTAGCGAAAACCGCGGCAAAAGGCTGTTGTAGGGTGATAAATACACCGCTATCAAGGCGCTGATATTGCTTAAATGAGTATGGTATAGTCACCTTGCTAAACCGAGTTTATCTTCGTAGGCTTAATGATATCTCACAGTAAGTCAGTGCGCTGGCGGGAGGGGATGTGAATAATTATTGTGAGTTAATTCGCAAACGGTATGCGGAAATCGCCAGCGGAGATCTGGGGTATGTCCCGGACGCGTTGGGCTGTGTATTGAAAGTGCTTAATGAAGTGGCCTCTGATGAGAGCCTTTCAGAGTCGGTCAGGGAAAAAGCAGCGTATGCTGCGGCGAATTTACTGGTGAGCGATTATGTCGATGAATGATACTTATCAACCCATCAATTGTGATGACTATGACAACCTCGAACTCGCCTGCCAGCATCATTTATTACTGACGCTGGAGCTAAAAGATGGCGAAGTGTTGAAAGCGAAGGCCAGCGATCTGGTTTCACGTAAGAATGTGGAATACCTGATAGTGGAAGATGCCGGTGCGACGCGTGAGCTGCGCCTGGATAAAATAGCCAGCTTCAGCCACCCGCAAATCGGCACCGTCGTGGTGAGCGAATCCTGATGACATTAACGGGCAGCCTGGCTGCCCGTTACGCTTTCTGCCACTCAAACCTGACCCCCTCTTCCGCCCATCCCGCTTCCGTGATGAAAATGCCCGCAGCAGCAATCAATGTTTCACCATAGAACAGCAGCGGCGTGGTGTCGCGCAGCCACGGCGGCACGTTGCACTCCTGCCAGATTTTCTTCAGCTTGCGTCCCCCGTTGCGCCCGACAACATGCAGCATGCCGCCAGCCTTAAAGCGTACCGTTACCGGTTCTCCTGCCTCTGGCAGCCTCACATGACCAGACGGTATAAGAGAAACACGTCCAGCGTCAGCGGGCAATATCAGCGGAAGCTCAGGTGAAAGCCAGTCGAGCACCACATTGGTCAGTGAGGGCGTTGATTTTACCCACCAGAGTTCCCCTTTGTAGCGCCTTACGTCAAAACCGTTCAGATGGACGCACGGGGAAGCATCCTCCCGCGCCAGGGCAACCTCGTCCCAGATACGGTTTAGCATCGCCCGCGACGGCATCGCGGCGTGATGAGAGGCCAGCCAGCGCCGTATCAGTGCGGCGCGACGCACCGGGCTCATCGCTTTCAGCGGTGCAATCGCCAGCGCTCCGTCTTCAGAAATCAGTTCAGCCAGCTCGTCACTCAACAGCTCGTCCAGCAGCGATTCCTGTTCGGCGCACAGCATAGCGCTTCTTGCCGTCGCGTCGGCGAAATGCGGCCAGCGCTCGCTCAATAGCGGGAGGACGCGCAGACGCAGAAAGTTACGGTCATAGCCGTCATCCTGGTTGCTCTCATCTTCAATCCAGCTGAGCTGATGTTCTCGCGCCCAGGCCTCAAGCGAGGCGCGCGTCTCGCCAAGCAGCGGACGCAGTAACGTTGTACCGGCAAACTCAGAACGCTCAGGCATGGCTGAAAGCCCTGCCGGTCCGCTGCCCCGCTTAAGCGCCAGCAGAAAGGTTTCACACTGATCGTCCAGGTGCTGGGCCGCGACCAGCGCTTCTCCTGTACGCAATGCCCCGGCAAAGGCGGCATAGCGAGCTTTACGCGCCTGCGCCTCAATGCCCAGCCCTTCCTCTGCAAGCGTGACGCGCTCGACGAGAAGCGGGATCGCCCACGCCGCACACAAGGCTTCGCAGTGCGCCACCCACTCCTCTGCGCGAGGACTTAATCCGTGATGAATATGTATCGCCCGCAGCTGGACGTCAGGCTCCCGATCGCGCCAGCACTTAAGGCGATGGAGCAGAACGGTGGAATCCAGGCCACCGCTAAACCCCACCAGCAGCTGGCGGTACGGTGAAACAGCGTGTGCGATAGCGGGTAAGGTCATAGGGAATTACACATAAAAAATGCCCGAACTGAGCGGGCATTATCACACAGGACGAAGATTACTGCTGATAAAGCTCCAGCGGCAGGCCGTCCGGGTCGTTGAAAAAGGTAAAGCGCTTGTCGGTGAACGGATCGACGCGGATTGCTTCACACGTCACGCCGTGCGCTTCCAGATGTTTTACTGCGCTATCCAGGTCATCGACGCTGAAGGCAAGATGGCGCAGACCGCAGGCTTCCGGGCGGGACGAACGCGCAGGCGGAAAAGGAAAAGAGAACAGTTCAATCACATACTGCCCGTTTAACGCCAGGTCGCCCTTCCAGGAGTCGCGCTCCTCACGGTAGGCCTCGCTCAACAGCGTAAAGCCGAGAATGTCGCAGTAGAAGGCCTTACTCTTCGCGTAATCGGTCGCAATGATCGCAATATGATGAACCTGTTTTAAACCCAGCATAGCTTCTCCTTTTTATGATGCCTGAACGTTACAACCGAAAACCCGCACCTGGCAAGCGGTCACCCTTATTTTAGGACTCGCACCCAGTACACGCCGTTTTCGTCGCGCTTCGCACCGTGGATATCCGTCTCAAAACCGGGATAGTGACGCCCTACCGAACAGAGCATCAGCAGGAAATCGAGCACGGCCCGACTCTCTTCGGTAATCATCTCTCCCGGCATCAGGAGCGGTACGCCCGGCGGATACGGCAGGATCATGTTTGCCGATACGCGCCCAACCAGATTTTCCAGCTCGACGGTTTCGACCTCCCCCCTCACCTGGCGCTGCCACGCCTTGTGCGGGGTAAACTTCATCTCCGGCAACACATCGAACGCCTGTAGCATCAGACGCGGCAGATCGTGCTGACGGATCAGCCTGTGGATCCCCTGGGCCAGATCCTGAATACGCATATTGCGGTAGAAGTCAGGATCTTCCGCGTAGAGATCCGGCAGCATGTTCTTCACCCGCAGGTTGAGATCGTAGGCGCGCTTAAATTCCATCAGACCGCGCAGCAGCCCCATCGCCCGGGTTTTATCGATCCCGATGCTGAACAGAAACAGCAAATTATAGGGGCCTGTTTTCTCCACCACCACGCCGCGTTCATCAAGGAACTTCGCCACCAGCGCAGCCGGGATCCCTTCCTCGCTCATCTTGCCCTGCTCATCCATACCCGGCGTCAGGATCGTCACCTTAACCGGATCGAGGAACATATGGTCACTATCGGCATCCCGGAAGCCATGCCAGTCTTCGCCGGGCGAAACCGGCCAGCATTCTGCTTCATCAATCTCTTCCGGCTGCCAGATATCAAAGAACCAGCCGTCGGCTTCCTCTTTGAGCCGCTGAACCTCTTTACGGAAATGCAGCGCGCGCTCCACCGAACGGTTGATGAGACGTTTACCGGGATTGCCGCGCAGCATCGCCGCAGCCGTTTCGATAGACGCCACCAGCGGATAGCTTGGTGAGGTGGTGGTATGCATCATAAAGGCTTCGTTAAAGGTCTCTTCGTCGTACTCGCCTTTGATATGAATCAGCGAAGCCTGGGAAAACGCGGCCAGCATTTTGTGCGTCGACTGCGTTTCGAAGAACACTTTACCCGGCACGCGTTCACCGCTCATGCCGCTTTTACCCGCGTAAATCGGGTGGAAATTGGTGTACGGTACCCACGCGGAATCGAAGTGGATCGACGGCACGTCCAAAGTCTTTTTGATCCAGTCCGTGTTGTACAGCAGACCGTCATAGGTCGAGTTGGTGATCACCGCATGGACAGGCCAGCCTGCGCCGGGCACTGCCGCGACCTTGCGTTCAATCGCGTCATGGGCGAACTCCCGGCGTGGAATGCCGCCCAGAATGCCGAGCGCGTTACGCGTGGGCGACAGCCAGAGCGGTACAACGTCGCTCATCATCAGCAGGTGCGCCAGCGATTTATGGCAGTTACGGTCAATCAGCAGGGTGCTCCCCGCAGGCGCGGCATACATTCCGACGATTTTGTTCGAGGTCGAGGTGCCGTTGGTCACCATATAGCTCTGCTCGGCCCCAAAGGTGCGGGCGATATACTCTTCGGCTTCCAGATGCGGTCCGGTATGATCCAGCAGAGAGCCTAGTTCGGTGACTGAAATGGACACGTCCGCTTTCAGCGTGTTGCCACCAAAGAAATCATAGAACAGGCAGCCCACCGGGCTTTTTTGGTAGGCCGTTCCCGCCATATGCCCAGGCGTACAGAAGGTATATTTCCCCTCCTTCACGTAGGTGAAGAGCGCCCGGGTAAAGGGCGGCGTAATGTTATCGAGATATTCATTCGTGTATTGCTGAATTCGCGTCGCAATGTCTTCCGCCACGCCGAGCGAATATTCAAAGAACCACAGCGCCATACGCATATCATTGGCGCTGACGTCCATGGTTGAGTGGGTATTAATAAACGCGTACAGCGGGAGATATTCGTTCAGCTTGTTGATATCGCTGCACAGTTCGAGGTCATATTCATCCCAGTCGAAGATCACGCCGCAGATACGCGGGTTATGCTCGATGAACTTCAGCAGATCGGCGCTGTTGTGCGGCCAAATTAGCTGATACCCGCGCGACTGCAGGGCTTGCTCCAGCTCCTTAATCGGCTCATCTTTATAAAAGACGCCGTGTGGCCCCATAACGGCAATGATATTCATGGGCTTCCTCCTTAAAAAACATTAGCTAAGCATAGTCCGGCTAAACCGCAGGTATAAAAAAAGCCGCAACATTGTGCGGCTTTTCAGATAATTGTGAGGCTTACGCGTAGCCGTAGGTCATCAGACGCTGGTAACGGCGGTTGAGCAGATCTTCTTTGCTCAGCACGTCCAGGTCTGCCAGATCGGCCAGCAGCTGCGCTTTCAGAGAAGCAGCCATCACTTCCGGCTTACGATGTGCCCCACCCAGTGGTTCCGGGATGATGGAATCGATCAGCTTAAGCTCTTTCAGGCGTGGCGCAATGATGCCCATCGCTTCTGCAGCCAGAGGCGCTTTGTCGGCACTCTTCCACAGAATAGACGCGCAGCCTTCCGGGGAGATTACGGAATAGGTGCTGTACTGCAGCATATTCACTTTATCACCCACGCCAATCGCCAGCGCGCCACCGGAACCACCCTCACCGATAACGGTACAGATGACCGGCACCTTCAGACGAGACATCTCGCGCAGGTTGCGCGCGATAGCTTCAGACTGACCGCGCTCTTCCGCGCCCACGCCTGGGTAGGCACCCGGGGTGTCGATGAAGGTGATGATTGGCATGTTGAAACGCTCAGCCATCTCCATCAGACGCAGGGCTTTACGGTAGCCTTCTGGTGCTGGCATACCAAAGTTACGACGGATTTTCTCTTTGGTTTCACGGCCTTTCTGATGACCAATGATCATCACCGGGCGTCCGTCCAGACGCGCGATACCGCCTACGATAGCTTTGTCGTCAGCGTATGCGCGATCGCCTGCCAGTTCGTCAAATTCGTCAAACGCCAGGCGGACATAATCCAGGGTGTACGGACGCTGCGGATGGCGTGCCAGCTGGGCCACCTGCCATGCGCCGAGATCGGCAAAGATTTTGCGCGTCAGTTCTACGCTTTTCTCACGCAGACGATGCACTTCTTCGTCGATGTTAATATCCAGTTTTTCATCCTGACGGCTTACCGCTGTCAGAGAATCGATTTTCGCTTCCAGCTCAGCAATCGGCTGTTCGAAATCAAGGAAATTCAGACTCATAGTATTCCTGTATTAGTCAAACTCCAGTTCCACCTGCTCCGAACCAATGAGGCCACGGAGATCGTTCAGTAAACGATCGCTCGGAGAGACACGCCACGTTGCACCAAAGCGCAACCGCGCACGTGCATCCGCCCTCTGATAGTAGAGATGTACTGGAATTGTCCCCGAGCGGTGGGGTTCCAGAGACTGACGGAGTCGGTTTAAAAGCTGGTCATCAATTTGCCTGTCCGTCAGCGAGATAGCAAGCCCGCGAGCATATTTTTCCCGGGCTTCGTCAATGTCCATCACTTCGCGGGCGGTCATTTTAAGCCCCCCACTGAAGTCATCAAAGCTGACCTGTCCGCTGACGATAAGTATGCGGTCTTTTTCCAGCAATTGCTGGTATTTATCCAGCGCATCGGTGAACAACATCACCTCCAGACGCCCGGAACGGTCATCCAACGTACAGATGCCGATACGATTGCCGCGCTTGGTGACCATAACCCTTGCAGCAATCACGAGCCCCGCAGCCGTGGTGATTTTACCACGTTCTGTCGGATGCATGTCTTTCAGCCTGTGGCCGCCGACATAGCGCTCAATTTCTTTAATGTACTGGTTGATCGGGTGACCCGTCAGGTACAAACCTAACGTTTCACGCTCGCCGTCCAGCACCACCTGTTCTGGCCACGGCTGGCAGTTGGAATAAGATTGCTCGATCTGCTCCGGCTCTTCCGCCAGCACGCCGAACATATCCGCCTGACCAATGGCTTCCGCTTTCGCGTGCTGATCCGCCGCTTTCAGGGCGTCGCCCAGCGAGTTCATCAGCGCGGCGCGGTGCGGCCCCAGCCTGTCGAACGCGCCGGACATGATCAGTTTTTCCAGCACGCGGCGATTCAGCTTTTTGGTATCGGTACGGGCGCAAAGATCGAACAGCTCGCGGAAATACCCGCCGTTGTTGCGCGCTTCGATGATCGCCTCGATCGGCCCCTCGCCCACGCCCTTGATCGCGCCGATCCCGTAAACGATCTCCCCGTCGTCATTGACGTGGAAATGGTAGAGACCTGAGTTAATATCCGGCGGCAGGATCTTCAGCCCCATGCGCCAGCACTCATCCACCAGGCCCACCACCTTCTCGGTGTTGTCCATATCGGCGGTCATTACCGCAGCCATAAACTCCGCAGGATAGTGTGCCTTCAGCCACAGCGTTTGATACGACACCAAAGCATAGGCGGCTGAGTGAGATTTGTTAAATCCGTACCCGGCGAATTTCTCCACCAGGTCGAAGATTTTCATCGCCAGCTCGCCGTCGACGCCGTTTTTCTTCGCCCCGTCTTCAAAGATGGAACGCTGCTTGGCCATCTCTTCCGGCTTTTTCTTACCCATCGCACGACGCAGCATGTCCGCGCCGCCGAGCGTATAGCCGGAAAGCACCTGGGCGATCTGCATCACCTGTTCCTGATACAGGATGATGCCATAGGTTGGCTCCAGTACCGGCTTCAGGCTTTCGTGCTGCCACTGAACGTCCGGGTAGGAAATCTCTTCGCGCCCGTGCTTACGGTCGATAAAGTTATCTACCATCCCTGACTGCAAAGGGCCCGGACGGAACAGAGCCACCAGTGCGATCATATCTTCGAAGCAGTCGGGCTGCAGACGTTTAATCAGATCTTTCATGCCGCGGGATTCAAGCTGGAAGACGGCGGTGGTCTCCGAGCGCTGCAGCATGTCGAAACTTTTCTTGTCGTCCAGCGGGATGGCCGCGATATCCAGCGGCGGCTCGCCGTTCTTCTCGCGGCGGGCGTTGATCATCTCCAGCGCCCAGTTGATGATGGTCAGCGTACGCAGGCCAAGGAAGTCGAACTTCACCAGCCCGGCGTATTCTACGTCGTTCTTGTCGAACTGGGTGACCGGATGCTGGCCCGCTTCATCGCAATACAGCGGCGCGAAGTCGGTGATTTTGGTCGGGGCGATAACCACGCCCCCCGCATGCTTACCGGCGTTACGCGTGACGCCTTCCAGCTTGCGCGCCATGTCGATCAGCGCTTTGACCTCTTCGTCCGCTTCATAGATTTCCGGCAGCTGCGGTTCAGCCTCAAAGGCTTTTGCCAGCGTCATGCCCGGATCGGGCGGCACCAGTTTAGAGATGCGATCGACAAACCCGTACGGGTGGCCCAGCACGCGGCCCACGTCGCGGATAACCGCTTTCGCCGCCATCGTACCGAAGGTAATGATCTGCGATACCGCATCACGGCCGTACATATCGGCCACGTGCTCGATCACCTGGTCACGTTTCTCCATGCAGAAGTCAACGTCGAAGTCGGGCATCGAGACACGTTCCGGGTTGAGGAAACGTTCGAACAGCAGGTCGAATTCCAGCGGATCGAGGTCGGTAATTTTCAGCGCGTACGCCACCAGCGAGCCTGCGCCGGAACCACGGCCCGGTCCAACCGGCACGCCGTTATCCTTCGACCACTGGATGAACTCCATAACGATCAGGAAGTAGCCCGGGAAGCCCATCTGGTTGATCACCTGGAGTTCAATGTCCAGGCGTTCGTCATACTCCGGACGACGCTTTTTACGCTCTTCTTCATCCGGGAACAGGAATTCCAGACGCTCTTCCAGACCTTCTTTCGATTTCATGACCAGGAAATCTTCCGTGGTCATGTCACCCGTCGGGAACTGCGGCAGGAAGTATTCGCCAAGGCGGACGGTGACGTTGCAGCGCTTGGCAATCTCTACGCTGTTTTCCAGCGCTTCGGGGATATCGGAGAAGAGCTCACACATCTCCTCCTCGCTGCGCATGTACTGTTGAGCGGAGTAATTACGCGGCCGCTTCGGATCGTCGAGGGTAAAGCCATCGTGGATCGCCACGCGAATTTCGTGAGCGTCAAAATCGCCCGCCTCAAGGAACCGCACGTCGTTGGTGGCCACTACGGGCAACCCGCGCTCTTCTGCGAGCGCCACCGCGGCATGAAGATAGCTCTCTTCATCCTGACGGCCGGTACGGATCAACTCCAGGTAATAACGATTCGGGAAATATTCTTCATAGAACGAGACGCATTGATCCACCAGCGCGCTGTTACCGCGCAGCAGGGATTTGCCGACGTCCCCCATCCGGCCGCCTGAGATCAGGAGCAGCCCTTCGTTCAGTTCAGCCAGCCAGTCGCGGTCGATCCACGGGCCCAGCGCGCCGTAACCGCGCTGATAGGCTTTGGAGATCAGCAGCGTGAGGTTTTGGTAACCCGTGTTGTTCATCGCCAGCACGGAGATTTGCGTCAGTTCATCCCCGATGAGGTCGCTCTGCACATGAAAATCTGCGCCGACGATCGGCTTCATCCCCGCGCCGTGCGCCGTTCCGTAGAACTTCACCAGGCCACACAGGTTGGTAAAATCGGTGATCGCCAGCGCAGGCATGCCAAGCGAGGCCGCCTTTTTTACCAGCGGCCCGGTCTTCGCCAGCCCATCGATCATGGAGTAGTCGCTATGCACCCGCAGGTGTACGAAACGTGGTTCAGCCATCTTCAGATTCCGCGTTACTTAATTGCTTGCGTAATGATTCAGGACACCCGTCCCAGGGCGCGTTTTACCGGGCCAAAACTGCGCCGATGGTGTTCGGTTGCGCCATGTTCAGCCAGCCTCTCCAGGTGGAAAGGTGTGGGATATCCCTTATGCTGGGCGAAACCATACTGAGGGTAAGTGAGGTCCAGCGCGGCCATTTCGGCGTCGCGTGTCACTTTGGCAATAATAGAAGCTGCGCTAATTTCTGCGACCCGGCTATCGCCTTTGACCACTGCCATTGAAGGCATGGGCAATGCCGGACAGCGGTTGCCGTCAATCAGGACATATTCAGGGGAAATTTTCAGCCCCGCCACCGCACGCTGCATCGCCAGCATCGTGGCATGCAAAATATTCAGCTCGTCTATCTCATGCGGTTCAGCACGCCCGAGGCTCCAGGCCAGCGCTTTCTCCTGAATCTCACTAAACAGCGCCAGCCGGCGCTTTTCAGACAATTTTTTTGAGTCGTTCAGCCCGACGATCGGCCGAGCCGGATCGAGGATCACCGCAGCGGTCACCACGGCTCCCACTAACGGACCACGACCCACTTCGTCCACCCCCGCCACAAGGTGGGTGTGAGGATAAACAAATTCCATCATTTTGCTAACTCCAGCACCGCATCGGCCGCTTGCTCATCAGCATTACAGCGGATCAGTTGATGCAGTTCGCGGAAGGTATCGTGCATCTGGTGGCTGGTTTTACCGTTGGCGAGCAGCGGCAGCAGGGACTCCGCCAGCGCCTGCGGCTGGCATTCATCCTGCAGCAGCTCTTTCACCAGCTCGCGCCCGGCAAGCAGGTTTGGCAGGGAGACGTAATCTGTTTTCACCAGACGTTTTGCCAGCCAGAAGGTAAACGGCTTCATGCGGTAACCGACCACCATCGGGCATTTCGCCAGCATACACTCCAGCGCCGCCGTGCCGGAGGCCAGCAGTGCGGCATCGCTCGCATACATCGCTTCCCGCCCCTGCCCGTCCAGAAGACGGACGTGAAGATCCGGGGCGACGTCAGCTTTGATGCGCTCAAACTGCTCGCGACGTTTGGCATTCACCAGCGGCACGACCACTTCAAGATCGGGATAGGTCTGGCGAAGAATTTGCGCAGTCTTAAGAAAATCGGCGCTCAGCATCTCAACTTCTGCGCCACGGCTGCCTGGCAGTAAGGCCAGACAGTGCACATCATGCGGGATGCCCAGCACGTCGCGCGCCGCGTTTTTATCCGGATCCAGTGGCATCGCATCCGCCATGGTATGACCGATAAAACGGCACGGAACATTAAATCTGTCGTAAAACGCTTTTTCGAAAGGCAGGAAAGCCAGCACCAGGTGGGTGGACCGTCCGATTTTGAAAACGCGTTTCTGTCGCCACGCCCAGACGGACGGACTGACGTAGTGAATCGTTTTAATGCCCTGCTTTTTCAGGTTACCTTCGAGGGTAATGTTGAAATCAGGTGCATCGATACCGACAAACACATCGGGTTTGAGTTCGGTAAAGCGGCGGGTGAGATCGGCACGGATGTGCAGCAAACGGCGTAACCGTCCCAGCACCTCAACGATCCCCATCACGGCCAGCTCTTCCATTTCATACCAGGCCTCACAGCCTTCGGCCTGCATCAGCGGGCCAGCAACACCGACAAAGCGAGCATTGGGTACGTGTGCCTTAAGCGCACGGATGAGACCGGCACCAAGAATATCGCCGGAGGTTTCTCCGGCGACCAGGGCTATCGTAAGCGGACGACTGTCGACCATTAACGAATCAGACCCCTTGTTGAACGGTCAAAGAACTCCATGAACGCGTCCACTTCCGGGTGCTTTTTCGCCAGTTCGGCAATTTCCGGCTTCGCCTCTTCCAGCGTTTTACCGCTACGGTACAGCAGTTTGTACGCGTTGCGGATGGCAGTAATCGCTTCGCGACTAAAACCACGACGCTTGAGGCCTTCGATGTTCACGCCAAACGGCGTGGCATGGTTGCCCTGCGCAATCACATACGGTGGGACGTCCTGCGCCACACCGGAGCATCCGCCGACCATCACGTGCGCACCAATGATGCAGAACTGATGGACTGCGGTCATGCCGCCAATAATTGCGAAGTCATCAACTGATACGTGTCCTGCCAGCGTGGCATTGTTGGCAAGGATACAGCGGTCACCCACGGTACAGTCGTGCGCGATATGCGCATTCACCATAAACAGGTTATCGCTGCCCACCTTCGTCAACCCACCACCCTGTACTGTTCCACGATGAATGGTGACGCTTTCGCGAATACGGTTACGATCGCCGATTTCCACACGGGTCGACTCACCAGCATATTTCAGATCCTGGTTAACTTCGCCGATGGAGGCGAACTGATAGATCTCGTTATTGCAGCCAATGGTCGTGTGACCATTCACCACAACGTGAGATTTCAGTACTGTACCCTCACCAATTTCGACATGGGGTCCAACAATACAAAACGGGCCAATGTGGGCGTTAGCACCAACGATGGCACCCGTTTCCACAATGGCGGTAGGATGAATAAAGGCGGATTTATCAATCACGTATCAGGACTCCCGGCTACGAGCACACATCATCGTCGCTTCGCAAACAACTTTACCGTCAACCAGCGCTACGCCTTTGAAGCGAGTCAGGCCACGACGCGTTTTTTCAAAAGTGACTTCCATGATCATCTGATCACCAGGCACGACAGGGCGCTTAAAGCGCGCTTCGTCAATACCCGCGAAGTAATACAGCTCACCGGGTTCCAGTTTACCGACGCTTTTAAACGCCAGAATACCGGTAGCCTGAGCCATCGCTTCCAGAATCAACACACCCGGGAAGATAGGTTTACCAGGGAAGTGCCCCTGGAAGAACGGCTCATTCACGGAAACATTTTTCACTGCGCGCAGAAAACGACCTTCTTCAAAATCCAGCACACGGTCTACCAGCAGAAACGGGTAGCGGTGCGGCAGAAGTTCTAAAATCTCTTCAATATGCAGAGTATGAGTGTCAGTAGTCAAAATACTCTTCCTGTCAAAATGTACTGATAACAATAATAACACGGCCTGCCGGTTTATTAGAAAGCCGACAGGCCGGGAAAAATAGCGTTAAACGGATGACGCTTAGTCTTGTTGATCGATCTTGCGCTCAAGGGACTTGAGGCGCTTGCTCATATCATCAATGTTCATCACCAGAGCTGCTGTTTTACGCCATACCTTGTTGGGCTGGAGCGGAATGCCGGAGGAATAGACGCCAGGTTCAGTGATAGGACGCATTACCATGCCCATTCCCGTCACGGTCACCTTGTCGCAGATTTCCATATGGCCATTAATCACGCTCGCACCGCCAATCATGCAATAACGGCCAATTTTCAGGCTGCCCGCCATGATGACGCCACCCGCAACCGCGGTATTGTCGCCAATCACAACGTTATGCGCAATCTGGCACTGGTTATCGATGATAACACCATTGCCAATGATCGTGTCGTCAAGCGCGCCACGGTCAATGGTGGTACAGGCGCCGATCTCCACGCGATCGCCAATAATAACGCGACCAAGCTGCGGGATCTTAACCCAGTTACCGCGATCGTTAGCGTAACCAAAGCCATCAGAACCAATCACGGTGCTGGACTGGACGAGGCAGTTTTCGCCAATTTCAACGTCATGGTATACGGACACATTGGCCCATAAACGGGTCCCGGCGCCGATTTTCGTATTTTTCCCAACGAAGCAGCCCGGGCCAATGACGACGTTATCGCCCAGCTCGACGCCGGATTCGATAACCGCATTCGCACCAACGGCGACGTTGTTACCCAGCCTGGCCGTCTCATCAATCGCTGCGCTGGCAGCAATGTTCTGGGCCGGTTGCGGCGTGGTATCAAGAATTTGAGCCATGCGTGCATACGTCAGGTAGGGGTTTTTCACTACCAGCGCGCTTACAGTGGCAAATGGAAGATCGTCCTGCGTCAGAACAACAGCTGACGCCTGGCATTGAGCCAGTTGCTCACGGTACTTAGGGCTTACCATGAAGGTAATCGTGCCAGCTTTAGCAGATTGCATGGACGCAACAGCGGTGATGACGATATCGCCATCACCGTGTAATTCTGCATCCAACTGCTGAGCTAAATCAGCCAGTCGAATTGAAGGCATTACTTATTTAACCTGTTTCAGAACGTCAGCAGTGATGTCTTTAACATCTTTGCTGTTGAAAGCGACGGCGTTCGCATCAACAACCAGATCGATGCTCTGATCGGCAGCCACTGCTTTAACAGCGGTCTGAATGCGAGTCACCAGCTTGCCGCGTTCTTCGTTAGAACGACGCTGACGATCCTGCTCGAAAGCCTGCGCTTTCTGGGAGAACGCCTGGCGCTGAGCCATTACGTCTTTTTCCAGCTTGCTGCGGTCGCTTGCCTTCATGGTAGAACCATCACGCTGCAGACGCTGCATTTTGGACTGAAGATCGTTTTCCATACCCTGCAGTTCGCTTGCACGGCCTTTGAATTCGTTTTCCAGAGTCGCAGAAACACCTGTTTTCTGTGCAACCTGCTGGAACAAATTACCCATGTTGACGATTGCAATTTTGTCTGCTGCCTGAGCAGAAGTTGCCATCGCTAAACCGAGACCTGCAGCTAATAACCACTTTTTCACAATTAACTCCTTACCATCCCATTGGCACCAGAAGGTACCGTTCTTTGCGTGGCAAGGCGACCGTATTACCGATCGCCAGTTGTCAGCGCTACACTGCCAACGCATTCCTTTGCAGCGGATTATTACCAGGTTTTACCAATGTTAAACTGGAATTGCTCCGCTTTGTCTCCATCATATTTCTTAAACGGCTGGGCGTAAGAGAAGACCAACGGCCCCAGCGGTGACATCCATTGTAATGCGATACCGGCAGACATGCGAATATTGCTCGGATCGCTGTAGTCAGGAACGCCAGCTGCACGCATCTGGGCAGTGTTCTCCCAGTTGGTATCCCACACCGTACCCGCATCCCAGAAGAAGGATGTACGGACGGAGTTCGCATATTTATCACTAATAAACGGCGTTGGCGTGATGAACTCCAGGCTCGCCACGGCCATAGCGTTACCGCCGACTGCGTCATCAGAACTACAGACTTCTGATGAGGAAGACTTATCGCAGTTATCTTTGTCGTTCCCGCCGTAGTAAACCGCTTTCGGACCAATGTTGTTGGACTGGAAGCCACGAACGGTACTGGAACCACCGGCATAGAAGTTTTCATAGAACGGCATCTCTTTGCCGCCTAAACCATCACCATAACCCCAACGGGTACGACCCAGAACCACCCACTTGTGATCGTCATCGATCGGGAAGTAGGACGCAGTATCGAGCGTCACCTTATAGAACTCGTTATCGGAACCCGGGACGGTAACTTTACCGTTCAGGTTGACGCGAGAACCTTCCGTTGGGAAGTAACCACGGTCGAGACGGTTATAGGTCCAGCCGTAGTTGAAGGTGAAGTCATCTGCAGCGAAACCGTTGTTATCGCTGTTTTTGCTCGCCGACTGGCCAATAGAGTCCAGGTAACGCCACATGGCCACCTGCGGTTGCATATTGGACAGGTCGTTATGCACGTAACCTAAGCCCGCTCGCAGGGTGTTGTATTCGTTAATCGGGAAGCCAAGCGTTCCGTCCACACCGTAACTCTTGTTGGTGTAGGAGGACAGATCCGCATCGTCTGCTTTAAAGTCGTTGTAGAAGATACGACCGCCCAGGCTCACACCGTCAACGGTGAAGTATGGGTTCGTTACAGAGAACTCAGAGTAGGTCTGGTAGTCGTTTTTGGTACCGTTAATGCCGACAGAGTAACCCGTACCCAGCCAGTTATCCTGCTGCACGCCAACCTGGAAGCTGACGCCGCTTTCAGTACCGTAGCCCACACCAAAGTTAAAGCTACCGGTGTTACGCTCTTTCACTTTATAAACGACATCAACCTGATCCGGGCTGCCCGGTACGCGCTGGGTATCAGTATCAACCGTTTCAAAATAGCCCAGACGGTTCAGACGCTCTTTACCCTGATCAACGAGATCGCTACCTAACCATGCGCCTTCCATCTGACGCATTTCGCGACGCAGAACGGAGTCTTTAGAGGTGTCGTTACCGACGAAGCGGATCTTACGCACGTAGAAACGGTTACCCGCGTCAACATTCACGTGCAGCTTAACGGTTTTATCCGCGTCATTGATTTCCGGCTGAGTCTGTACGCGCGGATAGGCATAACCATAGCGGCCGAGCAGCTTCTTAATGCTGTCTTCCATTTTGGTGACTTTGGATCCGCTATAGAGATCGCCTGGCTGAATTTTGGTCAGCGATTCGATTTCAGCAGAATGCCCCGCCAGGTTACCACTCACCTCAACACCCGAAAGCTTGTACTGATCGCCTTCCGTGATGTTGATCGTAATGTAGATGCCTTTCTTGTCCGGCGTCAGGCTCACCTGCGTCGAGTCGATGTTGAAACGCGCGTAACCACGATCCAGATAGTAGCTGCGCAGGGTTTCAAGGTCGCCCGCCAGTTTCTGTTTCTGGTATTTGCGATCGCCCACCACGTTCCACCACGGCACTTCATCGCGCAGCTGGAAGGTGGAGATCAGTTCGTCGGTGCTGAACGCGTGGTTACCCACGATGTTGATCTGCTGGATCTTCGCAGAGACACCTTCCTGGAAGACCAGCTTCAGGTCAACACGGTTACGCGGCAGCGGAGTCACAACCGCTTTCACGCTGGCGCTGTATTTACCGACGCTGTAGTAGAAGTCTTCCAGACCTTTTTCAATGTCTGAAAGGGTTGTGCGGTCCAGAGACTCACCCACACGAACACCGGATGCTTCAAGGTTTTGCTTGAGCATGTCATCTTTCACCGACTTGTTACCGGAGAAAGTGATACTGGCGATCGTTGGACGTTCTTTTACCTGTACCAGCAGGGTATCACCATCACGCAGGACGCGGACATCCTCGAAGTTGCCGGTGGCAAACAGAGCACGGATGGTATTACTGATATCATCATCATTAACCGTATCGCCGGGGCGCACAGGCATACTGAGGAGGGCCGCACCAACGGCGACACGCTGAAGGCCTTCGAAATGAATGTCTTTCACTACGAACCCGTCAGCACCGTATACGGTGGCGCTGCTAAACAGCAGCGACGCTATGAGCAACTTTTTCATCGCCATCGTTATTATGCGTTCTTCCTAACTAACTCTCTTACAACCGAGAGAAATCATTGAAAAGTGCAAGCCCCATTAACAGCACCAGCAAAATCGAGCCAATGCGATAACTAAAGTCTTGAACTCGCTCGGATACCGGCCCGCCTTTTAGCTTTTCAATCGCTAAAAACAGCAGATGACCCCCGTCTAAAACGGGAAGCGGGAACAGGTTGATTATCCCAAGGTTCACGCTAATGAGCGCGAGGAACATGAGATAGTAAATCACCCCGAATTCCGCTGACATCCCAGCCCCCTGGGCAATCGAAATTGGCCCACTGAGGTTGTTCAGTTTCACATCACCGGTTATCAATTTCCCCAACATGTTGACCGTCAGCTTCATCAGTTGCCATGTTTTATCCGTGGCTTCAAGGATGGCGCTGAACGGCCCATACTGGCGTATTGTCTTGTACTCATCTGGCAGCGGGATCACTTTTGGCACAACGCCTGCAAACCCTTCTGCCTTCTTGCCGACCGACTTCGTATCCGGGATCAGCGTCAGCGAAAGCGGACTGCCCTGCCTTTCAACTTCCAGCGCGAGAGACGTACCCGGATTATCGCGCACCAGAGTAACAAAGGTCATCCACTCTGTTAATGGTTGACCATCGACTTTAACGATCCTGTCGCCTGCTTGCAAACCCGCTTTGCTCGCCGCCGAGTTTGCCTGTACTTCGGCTAATACCGGCTCGATCTGCGCGCCGCGCGGACGAATGCCCAGCGCAGCGACGGGATCCTCTTTGTCTGGCTCGAAACGCCATTGACGTAAATCGAGCACTTTGTCCTGACGGGCGTCTGACCCAAATGGCGATACGCTGATGGTGGTCTGCGGATCGCCAATTTTAGCAACCAGCTGCAGTCGCACGGCATCCCAATCAGGGGTTTCGATGCCATCAATCGCTTTAAGTTCCATCCCGGATGTAATTTGCGCACTCGCCGCGATGGAGTTGGGGGCAATGTCACCTACTACCGGACGCACGCCAGGGACGCCGATGATAAACACCAGCCAGTAAGCGAAAATCGCAAAGATGAAGTTGGCTACCGGTCCGGCAGCGATGATGGCGGCGCGTTGTCCAACGGTTTTATTGTTGAATGCGCTGTGTCGCAGTTCAGGCGCGACAGGCTCGACGCGTTCGTCGAGCATTTTGACGTAGCCGCCCAGCGGGATAAGGGCGATGACAAATTGCGTACCGTGGCGGTCGGTGCGCGTCCAGAGTGATTTACCAAAACCGATGGAAAACCGCTCTACGCGCACGCCACATCGGCGAGCAACCCAGAAATGGCCAAATTCATGCACGGTAATCAGTACACCCAGTGCAACTATGAACGCCGCCAGATTCCAGAGAATGCTCAGCATAAAACCTTCCGTTAAATCGTCCCGAATACCAGTAAAAGCAAACACGCAAACACTGGAACAGCCGCTGTCAGGCTATCAATGCGATCCAGTATACCGCCATGCCCTGGAATCAGGTGTCCACTGTCCTTAATCCCTGCTTCACGCTTGAACATACTTTCGGTTAAATCACCGAGCACGGAGGCAAGCGCAGCAAAAATCGAGCACACCAGCAGTATTGATGGTGCCACTTCAAGATTCGCCCAGACGCCGTAGCCCCAGGAGATGATCGCGGCCGTAAACAAACCGCCGATAAATCCTTGCCAGGTTTTGCCCGGAGAAACCTTCGGTGCCAGCTTATGTTTGCCAAATAGTTTACCAAACATATAGGCCCCGGAGTCAGCCCCCCAGACGAGAATCATCACATAAAGCAGCCAGATCGCACCGCTGTAGTGGTTTTCGTCGTAGTGCCAGGCGCGCAGCGCAACCATACCCCAGAAAAAAGGAATAATAGTGAGCAAACCAAAAATCAGTCGCAGCACTTTTGAATGACGCCACAACGCCGCGGAGCCGGGATAAAACAGCACCAGCAACAGCGCGGCAACCCACCAGGCCAACGATATCCACAAGGAACCAGCCACCAGAGGCTGATGAATATCATGATGATATTCAGGCAACGTGAACAGCATTACGGCCAGAATAAAGCCACAAAGTACCGCAAGCCATACTCGCTGCGTACGCGAGGTAAAGCCGCTAAACTGTCCCCATTCCCACGCGGCGAGCATGCACACCACCAGCGTAACAATAGCGAATCCCACCGGGGCAGTAAAAACAGCGCCGCAATGACAATGGGTATTAATACAAAAGCGGAAATCAGGCGATACTTCAGCAAAAGCTACCCCCATCAGGCGTTGTCGCCACCAGGCTCGGTGCCGCCGAAACGACGCTCTCGATTGGCAAAGGCATGCAGCGCACCTTCAAAGTCTTGTTCATCAAAATCGGGCCAAAGAACATCTGTAAAGTAAAGTTCGGCATAGGCAATTTGCCATATCAAAAAGTTACTTATGCGATGTTCTCCCCCTGTCCTAATTACTAAATCCACAGGTGCCAGTTCATTCATGCAGATTTGCTTGCTCAGCGCTTCTTCATCAATTTGGTCGGGTCTCAATACCCCTTCCTGAACCTGTTCGGCGAGATGCCGAACGCCCTGGATAATATCCCAGCGTCCGCCGTAATTCGCCGCAATATTCAGCGTCAGACCGGTATTATTTTCAGTCAGCGCCTCTGCTTTACGAATCCGTTCCTGCAAACGTGAGTTAAAACGACTGGTATCGCCAATGATACGCAGGCGGACGTTGTGGCGGTGCAGGCTTTTTACTTCGCTGTCTAGCGCCCACACAAACAATTCCATCAACGCAGTCACTTCCTGCAGCGGTCGATTCCAGTTTTCACTGCTAAAAGCATAGAGCGTTAACGCATCAATGCCGTTATTGGCGGCAAAAGAAACGGCGCGGCGAACGGATTTCGCCCCAGCTTTATGCCCAAAGGCTCGTATCTTCCCTTGTCTTTTCGCCCAGCGGCCATTGCCATCCATAATGATTGCTACATGACGGCAGCCATGAGCTGGCAAGTTTTCGCTTATTGGTTGATTCGCAGACAACATAACGCGTTTTTTGTCCCTGAAAAGGATTTAACGGTACTCAGGAATACTGAAGCCGATACATAAAAAAGCCGTGTCAAACCACGGCTCACCTGACCACGTAAAGTCAAATACCTGCGATCAGGTGGCGCAGACTATATCACTGAAGCCCAACGCTAACAAATAGCACGACGACTAGTGGTTGCTTTATCACCAGCTTGCGAGACGTGTCACCTGTTGGCGCGCAATATTACGCGCAGCTGCATCCACCGCCAGCACCTCTTCCACGCTCTGTGGTTCGCGCAAATCCATCATCTCCAGTACCGATAAATTTAACGCCGCAATATCGGTAAAACGAATTTGCTGATTCAGAAATGCTTCAACGGTAATTTCATTGGCTGCATTCAGTGCCGTTGTCGCCGCCTGCCCCTGGTCAAAGGCCGTCATTGCAAGCTTCAGACAAGGGTAGCGGTCGTAGTCTGGTTCACTGAACGTCAGGGAACTTAGCTTGCAGAAATCAAGCGGCTTCACGCCGGACTTCACTCGATTCGGCCACGCCATGGAATGGGCAATCGGCGTACGCATATCCGGTTCACCCAGCTGCGCCAGCACGCTGCCATCCTGATAACGCACCATCGAATGAATCACCGATTGCGGGTGAATCAGTACTTCCATCTGTTTCGCTGACGCATTAAACAGCCAGCGCGCTTCAATGTATTCCAGACCTTTGTTCATCATGGTGGCAGAGTCAACGGAGATTTTACGCCCCATCGACCAGTTCGGATGACGGCACGCCTGATCCGGCGTCATCGCACGCAGTTCAGACAGTGGCGTTTCACGGAACGGGCCACCAGACCCGGTAAGCAGAATCGACACGACGCCATTCTGCTCCAGGTCAGCGTACCCCAGGTTCTGTTGAAAAGGTTGCGGTAAACTCTGAAAAATCGCGTTGTGCTCGCTGTCGACGGGCAAAAGACGCGCGCCGCGCTGCTTCACCGCCTCCATGAACAGGCGTCCGCAGGTGACCAGCGACTCTTTATTGGCCAGCAGAACGTCCTTACCGGCATCAATCGCGGCAAGCGTCGGCAATAATCCTGCCGCCCCGACAATGGCCGCCATCACCTGATCCACCTCATCCAGCGCCGCCATCTCGCAGGCCGCCTGTTGGCCACTCAGCACCTCGGTTCGACTGCCCTTCTCAAGCAGCTGTGCTTTCAGCAGGCGCGCGCTCTCTTCGTCATCCATCACCGCATAGCGGGGCGTAAACTCCAGGCACTGCTCAACCATTCGCTGCACATTCTTACCGGCCACCAGCGCTGTCACGGTGTAAAGTTCAGGATTATGGCGAACAACGTCGAGAGTGCTGCAACCGATGGAGCCGGTTGAGCCAAGGAGTGTTAAATGCTTCATGAGATGCCCGAAAAGTTAGACCAGATAAAAGCAAAACGCCGCCAGCAAGACCCAAAGTCCCTCTGAACGGCGTTTATCAGTGTACGACAGAAATCAGAACTGCATCAGTTCCGCTTCTTTATCTGCCAGCGCCGCATCAATTTTCTTGATGGCAGCGTCAGTCATTTTCTGAATGTCGTCCTGGGAACGACGATCGTCATCTTCACTGATCTCTTTTTCTTTCAGCAGCGCTTTTACTTTATCATTCGCGTCGCGACGGACGTTACGCACGGATACACGACCCTGCTCAGCTTCGCCACGTACCACTTTGATCAGGTCTTTACGACGCTCTTCGGTCAGCGGTGGCAGTGGAACGCGGATGTCAGCACCCGCAGAGCTTGGGTTCAGACCGAGGTCAGACGCCATGATCGCTTTCTCAACCGCCGGGCCCATAGAACGATCGAATACGTTGATTTTCAGCGTACGGGTATCTTCTACCGTCACGCTCGCCAGCTGACGCAGAGGGGTTGGCGTACCGTAGTACTCGACGATGATGCCATCCAGCAGGCTTGGGGAAGCACGGCCAGTACGGATTTTGCTGATTTGGGTTTTGAACGCTTCTACGCATTTTTCCATGCGTACTTCAGCATCTTTTCTGATGTCGTTAATCACGTTACGAATCCTTGAAAACTTGTCTCAGGCAGACTATCCGCCAGCACAGCGCTACAGGTGTGCTAAGTATAGTCGCGTTTAATTCATGACAACGCCAAAGGCGCGCCCGGGTAAGATACCACTACAAAATAAAGCGGAATCTTACCTGTATTTATCGTCAACGGAAATTATTCCGTGATCAAAGTGCCTTCTTTTTCGCCCATGACCACGCGACGCAGTGCGCCAGGTTTGTTCATGTTGAAGACACGAATTGGCAATTTGTGGTCGCGAGCCAGCGTGAAGGCGGCAAGATCCATCACTTTCAGCTCTTTATCCAGCACTTCGCTGTAGCTCAGCTGATCGTACATGGTGGCAGAAGGATCTTTTGCCGGGTCGGCAGTAAACACGCCATCGACTTTGGTCGCTTTCAGTACCACATCAGCTTCGATCTCGATACCGCGCAGGCAGGCAGCGGAATCGGTCGTAAAGAACGGGTTACCCGTACCGGCGGAGAGGATCACCACGCGGTTGTTGCGCAGCAGGCTGATAGCTTCTGCCCAGCTGTAATTATCGCATACGCCATTCAGGGGGATCGCGGACATCAGGCGGGCGTTCACATAGGCGCGATGGAGCGCATCACGCATCGCCAGGCCATTCATCACGGTTGCCAGCATACCCATGTGGTCGCCCACAACGCGGTTCATCCCCGCTTTCGCCAGACCAGCACCACGGAAAAGGTTGCCACCGCCAATGACCACGCCAACCTGGATGCCCAGTTCGACCAGTTCTTTGATTTCCTGTGCCATGCGATCAAGGATGCTTGCGTCAATACCGAAGCCTTCCGATCCCTGCAGCGCTTCGCCACTCAGCTTAAGCAGAATGCGTTTGTACACGGGTTTTGCATTGGTAGCCATGTTTCTTTCCTGAGACTGTCAACGATTAAGATGGGGGTTAATTCTGGCGACATGATATGCCGCAAATCAGTACAGCGATACTGGAGCCTGTCTGATTTCCTGTGACGGGTGACAAAAAGAAGCCGCCCTCAGGCGGCTCCTTTTCAATCATTAAGACTGCTTGGACATTGCAGCAACTTCTGCTGCGAAGTCAGTCTCAACTTTCTCGATGCCTTCGCCCACTTCGAAGCGGATGAAGCCAGTTACGTCAGCGTTGTGCTCTTTCAGCAGCTGAGCAACAGATTTGCTTGGGTCCATTACGAATGGCTGGCCAGTCAGAGAAACTTCGCCGGTGAATTTCTTCATGCGGCCTTCAACCATTTTCTCTGCGATTTCTTTTGGTTTACCAGACTGCATCGCGATGTCCAGCTGAACCTGGTACTCTTTCTCTACCACTTCAGCAGACACGTCTTCTGGCTTAACGAATTCTGGCTTGCTTGCAGCGATGTGCATTGCCAGCTGTTTAACCAGCTCTTCGTCAGCGCCTTTAGCCGCAACCAGAACACCGATACGAGCACCGTGCTGGTAAGAACCCAGAACGTCGCCTTCCAGAGAAGCAACGCGACGGATGTTGATGTTCTCACCGATTTTAGCAACCAGCGCAACACGCTCTTCTTCGAACTGTGCTTTCAGAACTTCAACGTCAGTGATTTTGCCAGCAACCGCTGCGTCCAGAACTTTGTTAGCAAATGCCTGGAAACCACCATCTTTAGCAACGAAGTCAGTCTGGCAGTTAACTTCCAGAATGATGCCGTAGGTGCCGTCGATCTTAGTGATGATCACGCCGTCAGCAGCAACGTTGCCTGCTTTTTTAGCTGCTTTGATCGCACCGGATTTACGCATGTTTTCGATTGCCAGCTCGATGTCGCCGTTCGCTTCAGTCAGCGCTTTTTTGCAATCCATCATGCCTGCGCCAGTACGCTCGCGCAGCTCTTTTACCAGGGATGCGGTAATTTCAGCCATTCTTAAATCCTCGGGAGATGTGAACTGCCCGGCCGGGGGCCAAACAGTGTAAATTGAAAAAAGGGGCCGGTAATGGGCCCCTATTCATACACGGTACTAATAAGGGGTAAAACCTTATTATTCAGCTTCTACGAAGCTTTCTTCCGCCTGAGAAGCCAGATCCTGGGAACGGCCTTCACGAACGGTAGCAGCTACAGCGCTCAGGTACAGGCTAACAGCACGGATTGCGTCGTCGTTACCCGGGATAACGAAGTCAACACCGTCCGGATCGGAGTTGGTATCAACGATAGCGAATACCGGGATACCCAGGTTGTTAGCTTCTTTGATAGCGATGTGCTCGTGGTCTGCATCGATTACGAACAGCGCGTCTGGCAGGCCGCCCATATCTTTGATACCGCCCAGGCTGTTTTCCAGCTTGTCCAGTTCACGAGTGCGCATCAGCGCTTCTTTCTTAGTCAGCTTGTCGAAAGTACCGTCCTGAGACTGGGTTTCCAGATCTTTCAGGCGCTTGATGGACTGACGAACAGTTTTCCAGTTGGTCAGCATGCCGCCCAACCAGCGATGGTTCACGAAGAACTGGTCGCAGCTGTTAGCAGCATCTTTCACAGCTTCGCTTGCAGCGCGCTTAGTACCAACGAACAGAATCTTACCTTTACGGGAAGAGATCTTGTTCAGCTCAGCCAGGGCTTCGTTGAACATTGGTACAGTTTTCTCAAGGTTGATGATGTGAACTTTGTTACGTGCGCCGAAGATGAAAGGCTTCATTTTCGGGTTCCAGTAACGGGTCTGGTGACCAAAGTGAACACCAGCCTTGAGCATGTCGCGCATGGAAACAGTTGCCATGTTTAAAACCTCTATATTGAAAGTTGGGGTTATGCCTCCACGTATCCCATATTACCGACCCCGAAGGGCACCCCGGAATATGTGCCGATACGTGTGTGTTGTTACACAAAGTGAGATTTGTCGCTCCCGTCCAGCCTGTGTATCTGAGATGGATCGGAAGTCCGGCGCGCTTTATACCACAAAACACGACCAGAAACCAACAGTTGTTGGCGGAGTGTGCTGTTAATGATTCTCAATTTGGCACGGAGCGTGCCTGACTGATACCATTGACGACACTTAGACTAGTATTGTCGAAAAAATCGACACCGATGGACAGATTACATGGCTATCTCTATTAAGACACCTGAAGAAATTGAAAAGATGCGCGTCGCCGGTCGTCTGGCCGCGGAAGTGCTGGAAATGATCGAGCCGTTCGTGAAGCCGGGCGTCAGCACGGGTGAACTGGACCGCATCTGTAACGACTATATCGTGAACGAGCAGCACGCGGTTTCCGCCTGCCTCGGCTACCACGGTTTCCCAAAATCCGTCTGCATCTCTATTAATGAAGTGGTGTGCCACGGCATTCCTGACGATGAAAAACTGCTGAAAGACGGCGATATCGTCAACATCGACGTGACCGTCATTAAAGACGAGTACCACGGTGACACCTCAAAAATGTTCATCGTTGGCAAGCCGACCATCCTGGGCGAGCGCCTGTGCAAAGTCACCCAGGACAGCCTCTACCTGGCGCTGAAAATGGTGAAGCCGGGTATTCGCCTGCGTACTATCGGCGCCGCAATTCAGAAATTTGTGGAAGCGGAAGGGTTCTCCGTGGTGCGCGAATACTGCGGTCACGGTATTGGCCGCGTCTTCCATGAAGAGCCGCAGGTTCTGCACTACGATGCAGACGACGGCGGCGTTGTGCTGCAAAAGGGCATGACCTTCACCATCGAGCCAATGGTCAACGCCGGTGACTACCGCATCCGCACCATGAAAGACGGCTGGACGGTGAAAACCAAAGACAGAAGCTTGTCTGCCCAGTACGAGCATACTATTGTGGTAACAGACAACGGCTGCGAAATTATGACGTTGCGCAAGGATGACACCATCCCGGCGATACTGACGAACATTGAGTGATAAGAAGCCGGCAAATGCCGGCTTTTTTAATGGCGATAGCTTTTTCTTATGGGTGGCGCACGATGAGTAATCTTTTACCCGAACAGTATGCTAACACAGCCCTTCCCACCCTCCCCGACCAGCCCGATAACCCGGGCGTCTGGCCGCCGCACGAGCTGACCTGCGCGCATATTAAAGCCCATATGGATGTTTTCCATCGCTGGCTGGGTAGCGCGTTCGATGCAGGCGTGTCTGCCGAGCAGCTCATTGAGGCGCGCACCGAGTTTATCGACCAGCTCCTGCAGCGTCTGTGGATCGACTACGGTTTCGGGCAGGTTAGCGACGTCGCGCTGGTTGCCGTCGGGGGCTATGGCCGCGGTGAGCTGCATCCGCTTTCCGATATCGATCTCCTGATCCTAAGCCGCAAAAAGCTGCCGGACGAACAGGCGCAAAAAATCGGCGAGCTTCTGACCCTGCTCTGGGACGTGAAGCTGGAAGTCGGCCACAGCGTGCGCACCCTGGAAGAGTGTCTGCTGGAAGGGCTATCGGACCTGACCGTTGCCACCAACCTGATTGAAACCCGTCTGCTGATTGGCGACGTCGCGCTGTTCCTGGAGCTGCAAAAACACATCTTCAGCGACGGCTTCTGGCCGTCAGAAAAGTTCTTCGCCGCGAAGGTCGAGGAGCAAAACCAGCGCCACCAGCGCTACCACGGCACCAGCTATAACCTTGAGCCTGACATTAAAAGCAGCCCCGGCGGCCTGCGCGACATCCACACGTTACAGTGGGTCGCCCGTCGCCATTTCGGCGCCACCTCGCTGGACGAGATGGTCGGCTTTGGCTTCCTGACCGAGGCCGAGCGTAACGAGCTCAACGAGTGTCTGCACCTGCTGTGGCGCATCCGCTTTGCCCTGCATCTGGAAGTCACCCGCTACGATAACCGTCTGCTGTTTGACCGCCAGCTCAGCGTGGCGCAGCGCCTGAATTACCAGGGCGAAGGTAACGAGCCGGTTGAGCAGATGATGAAGGATTTCTTCCGCGTCACCCGCCGGGTGACCGAGCTGAACCAGATGCTGTTGCAGCTGTTCGACGAGGCCATTCTGGCCCTGACGGCGGACGAAAAGCCGCGCCCGATTGATGACGAATTCCAGCTGCGCGGTACGCTTATCGATCTGCGCGACGAAACGCTGTTTATCCGCGAGCCGGAAGCGATCCTGCGGATGTTCTACACCATGGTGCGCAACAGCACCATCACCGGGATCTATTCCACCACCCTGCGCCATCTGCGCCACGCGCGCCGCCATCTGACGCAGCCTTTGTGTTACATCCCGGAAGCGCGCTCGCTGTTCCTGAGCATGCTCCGCCATCCGGGTGCCGTCAGCCGCGGGCTGCTGCCGATGCACCGCCACAGCGTGCTGTGGGCCTATATGCCGCAGTGGTCGCACATCGTTGGGCAGATGCAGTTCGACCTGTTCCACGCCTACACGGTGGATGAACACACCATCCGCGTGATGCTCAAGCTGGAAAGCTTTGCCAAAGAAGAGACGCGCTCCCGCCACCCGCTGTGCGTGGAGCTGTGGCCGCGCCTGACCCATCCGGAACTGATCCTGATTGCCGCCCTGTTCCACGACATCGCCAAAGGCCGCGGCGGTGACCACTCGGTGCTGGGCGCCCAGGACGTGCTGAAATTTGCCGAGCTGCACGGCCTCAACTCACGTGAAACGCAGCTGGTGGCCTGGCTGGTACGCCATCACCTGCTGATGTCGGTCACCGCGCAGCGTCGGGACATTCAGGACCCGGAAGTCATTAAGCAGTTCGCGGAAGAAGTTCAGACGGAAAACCGCCTGCGCTATCTGGTCTGCCTGACGGTGGCGGATATTTGCGCCACCAACGAAACCCTGTGGAACAGCTGGAAGCAGAGCCTGCTGCGCGAGCTGTACTTCGCTACCGAAAAACAGCTGCGTCGCGGGATGCAGAACACGCCGGACATGCGCGAGCGCGTGCGTCACCACCAGCTTCAGGCGCTGGCGCTGCTGCGGATGGATAACATTGATGAAGAGGCGCTACATCAGATTTGGGCCCGCTGCCGCGCCAACTATTTTGTCCGCCACAGCCCAAACCAGCTGGCGTGGCACGCGCGGCATCTGCTCAAGCACGATCTGTCCCAGCCGATGATCCTGCTAAGCCCGCAGGCCACGCGCGGCGGAACGGAGATTTTCATCTGGAGCCCGGACCGGCCTTATCTGTTTGCTGCCGTCTGCGCCGAGCTGGACAGGCGTAACCTGAGCGTGCATGACGCGCAGATTTTCACCACCCGCGACGGCATGGCCATGGATACCTTTATCGTGCTGGAGCCGGACGGCAGCCCGCTGTCGTCGGACAGGCATGAAGGGATACGTTTTGGTCTGGAGCAGGCGATTACCCAGCGCAGCTGGCAGCCCCCGCAGCCGCGTCGCCAGCCGGCAAAATTGCGCCACTTTACCGTGGATACCGAGGTCAATTTCCTGCCGACCCACACCGATCGTAAATCGTTCCTGGAGCTGATCGCGCTCGACCAGCCAGGGCTGCTCGCCCGCGTCGGCCAGGTTTTTGCCGATCTGGGAATTTCGCTTCATGGGGCCCGAATTACAACGATTGGCGAGCGAGTAGAAGATTTATTTATAATCGCCACCGCCGACCGGCGTGCCCTTAATAATGACCTGCAGCTTGAAGTGCAACAACGGTTGACAGCAGCCCTCAATCCAAACGATAAAGGGTGATATGTTTTTTAGTGAAATGGAAAGAGTAAACAATGCAGCAGTTACAGAACGTTATTGAGTCCGCTTTTGAGCGTCGCGCCGAGATTACCCCGGCAAATGTGGATACCGTGACCCGTGAAGCGGTAAACCAGGTGATTTCCCTGCTGGATTCCGGCGCACTGCGCGTGGCAGAAAAAATCGACGGTCAGTGGGTCACTCATCAATGGCTGAAGAAAGCCGTGCTGCTCTCTTTCCGCATCAACGATAACCAGGTTATCGACGGAGCAGAAAGCCGCTACTTCGATAAAGTGCCAATGAAGTTCGCTGACTACGACGAAGCGCGTTTCCAGAAAGAAGGTTTCCGCGTGGTGCCGCCTGCGGCGGTGCGTCAGGGTGCCTTCATCGCACGCAACACCGTGCTGATGCCATCCTACGTGAACATCGGTGCCTACGTTGATGAAGGCACCATGGTGGATACATGGGCAACGGTTGGTTCCTGCGCACAGATCGGTAAAAACGTTCACCTGTCCGGCGGCGTGGGCATCGGCGGTGTTCTGGAACCACTGCAGGCTAACCCAACCATCATCGAAGATAACTGCTTCATCGGCGCGCGTTCAGAAGTGGTGGAAGGCGTGATCGTGGAAGAAGGTTCCGTGATCTCCATGGGCGTTTACATCGGCCAGAGCACCCGTATTTACGACCGTGAAACCGGCGAAGTGCATTACGGTCGCGTTCCGGCGGGCTCCGTGGTGGTTTCCGGCAACCTGCCGTCCAAAGATGGCAAATACAGCCTGTACTGTGCGGTTATCGTGAAGAAAGTGGATGCGAAAACGCGCGGTAAAGTGGGCATCAACGAATTGCTGCGCACCATCGATTAATCGGGTATAACAAAAAGCGGGGGCAACCCCGCTTTTTTTATATCTGAGGGTGGCGAAAATAGATTTTTTCGTTAATTATTCAAAGGTTATGTTGAGATCAAGGGTACCGCTATGTACGATAATCTGAAAAGTCTGGGCATTACCAATCCTGATGAAATTGATCGTTACAGCCTCCGCCAGGAAGCCAATAACGATATTTTGAAAATCTATTTTCACAAGGACAAAGGAGAGTTTTTCGCCAAAAGCGTGAAGTTTAAATACCCACGCCAGCGTAAGACCGTTGTTGCTGACGGTGTAGGACAGGGATACAAAGAAGTACAGGAAATCAGCCCTAACCTGCGCTATGTGATCGATGAACTCGATCAGATCTGCCAGCGCGACCGCACCGAAGTCGATCTCAAGCGCAAGATCCTTGACGATCTGCGTCACCTTGAAAGCGTTGTTACCAATAAGATCAGCGAGATTGAAGCGGATCTTGAGAAGTTAACCCGCAACAAATAAGCCGTTTTATTGCCCGGTGGCGCTTCGCTTACCGGGCCTACGAACGCATGTAGGCCGGGTAAGGCGAAGCCGCCACCCGGCAAACAGCATCATCTCTGTTCATCCAACTGCAGCGCCACATACAGCAGCAGCCTGTCATCGAAATTTCCCAGATCTAACCCCGTCAGCTCTGAAATTCGATTTAACCGATACTCCAGGGTATTGCGGTGGATAAACAGCGCTTTTGACGTCGCCAGCGGCTGCACGTTATGACGGAACCACGCCTGCAGTGTCCGGCGCAGCAGGCCGTTGTTATCCATGGCTTTCAGACGCGCTAATGGCCGCGCCAGCTCATTGGCCTGCCAGCCCCCGCGCAGGCTGTCGAGCAGCACCGGCAGCATCAGGTCCTGATAAAAATAACTGCGGCTTTCCGGCATTCGCTGCTTGCCCACCATCATGGTGGTTCGCGCGGTACGCCAGGAGCGGGCGATACTGCCCGGCCCGGTAAAGTAGTTGCCCAGCGCAACGCGAAAACGCAGCTGACCATTCTCTTTCATACGGGAAATTAACTGCTCCACGCGACGGCGATGATCGTCCGCATCCCAGCGGCCAAACGCATTGAGCGCCGGTTTGAGCACCACCATCTCCGTCAGAGAGACGATCGCCACCAGGTTGTCGCGTTCCGGCGTCGCCAGTGCATTTTGCAGCTGCTGCAGCTCGGCCATCGCGCTGTCTACGCCCAGCTGGCCGCTGTCGACCTCAATGACCGCCACCACGCGCGGCTGGTTCAGATCGATCCCCAGACGCTGCGCCCACTCGCTCAGCGCAGGCGTATGCTCCTCTGCCTGAATAAGGTTCATCACCAGCTCTTCGCGCAGGCGGCTGTCCTGAGCCAGCAGGTGCATCAGCCGCGACTGCTCGAGCATCATCTCCGCCGTCATGCAGACCAGCTCACCGTATTTTCGCAGTGACTCGGGCTCGCCGGTGAGGCCGATGACCCCCACAATCTCGCCTTCAAGGCGCAGCGGTAAATTGATGCCCTGACGGACGCCGTGCAGATGTTTCGCTACCGCATCGTCTATATCAACCACGCGCCCCTGGGAGAGCACCAGCAGCGCGCCTTCGTGCAATTCCCCAATACGCTCGCGATCGCCACTGCCAATAATGCGCCCGCGGGCATCCATTACGTTGATATTGGTATCAATGATGCGCATGGTGCGCGCCACAATATCCTGCGCCATTTTGGTATCAAGATGCCAGCCAGCCATAGAACCCTCCCGTGAGCAGAGCTCAAGCATAGGGAAGTTCAGCGGCGCCCGCATTGTGCAGATGCACAAAGAGAGAGGAAGAAGTGTGGACTTGTGTGAAAGGTCACAGAAACGAGAAAAGCCCCTGCGAACAGGGGCTTCAGAGGATTACTGCATCAGCAGGTAAATAGAGGTGTCCCCACGCTGGATATTCAGCGCCAGCACGGAAGGTTTGCTGTCGAGGATCTTACGCAGTTCAGCGATGTTTTTCACCGGCTGCTGGTTAGCGCCCATGATCACATCGCCTTTTTTCAGGCCAATACGGGCTGCCGGTGAATTCGCTTTCACGTTATTCACCACTACGCCTTTATCTGCGCCTTTGTTGCTCATCTCGGCACCTTCAATACCGCTGAAGATGGTGCTGGAGTCCACCTGATTCTGGCTGCTCTGCTGCAGCTCCAGGCTGACGTTAACCGCCTTGCCGTCGCGCAGCAGACCAAGGGTCACTTTGCTGCCGATAGGCATAGAGCCGACTTCCGCACGCAGGGCAGCAAAGCTGCTGATCGGTTTACCGTTCAGGGAGGTGATCACATCCCCCGCTTTAATGCCCGCTTTCGCCGCAGAGGAGTTCGGCATCACCTGGCTGACGAATGCCCCGCGCTGGGCGTCAACTTTCATTGCCTTAGCCAGTTCGGAGTTCAGTTCCGTACCCAGGATACCCAGCTCACCGCGTTTCACCTGGCCATACTGCACCATCTGCGCGGTCAGGTTTTTCACCATGTTACTTGGGATAGCAAAGCCGATCCCGATGTTGCCGCCGTCCGGTGCCAGGATCGCGGTGTTGATACCGATCAGCTCGCCGTTCAGGTTCACCAGCGCGCCGCCGGAGTTACCGCGGTTGATCGCTGCATCCGTCTGGATGAAGTTTTCATAGTTTTCGGCATTGAGGCCGCTGCGGCCCAGTGCAGAGACGATACCCGAGGTCACGGTTTCACCCAGACCGAACGGGTTACCGATCGCCACGGTATAGTCACCCACGCGCAGCGCGTCGGAGTCGGCAATTTTAATCGCCGTCAGGTTTTTCGGATCCTGAATCTGGATCAGCGCGATGTCGGAGCGTGGATCTTTGCCGACCACTTTGGCGTCAAACTTACGGCCATCGCTCAGCTGAACCTTAATGCTGCTCGCGTTATCAACAACGTGGTTGTTGGTGACGACATAGCCTTTCGCTGCATCAATGATTACCCCCGAGCCAAGCGCCATGAATTTCTGTTGCTGGCCGCCGCCCTGGCTGTCATCCCCTGCGCCACCGCCCTGACAGAACGGAGAGCTCTGGAATGGCGAACCGTCCTGGCAGAACGGCGAGTTGTCGCCGAAGAACTGCTGGAAGTTACGCGGCATGCGCGGCGTATTGACGGTCGTGCTACCCTCAACGTTAATACTCACCACCGATGGCATCACTTTTTCGAGCATCGGTGCCAGGCTTGGCATCTGCTGCGCGGTTGCTGCCGACGACGCGGTCTCGGCTGCAGTAGCAGTCAGAGGAGACAGCGCTAAACCTAAACTCAGAGCCAGTGCACTCATTGCTAATGTGGTTTTTTTCATGTTTCTCAATCTCGATTTACAGGTAACGCAAAATTGCTGTGTAACTCAGATTCGTTTTATACCGCTTAGTTCCGGCGATAAGTTTATGGAAAAGGTAAAAATTTATTGGCCGTCTTTACAAAACTCCGGGTTATTCCACCGCCATCAGCTTGCGATATTCATCCCAGGCATACAAATCCGTCATGCCGCTGATATAGTCCTGGATAAGACGGCAGCGGTAATAATATTCCATCACCGGCCACTGCGGTGACTGGCGATCCAGCTTGCCAATCGCTTCGACATACGCCAGACGGTGTCGGGTAGAAAGTTTTTGATAAAGTCGTGATTCAATGGGAATACGGCGCACGCGCTCGTGTTCCACCAGCTCGCTGAATTCGTCGACCGACAGCTGGAGCAGCGGAGCATAAATTTCCAGTAACCCACTGATCACCCTATATCCCTGCAGCTCTAACTGTTCGACATCCGGATGGCTGAATACATGCCGCATCGCCACATGTTTATAAAGCTCGAGGAGCTGGCTGAAACTGCTGTCATCTTCCAGCAGGGCGTGGTTGAATTCCCCGCTGAAAATCAGCGGCAAATTATCAATAAAGCGTGACGCCGCGTACGGCACCAGCTTATTTAATGTATTGACCCGCAAATACATAAAGAACTGGTCTTCCGTACTGCGGCTTAATGTATTTGAGCGCGATTTTTCCCAGGCATTTTCGACAACCTGCGCAAACAGCGAGCCTTTTTCATGGGTGCCCCAGGCCGTATAAAGATGCTGATAAAGCTCCTCGACGCTGAAAATTCTTTTCTCAACGGCGTCTTCCAGATCGGCCACGCAATAGGAAATATCATCGGCGGCTTCCATAATCCAGGTCAATGGAAAACGGCCGTTTGGCGTCAATGAAAGTTCTTTACGTAACCGTTCAATATAAGCCTCTTCGGAAAGGTAATAGCCCGGTTTTTTCATTAAATAACTGTGGGACGCGGGCGTCTCCCCCATCCACCACGCGGGGCGCGTATATTTAAGAATGCAGCCGACCTGCGCCCAGGTCAGGTTCATACGCATCAGGGAATGCACCAGCCGGATCCCCTGCGCGTTACCCTCAAAGTGACAGAGGTCCTGGCGCACCTTGCGGCGCAGATCGTTCAGCCCCTCTTCACCTTCACGCAGGCGTAAATCGCGTACGATGCAGCGGTCGTCGCTCAGCGGCTGGCTTACCGCATCCGAAGGGTAAAGCCGTTGCTTAAACCAGTCATTGATAGCCGCCTCTCCAAAGTGACCGAAAGGCGGGTTGCCGATGTCATGCATCAGGCAGGCCATCTCAACGATGCTCTCAAAAGGCCCCGTCAGCTCGTCCAGACCATAGGTTTCCAGTAAGCGCTGCTCTTTGAGACGGCTTAAAATCTCTTTGGCGATGTAGCGCCCGACCTGCTGCACCTCCATGGAGTGGGTTAAGCGCGTGCGCACCGCGGCGTTACGCTCCAGCGGAAAGACCTGGGTCTTTTGCTGCAGACGGCGGATGGCGGGCGAGTTAATGATCCGCCCGCGATCGCTTTCGAAGATACGCAGGATCTCATGTTCGCTCTTGTCGCCCTGCGGCGAACGGAAACGTCGGTGCCAGTTAATTTTGGTGCGAAAATCGATTGGTGACATGTGCTCCCCCGCGTGAGAATGCGTTTCCCCTTAACCGCATGATAGACTATGCATCTTAACAAGGCACATCGCGAGTAAATCTATGAAAATCGGCATTATTGGTGCAATGGAAGAAGAAGTTACGCTTCTGCGTGACAAAATTGAGAACCGTCAGACCCTCTCTCTGGGGGGTTGTGAGATCTATACCGGTCAGCTAAACGGTGTTGACGTGGCTCTGCTGAAATCAGGCATCGGTAAAGTCGCTGCGGCGCTGGGTGCCACCCTGCTGCTTGAGCGCTGCAAGCCGGACGTGATCGTGAATACCGGCTCTGCGGGCGGCCTGGCGCCGACGCTGAAAGTGGGTGACATCGTTGTTTCCGACGAAGCGCGCTATCACGATGCGGACGTCACCGCGTTCGGCTACGAGTACGGCCAGCTTCCGGGCTGCCCGGCAGGGTTTAAAGCGGACGACAAACTGATTGCGGCGGCAGAGACCTGCATTGCGGAGCTCAACCTCAACGCGGTACGCGGTCTGATTGTCAGCGGTGATGCGTTCATCAATGGCTCCGTCGGTCTGGCGAAAATCCGTCATAACTTCCCTCAGGCGGTGGCCGTTGAGATGGAAGCGACCGCGATCGCGCACGTTTGCCATAATTTCAACGTACCGTTTGTAGTGGTTCGCGCCATCTCTGACGTGGCAGATCAGCAGTCCCACATCAGCTTCGACGAGTTCCTGACCGTTGCGGCAAAACAGTCCACCGTGATGGTGGAACGCCTGGTGCAGAACCTGGCACGTGGCTAAACATCCCCTCAGGGCGCTGGCCGCCCTGCTTCTGCTCGCACCGGCGTGGCTTTTTGCCGCGCCGCGTGTGATTACCCTCTCTCCCGCCAATACCGAACTGGCGTTTGCCGCCGGGATCACGCCCGTTGGCGTGAGCAGCTTTTCGGATTATCCCCCACAGGCTGCGGGCATTGAACAGGTGGCAACCTGGCAAGGGATGAACCTTGAGCGCATCGTGGCGCTGAAACCGGATCTCGTGCTGGCCTGGCGCGGCGGAAACGCCGAGCGGCAGGTCAACCAGCTTACCTCCCTTGGCATCAAGGTCATGTGGATTGATGCCGTCAGCATTGAGCAGGTCGCTCAGGCGCTACAGGCCCTGGCACCCTATAGCCCTACGCCCAAAAAAGCCGAGGCTGCAGCGAAACAGATGCTCAGCGACTATGCCGCGCTGAAATCCCGATACGATACCCCTGTTAAAAAGCGCATCTTCCTGCAGTTTGGCAGCCAGCCGCTGTTCACCACCGGTAAAGGGTCGATTCAGAATCAGGTACTGGAAGTCTGTGGCGGTGAAAACATCTTTGCAGCCAGCCGGGTACCGTGGCCTCAGGTAAGCCGTGAGCAGGTTCTGGCGCGCCAGCCACAGGCCATCGTGGTGGTCGGAAATGCGAGCGAAATTCCCAAAATCGAGCAATTCTGGCAAAAGCAGCTAAAAATACCGGTAATACCCCTCAACAGCGACTGGTTTGAACGCGCCAGCCCGCGTATTATCCTCGCCGCAAAACAGCTCTGTGCCGCGCTGGCAGAGAGTCACTAACATAAGACCCTTTTCGAGGATTTAACGATGCTCGTTTATTGGCTGGATATTCTTGGCACAGCCGTTTTTGCTATCTCCGGCGTCCTGCTCGCCGGAAAACTACGCATGGATCCGTTTGGCGTGCTGGTGCTGGGCGTGGTGACCGCCGTGGGCGGCGGGACAATCCGCGATATGGCGCTGGCCAATGGCCCGGTGTTTTGGGTGAAAGATCCGACCGACCTGGTGGTCGCGATGGTCACCTGTTTATTAACCATTGTGCTGGTTCGCCAGCCCCGCCGATTACCAAAATGGATATTGCCGGTACTGGATGCCGTCGGTCTGGCCGTGTTTGTCGGTATTGGTGTCAATAAGGCGTTTAATGCGGGCACCGGTCCGATGGTGGCGATCTGCATGGGCGTGTTAACCGGCGTGGGCGGCGGGATCATTCGCGACATTCTGGCACGTGAGGTGCCGATGATCCTGCGTACTGAAATTTACGCAACGGCCTGTATTGCGGGCGGCATTGTCCACGCGACCGCGTATTACACCTTTGCCATTCCGCTGGAAAACGCCGCGATGCTGGGGATGATCGTGACGCTGGCGATACGTTTAGCGGCGATACGCTGGCACCTGAAGCTGCCGACGTTTGCGCTGGATGAAACTTCAAGATAGGCGTCGTTTATAAGCCCGGTGGCGCTTCGCTTACCGGGCCTACAATCCGCATTCAGGCTTAAATGCTGAACGAAGACCCACACCCGCAGGTGCTTGTTGCATTCGGGTTGGTCACCACAAAGCGTGAACCTTCCAGACCTTCGGTGTAGTCGACCGAACCACCTACCAGATACTGCAGGCTCATCGGGTCAACCACCAGCGCGACGCCCTGTTTCTCAATGGTCATATCGCCATCGTTAACCTGATCGTCAAAAGTAAAACCGTACTGGAAGCCGCTGCAGCCGCCACCGGTAATATAGACACGCAGTTTCAGATCCGGATTGTCTTCGTCGGCAATCAGGGTTTTCACTTTGTTGGCTGCTGCTTCGGTAAATTCCAGCGGCACAGCTACGTCATCACTCATCTTATGCTCCCATGAATACTGCTATTGGGTAAAATTCACCCAATTCTTTTCGTCATTATCTAATACCCTGGTAATTCATTCAAGTATTCTGCGCGGCGGCCCGCTCCGCCTCTTGTTTTGCCAGGGTACGCGCGAGGATGGTGGAGTATAGCGGTTTTCCACCCAGGAACTGGGCTAATAGTGTCGCCCCGAGACAGGTAATGATCATTGGCAAAATGAGCTGGTAATTGTCCGTCATCTCCAGCACCAGCACGATCCCGGTCAACGGCGCGCGCAGGGAGGCGGCCAGCAGCGCCCCCATTCCGGCTACCGCAAAGGTCCCTGCATCAAGGTGATAGGCGGGAAAGCCCGCTTCAGCCGCCATACCAAACGCGGTGCCCAACAAGGTTCCCAGCGCCAGCATCGGGGCGAATATCCCGCCGGGCGCGCCGGAGGAAAAACACAATACCGTGGTGATGACGCGGGAGATAAACATAAACAGCAGCAGACCCACGCTGAAGTTCCCCGCCGCCGCAATGGGGATCAGCCCGAAGCCGCCGCCCGCGGCATTTGGCTCGATAAACCCGAGCACGCCACAGATTCCGCCAAGCAGGCCGCCCATCAGCACCCATTTAGTCGTATTCCCACCGTGAATACGTTGGAACATATCCTGAGCGCGCAGGATAAAGGTGTTAAACAGCGGTCCCACCACGCCAAAAATCATGCCGAGGATCAGGTAAAGCCACAGGGTGTTAACCGGCGCGTTGGTCAGTTTACCCACCTCAATGACCGCCCCTTCGCCATTAAAGAGGCGAAACACAATGCTCGACATAATGACGCCGGTAAACACCGCTTTAATGGAGATCAGGTTGTAGCGAAACTGCGCGCGCATCTCTTCGATGATAAACAAAATGCCCGCCAGCGGCGCGTTAAAGGCCGCCGACAGCCCCGCCGCCGCACCGGTTGCCAGCAGCGTATGGCGCGCTTCGGCGCTGCGCATCCGAAACAGATCGCCCACCATGCGGCCGACGTTCCCGCCCAGCTGAACCGTGGGTCCTTCCCGGCCAAGAACCATCCCCGCGCCCAGCGTACCCATGCCGCCGATAAATTTCACCGGAATGACTCGCCACCAGCGCACAGGACGCAGCTCCTCCAGCGCCCCTTCAATTTCCGGGATGCCGGACCCGCCCGCCTCCGGCGCAAATTTACGCACCAGAAAATACCCCACCATGGCAAACAGCGCCGACAGCCCGAACGCCGCAACCCAGACCAGCCATCGGCTGTCGGCGAAACCGGCCACGGTTCCCACTCGCCAGTTGAGCACGGCATTAACCGCTTTTTCAAACGCCACGCCCACCAGACCGGCGAGTGTTCCCACCACGGCAGCGGCCAGCAGGATCGCCAGCGGCGTTTTATCGCGATTGAGCAGCCGTCGAATACTGATTCGATGCTGGGCGCGCGTAAACTGTTGTTCTTCAAAAGACGGAGAATCTGATTTCATGTCCTGTACTTATTCGTCATACAAAAAGCCGCGTGGATTTTACCAGAGACAGCCCCACCGTCTCCTGAAAATTACTTAACAAATCTTAAAGCATTACCAGGCTAAAAATTTCATAACCTTCCCCGAATCACTTAGAATAGTGGGCTTAATCATTTTATACGAACCAGGAACGACGCCATGAGCAAGTCTGAAAACCTCTACAGTGCAGCCCGCGAGCTTATTCCGGGTGGCGTGAACTCACCTGTGCGCGCCTTTACCGGCGTGGGCGGCACGCCGCTGTTTATCGAACGTGCTGACGGCGCGTATCTGTATGATGTCGATGGCAAAGCCTATATCGATTACGTCGGCTCCTGGGGCCCGATGGTGCTGGGGCACAACCACCCGGCCATTCGTAACGCGGTAATTGAAGCCGCCCAGCGCGGCCTGAGCTTCGGTGCGCCTACCGAAATGGAAGTGAAGATGGCGGAACTGGTCACCGAGCTGGTCCCGACCATGGACATGGTGCGCATGGTGAACTCCGGTACCGAAGCCACCATGAGCGCCATCCGCCTGGCGCGCGGTTTTACCGGCCGCGATAAAATCATCAAGTTCGAAGGCTGCTACCACGGCCACGCGGACTGCCTGCTGGTGAAAGCGGGTTCCGGCGCGCTGACGCTCGGCCAGCCAAACTCGCCTGGCGTACCTGCGGATTTCGCGAAGCATACCCTGACCTGCACCTATAACGATCTGAACACCGTTCGCGCAGCGTTCGAGCAGTATCCGCAGGAGATCGCCTGCATCATCGTTGAGCCAGTTGCGGGCAACATGAACTGTATCCCACCGCAGCCTGACTTCCTGCCGGGCCTGCGCGCCCTGTGCGATGAGTTCGGCGCGCTGCTGATCATCGACGAAGTGATGACCGGCTTCCGCGTGGCGCTGGCGGGCGCCCAGTCTTATTACGGCGTGGAGCCGGACCTCACCTGTCTGGGTAAAATCATCGGCGGCGGCATGCCTGTCGGCGCGTTCGGTGGACGTAAGGACGTCATGGAAGCGCTGGCACCAACCGGCCCGGTTTACCAGGCGGGCACGCTCTCCGGTAACCCTATCGCCATGGCGGCGGGTTTTGCCTGCCTGACCGAAGTGGCTCAGCCAGGTATTCACGAAACCCTGACCGACCGGACCACGCAGTTGGCAAACGGCCTGCTGGAAGCGGCAGAAGAGGCCGGTATTCCGCTGGTAGTTAACCACGTAGGCGGAATGTTCGGGATTTTCTTCACCGAGGCGAAAACCGTGACCCGCTATCAGGACGTGGTGAAGTGCGACGTTGAACGCTTCAAGCGCTTCTTCCACCTGATGCTGGAAGAAGGCGTCTACCTGGCACCGTCCGCATTCGAGGCGGGCTTTATGTCCGTGGCGCACAGCGAAGAAGATATCAATAACACCATTGACGCGGCGCGTAAGGTGTTTGCCAAGCTCTAAGGGCATTGCCGGGTAGCGCTAACGCTTACCCGGCCTACGGTGTTCTCCCTCTCCCCGTGGGAGAGGGCATAAGGCCGCACCTGACTACCGACTCTGCTTTCTCAACAGATAAATAAAATACGGCGCACCAATAAAGGTCGACAGCAGCCCCGCCGGGATCTGATACGGGAACAGCACCATTCTTCCGCACCAGTCTGCAAACACCAGCATCACGCCGCCCGTGAGGGCCGACATGACAATATGCGGCATCGTCCGGCGGAACCCCATCATTCTGGCGATATGCGGCGCCATTAACCCCACAAAACTCAGCGGGCCAATCGTCATGGTGGCCGTCGCCGTCAGGCACGCGGCGAGCAGCAGCAGCGCTACACGCGCTGGCGTCAGCGCCATGCCCACCGCACGTGCGGTTTCACCGCCGAGCGGCAGAATAGTCAGCCAGCGTCGGCACAGCGGCACCATCGCCAGCAGCACGACCATCACGAGCCCGGACCCGATCGCCTGGCTGCCGGTCGCGCCGTACGTTGAGCCGGATATCCAGGTCAGGATCTTCGCCATACGCGGGTCGCCGCTTGCCTGCAGCATCATCAGCAGCATGGTGAACGCGGTGCTGAGCGCCATCCCCGCCAGCAGCATGCGGTGCGGTGAAAACCCGCCGCGACCGGCGGCAATCAGGATAATCAGCAGCGTAACGGCCGCACCGAGACTGCCGGCAGGCATCAGCCAGCCAAACGCATTGCCCGGCACAAAGAACAGCATCAGCACCACGCCAAAGGCGGCGCCAGAGCTGATCCCAAGCACTTCCGGGCTCGCCATCGGGTTGCCGGTCAGACGCTGAATAATGCACCCCGCCACCGCCAGCATTACCCCTGCAATCAGCGCAGCAAAGATACGCGGCCAGCGCCACTGCAGCAGGTCGTTGAGTAAATCGCCCGTTGCCCAGTGCCAGCCCGCGGCATCGCGACCGAATGAGAGCGCCGCGAACGAGGCGATAATCAGCACCGCCAGCCCGGCAAGGCTAAACCACAGTACCGACTGACGTTCAGCATGGACTTTATCGCCCGCATCCATCGCCGGCGCGCTCATGCTGCGCAGACGCGGCAGCAGCCAAAGCAGCAGCGGCGCACCGATAAGCGCCGTGACCGAGCCGGTAGAGACTTCCCGCCACACCCGCGCCAGCCAGAGAATAAGCTGATCGGAAAGCCAGAGGATCAGCGCCCCAATCAGCGAGGCCAGCAGCAGACGCGCCAGCAAACGACGCGCCCCAAGCATTTTCGCCAGCAGCGGCGCAAACAGGCCGATAAACCCGATGATGCCAACCGCATTCACCAGCAGGGCGCTCAATACAATCGCCAGCGTCAGCGCCGCCAGTCGAGCCAGCGACAGCGCCAGCCCCAGGTTACGCGCCACGCCATCATCCAGTCCCATCAGCGTAAGAGGGCGCAGGAGCAGCAGCGTCAGCACGACACCGCCAGCCAGCTGCGGCCACAGGCGCAGCACAACGCTCCAGTCGGTCTGGGTGAGCGTGCCGGTACTCCACAGGAACATGCTTTGCAGCCGATCGTGGTGGAAAAGCACCAGCAGCTGGTTAATCGCGCCACAGTAGAGGCTCACCACCAGCCCGGCCAGGATAAGCGTGACCGGTGAGAGGCGTTTACCCCAGGCCACGCCAAAGACCAGCGCGCCCACCACGCACGCCCCCGCGAGTGCCGCAAACTGCGAGGTTAACGCTCCCGGCAGCGCCCACAGCGTGGTGATAGTGATCCCAAGCTGTGCGCCGGTCGCGACGCCGAGCGTGGTTGGCTCCGCCAGCGGGTTACGTAACACCTGCTGGAACAGCACGCCCACCAGCCCTAAACCGGCACCGACTAAAAGGGAGATTGCCAGACGCGGCAGCAGGCTGTAGTGGAACAGCATCTGCTGAATATTGTCGATATCCGGCGAGGCCAGCGCGGCTCCCCATTGCGCGCGCGGTAACGCGGCAGAGAGGTTGAACCCGGTTAACGCCAGCGCGGCAAGAAAAATCAGCATCAGCAGAAGCGCCGGGAAACGGGCAATACGCGTACTCATGCTTTACCTCCCAGGGCGTTATCCAGCACGCGGGCAAAATGCATCGCCGACAGCGTCGCGCCGTAGAACCAGACCGCCGGAGCGCGCTGGAAGCGCCGCTCGCGCACAAACGGCATCGCCTGCCAGAGCGGAGTCGCCATCAGGGTTTGCATGTCGCGCTCGTTGCCGTGATCGAAGCACAGCACATCCACATCGCGAAACGCCGCGAGGCGATCGATACCCACAGCGGTACTGCCCCAGAACGTCATCTCCCCTTCCCAGGCGTTGCGAATGCCGAAGCTGTCCAGCACCTCCTGGAACAGGCAGTTTTTACCAAAGACCAGCATATGGCGGGCATCCAGCAGCGTCACCATCAGCAGCGGACGATCGCCCCGGTGAGCAAAACGCGGCTTGAGGGAGTCGATCAGGGCATCAAATTCGGCGAGATGCCGTTTGGCCTCCGCTTCCCGGTTAAGGAAATGCGCCATCTCGCCAATCGAATTTTTCGCTACGGCCAGCGGTTTTTTACCGTCGCTGAAAGCGAATCCGCGCCCGGGCGCAATGCGCGCCATCACCTCTTCTGACGGACCGTAGCCCGCGGACCAGAAGAGGAACGACGGTTTCATCTGGGTGAGCAGCTCGAGGTTTGGCTCCGTACGCAGGCCGACGTCGATCACCGAATCCGGCAGCTTCGGCTCGTTCACCCAGAGGTTATAGTTGGGAATGTCCGCGACGCCGTAGGGCGTAACGCCGAGCGCCATCATCAGCTCGACCGGCAACCACTCCAGCGCCACTATGCGGTGCGGATCGACGGCGGCGGCACGCGCCGTATTCATTTTTAACAGCAGCGGTGAGAGGGCCATCGCCGTCAGCAGGCGACGGCGGCTAATGCGCATGTTGTCCAGCATCAGTACACGAAGCTCACCGGTGCAGCCCCGGCCGGGTGAGGCAGAATACCCATCGGAATACCATAAATCTGTTCCAGCGTCTCGCTGCGCATCAGCTCGGACGGCGTTCCCTGCGCAATCATTTCGCCGCCGCGCAGCGCAACAAGGTAATCACAGTAGCGTGCCGCCATGTTGATATCATGCAGCACCGCAATCACCGTCAGACCGCGCTGCTGGCTCAAGCGGTGCACCAGCGCCAGAACATCGACCTGATGGGCGATATCAAGTGCTGAGGTGGGTTCGTCGAGGAGCAGGCAGCGGCTGTCCTGGGCCACCAGCATTGCAATCCACGCGCGCTGCCGTTCACCGCCGGACAGGCTATCCACCAGACGGTGCGCCAGCGGCTTAAGCCCGACCAGCGCAATCGCCTCTTCCACTTTCTCTCTGTCGGCCACGCCAAAGCGTCCAAGCGCGCCATGCCACGGATAACGCCCAATCGCCACCAGCTCTCGCACCGTCATCCCCTCCGCCTGCGGCAGCTGCTGCGGCAGATACGCCACTTTGCGGGCAAAGGCTTTGCTGCTCCAGCTCTCCAGCGGTTGGTCATCCAGCAGGATGTCGCCTTCTGACGGCGGCTGATGTCGTCCCAGCATCTTGAGCAGCGTGGACTTACCGGAACCGTTGTGACCAATCAGGCCAGTGACTTTACCTGCGGGAAACGTCAAAGAGAGCGGATGCAGCAAGGTGCGCCCGGGTACGCGAAAGGAGAGATGGTTGAGCGTAAAGGTGGTGTCGGGTTGCGTTTGATTATCCTGCATATCAGCCAACTTAAATAAAAAGGGCACGGCGAACCGTGCCCGAAGAGAGATTAGAAGCGGAAGGTCGCGGTAGCAACAACCTGACGTCCTGCTCCCCAGTAGCAGGCATATTCGCTGTAGCAGCTGGAGACGTATTCGCGATCGAAGATGTTGTTCACGTTGACGCCGACAGAAGAGCCGGGAAGTCCAAAGCGTGCCAGATCGTATTTCACGGTGGCATCCGCCAGGGCATAGCCCGCGACGTTGAACGACTGGTAGGCTTTTGGCGACGAAGCAGAGTAATAGGACACGGTGTTACCGATGTAACGGGTGCCAGCCCCTACCGTCAGACCGCTCAACGCCGTCTCGTGGAAGGTGTAATCTGCCCACAGAGACGCCATATTGCGCGGCACTTCCGCCGGACGACGGCCTTCATACCAGGTATCGTGGGTGTATTTGGCATCAGTAAAGCTATAGGAAGCCGTCACGTTCACGTTGGCAGAGACGGCAGCTTTCGCTTCCAGTTCGAAACCGCGAGAGCGAATTTCACCGCCCTGCACGCTAAAGCCGCTGGTCGGGTTCGCCGGATCGGCCGTCAGGTTGTTGTTTTTGGTTAACTGATAAACAGCAGCCGTGACCACAACAGGCAGATCTTTCGGTACGTACTTCACGCCCGCTTCATACTGCTTGCCGCGTGCAGGATCGAACGGTTTGCCGCCCTGAGTGGTACCTGAAATCGGTTCGAACGATTCGCTATAGCTGAAATAAGGCGTGATGCCGTTGTCGAACAGGTAGTTAATCCCGCCGCGCCACGTGAATGCCTGATCGTTGATTTCCGCGGTAGTACCGGTTGTACGCGTCAGTGCTGAGGTTTTCGCAAAGTCATAGCGGCCACCCATTGTGAGTACCCACTTATCCCATTCAGCCTGATCCTGCGCATAAAGGCCGGTTTGTTCCTGACGGTTGAGCACTTTGTAAAGGTAGTAAACGTCGACATTTGGATTGCCGTACGCAGGCTTCGTCATACTGATGGGATCGGCCGTGCCGTAGTCAGCATCAATATCATTACGCATGCGGAGGTAATCAACGCCCGTCAACAGGGTATGATCCACTGCACCCGTCGCGAATTTGGACTGAAGCTGAGTATCAACGGTAAACGAGTTGAGGTCCTCATCGGAGCGCACATACGCGCGGCTGATCTGAGCCGGTGCAATATAGCCGTTACCGTAGACGGAACGGTAAAGCGTATTGATTTTGGTGTAGCGCAGGTTTTGACGCACGGTAAAGGTGTCATCAAACTGATGCGAGAAGCTGTAACCCACCATTTTCTGACGACGGGAGATCTTGTTATCTTCTTCACCTTCGTTGAAATCGGTCGGCAGCTTGTGTGCTTTGCCGTTGGCATCGTAGTAAGGCACAACGGTACCTTCCCGCGGCAGCCAGCCGTAATAGCCTGCATCCGGATCGCTCTGGAAGTTGCTCAGGAAAGTAAAATCGGTTTTATCGTCAGGACGCCAGCTGAAAGCAGGTGCAATGGCGTAGCGGGAAGATTTCACCATCTCCTGCTGCGCATTTTCGCTGCGCCCCAGTCCGGTCAGACGGTATGACCACACGCCGTCATCATCAATCGCATCGCTGAAATCAAACCCGGTCTGCCACAGGTTATCGGTACCCATTTTGAACTGAATTTCTTTCAGTGGCTCGGTGGTTGGGCGCTTGCTGACCATGCTGACCACGCCGCCCGGGTGGCTTTTACCGTACAGAACGGACGTTGGGCCACGCAGCAGCTCGACGCGCTCAAGGAAATACGGATCCATGGACGCTTCAGAATAGTTATCTCCCTGCAGCTTCATCCCGTCCAGATACTGGTTAGTATTCACGGTACTGGAAGTGGTGAACCCACGAATAGAAACAACATCATACGTTGTAGACGCCCCGCGTGTTGCGAACACGCTCGGCGTATAGGCCAGCGCCTGTTTAACCGTCCCCGGCTGCTTCATGTCCATCTCTTCACGGGTGACGACAGAAATAGACTGCGGGGTTTTCTCAATCGGGGTATCGGTCTTGGTCGCGGTGGCGGTGCGTTTAGCCGCAATCGTGGGTGCCGGTCCCCAGGCACTTTCCTGTGCCGCAGGTGCTGCGGTTACCGTAATGGTTTCTTCTTTTTTCGGGGTTTCGGCAGCATGTGTATAAGCCGACATGCCGGCAACCGCTGTGGCGACGACGACCGCGATTTTACGCAGCGACGTATTGATTGGCTGAGCAGTATTGGAAAGCGCCATGGTGTATCTCTGATGGAAAAGTGAATGATAACGTAAACGAGAATTATTATTATGACCGCAGCATAATAGGCGAAACGCTGACTGCATAGCAAGCAGTAAGCGGCCCTACGAGAATTAAGGGTTTAAGAAATAACCAGGAGAGAACGAAGGGTTAATCAATATTAAAAAGAGGGTTAAAAAAAGGGGGGGAATGGGTAAAAAAATCCCCCCTTGCGGGGGGACCTCACGCGGTTAGTTACCGCCGAACATATCTTTAATCCAGCCTGCGACACCATCGCTGTCTTTCTTCTCGTTCTGCTGCTGCGGCTGTTGCTGCTGCTGTGGCTGAGAAGACTGCTCGAACGGGTTACCCGTTGGCTGTTCTGGCTGGCTTTGCTGGCACAGGGAATCCGGGTTGGTTGTCCAGACCGGCAGAGTACGCATTCCGCCGCCGCAGACGAAGTTACCGGAGCTGTCCACGCCCATATCGACGATATCTTCCGGCGCAACCAGGTTCAGCGGCACCGGGGACTGATTCGCCAGATAGCGCTGGTAAATCGACATCGCCCCGCTCGCGCCGTACAGCTTGGTCGGCTGGTTGTTGTCGCGGCCTACCCAGGTGATCACCACTTCACGACCATCAATACCGGCAAACCAGGTGTCAACGTTGTTGTTGGTGGTCCCGGTTTTACCCGCCAGATGCAGGCCCGGATACTTCGCTCCCAGCTGACGGCCGGTACCGCGCTGCACCACCTGCTGCATCGTCCACAGCGTCATATAGGCCGCCTGCGCAGGAACGGCACGTTCCGCCTGCGGGAAGCTCTGATACAGCACGGAGCCATCTTCAGCAATCACTGAACGCAGGGCGGAGAGCGGCGCGCGGTTACCGCCGCTGGCGATCGTCTGGAACGCCTGCGCCACTTCGATCGGCGTCAGGTTGAGCGCACCCAGGATCATCGCCGGTACCGGGCGCAGCTGATCTTTCGCCACGCCCAGCTTCTGCCAGGTATCGACAATCGCTGGCAGACCCAGCGACATGCCCAGGTTCACCGTCGGCACGTTCATGGAGCGCGTCAACGCATCCACCAGCATCACCTGACCGCTAAACTGCTTGTCGTCGTTCTGCGGTGACCACACCTGGCCGTTAGGCTGGCGCAGGGAGATCGGCGCATCCGCAATCCAGGTATTCAGACGATACTGGTTTGGCTGACTCAGGGCAGTGAGATAGGTTGCCGGTTTTGCCAGAGAGCCGATCGAGCGACGCGCCTGCATGGCACGGTTATAGCCAGCAAACTGCGGCTCGGCACCGCCCACCATCGCACGAACTTCGCCGGAGTTACGGTCAACCACCACCATCGCGGTTTCAAGATCGGAGAGCTTACGCTGTTTCTTCAGCGCCGGAATGCCTTCCACCGCCGCTTTTTCTGCCGCATCCTGCGCCACGGAGTCAAAGGTCGTAAAGATCTTCACGCCGGAGAGATCTTTCACTTTATCACCCAGCTTGCTCTGCAGCTCCTGACGCACCAGCTGCATAAACGCAGGCTGAGGCGAGATCACCCCACCGCGCGGCTGCACGCCAAGCGGACGTGCGCTCAGCATGTCGTACAGCTCCTGGTCAATCACCTGCTGCTGTTGCAGCAGACGCAGCACCAGGTTACGACGCTCAAGGGCCAGTTTCGGGTTACGCCACGGGTTATAAATGGACGCCCCTTTCACCATGCCCACCAGCAGCGCCTGCTGATCCAGGCTCAACTCTTCGACCGGACGACCAAAGTAGTACAGGCTCGCCAGCGGGAAGCCACGGATTTCGTTGTCGCCGCTCTGACCGAGGTACACCTCGTTCATATACAGCTCAAGGATACGATCCTTGCTGTAGCGCGCATCCATCAGCACGGCCATATACGCTTCGTTCGCTTTACGCCAGTAAGAGCGCTCGCTGGAGAGGAACAGGTTCTTCACCAGCTGCTGGGTCAGCGTACTTGCCCCCTGCACGGTACGGCCCGCGGTCAGGTTCGCCAGGACCGCACGGCCAATCGAGTAGAGGCTGATGCCGTCATGCTCGTAGAAGTGGCGGTCTTCGGTTGCCAGCAGGGTATCAACCAGCAGATCCGGGAAGCCGTTACGCGCCACGAACAGACGCTGTTCGCCGTTCGCCGACGAGAGCATGGTGATCAGACGGGGGTCGAGACGGAAGAAACCGAACTGACGGTTGTTATCCATGTTCTCGATGGTATCCAGACGATCGCCGTCAAAGGTCAGACGCGCGCGCACCTGACCCTCTTTGCTGTCCGGGAAATCAAACGGACGGCGGATCATCTCAATGCTGTTGGCCTGCACGGTAAATTCGCCAGGGCGCGTCATTTTTGACACCTGACGATACTGGGTGGCTTCCAGCAGTTTTACCATTTCGTTTTTCGTGATGGACATATCTGGCTCAAGGTTCACCATACGGCCATACACGGCCGCAGGTAACTGCCAGACTTTACCGTCGATACGGCTGCGGATCTTCTGATCCAGATAGACGCCGTAAATTGCCATCAGCACAACAAAAACAATAAAGAGCTTCAGCAGCAGCCAGAACCAGCCGCGTTTGCCCCGAGGCTTGCGCCCTTTGCCTTTCCCTTTACGCGGCATCGGTTCTTCATCCTCATCATCGTCTTCATAGTCATCGTCATAGTCCTCATCTCTGAGGCGACGACGGCTTACCTTTTCTTTCGCCGGACGCGTTGGTCTTCCCTTACGTCCTATTGGCTCGCGGTCATTCCCCGCCATGCTTTTTCTCCGCAACTTTCAGGCGCAAAGGCCCGATTCTCTTTTCTTCCACCGGTCTGTGAAAGAAGAAATCTCTCAAAATTAGTTTTCCCTCTCCCTGTGGGAGAGGGCCGGGGTGAGGGCATCAGGCCGCACATCCCTATCAGGAATACTTCTTCGTCCGCTTCGTCGGCGCCGTATTCGCCGGATCGTCCGGCCAGACGTGTTTGGGGTACCGCCCTTTCATCTCTTTCTGCACGTCACGGTAGCTCCCCGCCCAGAACGCCCCCAGATCGCGAGTGATCTGCAAGGGTCGATGCGCAGGCGACAGCAGTTCAAGCACCAACGGCACGCGCCCTTCAGCGATAGACGGCGTGGTTGCCTCACCAAACATCTCCTGCATTCGAACCGCCAGCGCCGGCGGATTATCCTCATGATAACGGATGGCAATCCGGCTTCCGGTCGGCACAGTGTAATGCCCTGGCAGTTCACTATCCAGACGTTGACGCAATGACCAGTCCAGTAAATTCTGTAACGCGACCTTAACATCAAGCGCTTTCAGCGCCCGCAGGGAGTGTACGCCGCTCATCTGCGGCAGTAGCCAGGTCTCCAGCGACGCGAGTAACGTTTCGTCATCCACCGCTGGCCAGGCGTACTCCGGCAACCAGCGAGCGGCGCAGTGCAGGCGAATGCGGTACTGCTCAGCCTCCGGCGTCCAGTTCAGCACGCTCAGCCCTTTTTCCCGAATGCCGTTCAGCATAGCCTGATGGAGCTCGTCTTCCGACGGCTTCGCCAGCGGCTTCGTTCCGAGTGTCAGTTTGCCAATCTGGCTACGACGAAACGCCTTCAGCGTGCCCTGGGCGTCATCCCACTCGACGATGTCCGATTGCTGGAGCAGATGCGGACAGGTACGGGTCAGGGCGTCAATATCGACGGCAATCGCCTGCAGGATACGCGCATCCGGGGAGTTGCTCCCCTGCAGCAGGAGCGGCGCAATCAGCCACTCATGACGCGTGAGGGCATCATCGCTGTCCAGCATCGCCCCCATACCGTTTGCCAGCTGGTAGCGACCGTCCAGCCCGCGCCGACGCGCAATCCGGTCCGGAAACGCCTGCGCTAACAGCCGGGAGATGCTCTCACTGTCTGGCACGCCGCCGCGGCTGTTAAGCCGCTTACAGAGCTGCTGCGCCCGCTGCTGCCAGTTCCCCTGATTGCGCGAAAACGCCTGCCCCAGATCGCTACTGCCTCCGCGCGGCGGCTCCTCAAGGATAGCCGCCAGTTTGGCTGCCGTGGCAATCTCATCTTCCCCCTGCGCGGCCACCAGCATCGCGGCCAGACGCGGATCGTTGCCCAGTGCCGCCATTTTCTGGCCGCGTACCGTCAGACGTTCGCCTTCCAGCGCACCAAGCTGGGTCAACAGGTTGCGCGCAGCGGTGAGGTTCACGGCTGGCGGGGAATCAAGCCAGGTAAGCTGTCCAGGATCCGGGCAGCCCCACTGCAGCAGATCCATCACCAGGCCAGACAAATCGCTTTGTAAAATTTCCGGTGTGCTTTGCTGCGTCGCGCGTTCCGCCTGCTCTGCGCTGGTCAAATGCAGGCAGATACCCGGCTCAAGTCGCCCCGCGCGGCCCGCGCGCTGCACCATTGATGCCTGGCTGATGCGCTGCGTCAGGAGTTTAGTCAACCCGGTGCGCGGGTCAAAGCTTGCCACCCTCTCCTGCGCGCTATCAACCACCAGGCGAATACCTTCGATGGTCAAACTGGTTTCAGCAATATTGGTTGCCAGTACCACCTTGCGCTGTCCAACCGGGGCAGGAAGGATAGCTTTACGCTGCTCCTGCAGCGACAGCGCGCCGTAGAGCGGGCAGAGCAGTACATCACCGCCTACGCGAGAGGAAAGCTGCTCCTGCACGCGCTGGATCTCCCCGACGCCCGGCAAAAACAGCAGCAGCGAGCCGGGTTCCTGACGCAGCAGTTCTGCGGTGGCAATGGCGACCGCTTCGTCAAAACGCTGATGGGAGGGAAGCGGTTGATAGCGGCGTTCAACAGGAAACGCCCGCCCTTCAGAGCTGATGACAGGCGCATCGGGTAGCGCCTGCCGTAGCCGCGCATTGTCCAGCGTGGCCGACATTATCAGCAGCCGGAGATCGTCACGCAGTCCCTGCTGAACGTCCAGCAACAGCGCGAGGGCCAGATCCGCCTGCAGGCTGCGCTCGTGAAATTCATCCAGGATCACCAGCCCGACGCCGGTCAGCTCCGGATCGTTTTGCAGCATGCGGGTGAGAATGCCCTCGGTGACCACCTCAAGGCGCGTTGTCGGACCCACGCAGGTCTCGGCGCGCATCCTGTACCCTACCGTTTCGCCCGGTTTTTCATTCAGCAGTTCCGCGAGGCGCTGCGCTACGTTGCGTGCAGCCAGCCTGCGCGGCTCCAGCAGGATAATTTTCCCGCTGATGTTCCCCTCTTTCAGAATCTGCAGCGGCAGCCAGGTGGACTTACCCGCCCCCGTCGGGGCATTCAGCAAAACCTGCGGGGAATGGCGTAAGGCAGCGAGAAGGTCAGGAAGAACAACGGCGACCGGCAATGAGGACACTAACAGCTCCAGAGGGTTAACATTCGTCGGCGTACATTGTAGCATCGGCGCATATCATTACCGAGTCCTCCGTATGCCTGAGTCGAAACGGCTGTTTTTTGCCATTGAATTGCCCACCCCCTTACAGCGTCAAATTGTTCGCTGGCGCGCTGACCACTTCCCGCCGGAGGCCGGACGCCCTGTCGCGGCGGCCAACCTGCACCTGACGCTGGCCTTTTTGGGCGACGTCAGTGCCGAAAAACAGCGGGCGCTAGCCGCCATGGCAGGGCGTATTGCCCAGCCGGAATTTACGCTGCACCTCGACGACGCGGGCCAGTGGCTGCGTTCGCGCGTGGTCTGGCTGGGTACGCGACAGCCTCCGCGCGGATTATTACAGCTGGCGAACATGCTGCGCGCGCAGGCGGCGCGCAGCGGCTGTTATCAAAGCCCACAGCCGTTTCATCCGCACATCACCCTGCTGCGCGATGCCGGTCAGGCCGTTGCCATCCCGCCGCCGGGTTTTCACTGGGCCTTTCAGGTCAACACATTCGCGCTTTATGAATCCGTCTTTATTCAGGGACGCACCCGCTATACGCCGCTACAGCGCTGGACGCTGGGCGACACCGAAAGGAATTCTGATGAAGTTTAGTCCTCCCCTGCAGCACGCTACGCTTGTCCAACGCTACAAACGCTTCCTCGCCGATGTGATCACGCCAGAAGGCGAACAGCTCACCCTGCACTGCCCCAATACCGGTGCCATGACGGGCTGTGCGACGCCGAGTGACAGGGTCTGGTATTCCACATCAGAAAATACTAAACGCAAATATGCTCATACCTGGGAAATGACCGAAACCCAAAACGGGGCATTTATTTGCGTTAATACCCTGCGCGCCAATCAGTTAGTTAAGGAAGCGCTGACCCATGGCGTTATTCCCGAACTGGTTGGTTATGGCACGCATAAAAGCGAAGTGAAATATGGCGATGAAGGCAGCAGAATTGACTTCATGTTACAGGCGGAAGACAGGCCGGAGTGCTATATTGAAGTAAAATCAGTGACGTTAGCGGAACAGGAAAATGGCTACTTCCCGGATGCGGTAACGCTACGTGGCCAGAAGCATCTGCGAGAGCTAATGAGTGTTGCGGCGGCGGGCAAACGCGCCGTATTGCTGTTTGCGGTATTGCATTCAGCCATTGAACGTTTCTCCCCTGCCCGCCATATTGATCCTAAATACGCGCAATTGTTGAATGAGGCACAAAAGCAGGGGGTAGAGGTTTTCGCTTATAAAGCGGAACTTTCTGCCGATAATATGACTCTGAGATCCTCTCTTCCCATTGTCTTATAAGGGATTAGACGATTGACTATTAAGTGTTCTGGCCGCGTGCGCAAATACGCTTTTCCTCACAGGCTTGTCAAGTGTTACGTTTAGATAATTGCCATACGGAAAAGCATCTGCTATTTATAGCGACCTGATTTTTCCCCCAACACGGGGATCGATAGTGCGTGTTAAGGAGAAGCAACATGCAAGAAGGGCAAAACCGTAAAACATCGTCCCTGAGTATTCTCGCCATCGCTGGGGTGGAGCCGTATCAAGAGAAACCGGGCGAAGAGTATATGAACGAAGCCCAGCTGTCGCACTTCAAGCGTATTCTTGAAGCATGGCGTAATCAACTCAGGGATGAAGTCGATCGCACAGTTACTCATATGCAGGATGAAGCTGCTAACTTCCCGGATCCGGTAGACCGTGCCGCTCAGGAAGAAGAGTTCAGCCTCGAACTGCGTAACCGTGACCGCGAACGCAAACTGATCAAAAAGATCGAGAAAACGCTGAAAAAAGTCGAAGACGAAGATTTTGGCTACTGCGAATCCTGCGGTGTTGAAATTGGCATTCGTCGCCTGGAAGCGCGTCCAACCGCCGATCTGTGCATCGACTGCAAAACGCTGGCCGAAATCCGCGAAAAACAGATGGCCGGTTAACACCAGCGCTGTTTACACACTCCAAAGGCGGGAGTCTCTCCCGCCTTGTTACTGTTGATATGTCTGAATCACACTATATTGGGCGCTTCGCGCCATCTCCTTCCGGTGAATTACACTTCGGCTCATTAATTGCCGCGCTCGGCAGCTACCTGCAGGCTCGCGCCCGTCAGGGAAAATGGCTCGTCCGCATTGAAGATATTGACCCTCCGCGTGAAGTTCCCGGTGCAGCAGAGACGATTCTGCGTCAGCTGGAACATTACGGTCTTCACTGGGATGACGAAGTTCTCTGGCAGTCAACACGTCACGAGGCGTATCGGGAACGTCTGGCCTGGCTTCGCGCTCAGGGGCTTTCCTATAACTGCACCTGCACCCGCGCGCGTATCCAGAGCGCAGGCGGCGTCTATGACGGCCACTGCCGCACGTTGAACAACGGTCCTGAAAATGCCGCCGTGCGAATACTGCAGCGCTCACCGGTGACGCGCTTTCACGATTTACTCTCCGGTGAGATTCATGCCGATGAACGTCTGGCGCGTGAGGATTTTATTATTCACCGTCGCGATGGCCTGTTCGCCTACAACCTGGCCGTGGTGGTGGACGATCATTTCCAGGGCGTGACGGAAATTGTGCGCGGGGCGGATCTGGTCGAGCCCACCGTACGGCAAATCTCGCTGTATCACCAGTTTGGCTGGACAGCACCGGACTACATTCATCTGCCGCTGGCGGTTAATGCGCAGGGCTTAAAATTATCAAAGCAGAACCACGCCCCGGCCCTGCCAGACGGCGATCCGCGTCCTGTTTTGATCGACGCGCTGCGTTTTCTCAACCAGAATGTAACCAACGAATGGCAGGATCTGCGTATTGACGAACTGCTGAAAATGGCCATCGCCAACTGGACGCTCAGGGCTGTGCCAAAAATCCAGCATTCTCAAATGCGTTGCGCTGAGCTATGATTAGCCGCTTTTTTCATAACAAAACACACTACGAGGTGTACCATTTTTACCCGAGTCGCTAATTTTTGCCGTAAAGTGCTAAGCCGCGAAGAGAGCATGGCGAATGATGCTATTGCACAGCCACACATGTCGGTTATTCCGCGTGAGCAGCACTCTATTTCCCGCAAAGATATCAGTGAAAATGCCCTCAAGGTACTCTATCGTCTGAATAAAGCGGGCTACGAGGCCTATCTCGTCGGCGGTGGGGTGCGTGATTTACTGCTGGGCAAAAAACCGAAAGATTTCGACGTGACGACCAGCGCCACGCCTGAGCAGGTGCGCAAATTATTCCGCAACTGTCGTCTCGTTGGCCGCCGCTTCCGTCTGGCTCACGTGATGTTTGGGCCGGAAATTATCGAAGTGGCGACCTTCCGCGGCCACCACGAAGCGGGCGCATCCGATCGCACCACGTCGCAGCGCGGCCAGAACGGTATGCTGCTGCGCGACAACATCTTCGGCTCTATCGAAGAAGATGCCCAGCGTCGCGACTTCACCATCAACAGCCTCTATTACAGCGTGGCGGATTTCACCGTGCGCGATTACGTCGGCGGCATGCAGGACCTGAAAGAAGGTCTGATCCGCCTGATCGGCACGCCGGAAACGCGCTACCGTGAAGATCCCGTGCGTATGCTGCGCGCCGTGCGTTTCGCCGCCAAGCTCAATATGCGCATCAGCCCGGAAACGGCCGAGCCGATCCCGCGTCTGGCGACGCTAATTAACGACGTGCCGCCTGCTCGCCTGTTCGAAGAGGCGCTGAAGCTGCTGCAGGCCGGCCACGGTTTTGAAACCTATAATCTTCTGCGCGAATACAACCTGTTCCAGCCGCTGTTCCCGACCATTACCCGCTACTTCACCGAAAACGGTGACAGCCCAATGGAGCGGATGATTGCGCAGGTGCTGAAGAATACCGATACCCGCATTCGCAACGACATGCGCGTGAACCCGGCGTTCCTGTTTGCCGCGATGTTCTGGTATCCGCTGCTGGAAACGGCCCAGCGCATTACCCAGGAGAGCGGGCTCGCCTATTACGATGCGTTCGCGCTGGCCGCCAACGACGTGCTGGACGAAGGCTGCCGTACGCTCGCCATTCCGAAACGTATTACCACTCTGGTGCGCGACATCTGGCAGCTTCAGCTGCGCATGTCCCGTCGTCAGGGCAAACGCGCCTGGAAGCTGATGGAGCATCCTAAGTTCCGTGCCGCCTTCGATCTCCTGTCGCTGCGCGCTGAAATTGAACGCAACCAGGAGCTGCAGCGTCTGGCGCAGTGGTGGGCTGAATTCCAGGTCTCCGCCCCGCCAGAGCAGAAAGATATGCTGACCGGGCTGGATGAAGAGCCGGAACCGCGTCGCCGTCATCGTCGTCCGCGCAAACGCGCGCCGCGTCGTGAAGGGACAGCATGACCCTCGCGTATATCGCCATCGGCAGCAATTTAGCCTCACCGCTGGAGCAGGTGAATGCTGCCGTAGAGGCGCTGGGTGAGATCCCGCAAAGCCGCATCGTGGCGGTCTCCTCGTTCTATCGCACCCCGCCGCTGGGGCCGCAGGATCAGCCAGACTACCTCAACGCCGCCGTGGTTCTTGAGACTGAGCTGGGTCCCGAAGCGCTGCTGGACAATACCCAGCGTATTGAGCTTCAGCAGGGCCGCGTACGCAAAGCTGAACGCTGGGGCCCCCGCACGCTCGACCTCGATATTATGCTGTTTGGTCACGAGACGATTAACACTGAACGCCTCACCGTTCCGCATTACGACATGAAAAATCGCGGGTTTATGCTCTGGCCACTGTATGAAGTTGCCCCTTCCCTTACCTTCCCTGACGGGCTCTCGCTAGAGGCCGTTCTCAACAGTCTCGGTGCGGAGAAACCCGCCCGCTGGTAAGGCTGTTTTTTTAGCGATTAACCATAAAATATTTATGGTTAATCGTTTACCTAAAATCATTGTTCCCTCGAATGTTACTGTTAGAATGCGCAAAGATTCGCTTTTGGGCTATCAGGAAACAGTATGAAACCAACCACCATCTCCTTACTGCAGAAATGCAAACAGGAAAAAAAACGCTTCGCCACCATCACCGCGTATGACTACAGCTTCGCCAAACTGTTTGCCGAAGAGGGGATCAACGTCATGCTGGTCGGGGACTCGTTAGGGATGACGGTACAAGGACATGATTCCACCCTGCCGGTAACGGTTGAGGATATCGCTTACCATACCCGCGCCGTGCGCCGTGGCGCCCCAGCCTGCCTGCTGCTTTCCGATCTGCCGTTTATGGCCTATGCCACGCCGGAACAGGCATTCGAAAACGCGGCGGCAGTGATGCGTGCCGGTGCCAATATGGTCAAAATTGAAGGCGGCGCCTGGCTTGTGGATACGGTGAAGATGCTCACCGAGCGCGCCGTGCCGGTGTGCGGGCATTTAGGCCTGACGCCGCAGTCCGTCAATATCTTTGGCGGCTATAAGGTGCAGGGCCGTGGCGATGCAGCCCAGACGCTGCTGGATGATGCCCTGGCGCTGGAAGCCGCAGGTGCCCAGCTGCTGGTGCTGGAGTGCGTGCCGGTTGAGCTGGCGAAACGCATCACCGACGCGCTGTCCATTCCGGTGATTGGTATTGGTGCAGGCAACGTCACCGACGGTCAGATTCTGGTGATGCACGACGCCTTCGGTATCACCGGCGGACACATCCCGAAATTTGCCAAAAATTTCCTCGCCGAAGCGGGCGACATGCGCGCTGCGGTCAGGCAGTATATTGCCGACGTTGAATCCGGTGTTTACCCGGGTGAAGAACACAGTTTCCATTAAGGAGTCTCGTTGTGCTAATCATTGAAACCCTGCCGCTGCTTCGCCAGCATATCCGCCGCGCGCGACAGGAAGGTAAACGTATCGCACTGGTCCCGACCATGGGCAATCTGCATGACGGCCACATGAAGCTCGTCGACGAAGCCCGTGCACGAGCAGATATCGTGGTGGTCAGTATCTTCGTGAACCCCATGCAGTTTGACCGCGCAGACGATCTGGCACGCTACCCGCGTACCCTGCAGGAAGATTGCGAGAAGCTCAAAAAACGCCACGCGGATATCGTTTTCTCACCTGCACCGGCGGATGTTTACCCGCAGGGTACCGAAGAGGCAACCTACGTTGACGTCCCGGGCATTTCCACCATGCTCGAAGGCGCGAGCCGCCCGGGCCATTTCCGCGGCGTTTCCACCATCGTCAGCAAGCTGTTCAACCTGGTACAGCCGGACGTAGCCTGCTTTGGCGAGAAAGATTTCCAGCAGCTGGCGCTGATCCGCAAGATGGTTGCGGATATGGGTTACGATATCGAGATTGTCGGCGTACCGATTGTACGCGCCAAAGACGGTCTGGCACTCAGCTCGCGAAATGGCTACCTGACTGCCGAACAGCGTAAAATCGCGCCGGGCTTAAGCAAGGTCATGAACACCATGGCAGAGCAGATGCTGGCAAAAGAGTTAACAGCAGAAGAGATTATCGCCCTTGCCGAGCAGGCGCTTAACGATAAAGGCCTTCGTGCTGACGACGTACAAATTCGTGATGCTGATACGCTGCTGGAATTAACCCAGAACAGCAAGCGCGCAGTCATCCTGGTGGCGGCCTGGCTAGGTCAGGCGCGTCTGATCGACAATAAAGTGGTTGAGCTGGCGTAGTTCCCTTCACCCCTGATAATGATAGGTAAACGTAATGATTCGCAAAATGCTGCAAGGTAAGCTTCACCGTGTGAAAGTCACGCAGGCCGACCTGCACTATGAAGGCTCCTGCGCCATTGACCAGGATTTCCTTGATGCAGCAGGTATCCTCGAAAACGAAGCGATTGATATCTGGAACGTGAACAACGGCAAACGCTTCTCCACCTACGCGATCGCCGCCGAGCGCGGGTCCAAAATCATCTCCGTTAACGGCGCTGCGGCGCACTGCGCGGACGTGGGCGATATCGTGATCATCGCCAGCTTCGTGATGATGTCTGACGAAGAAGCGCGCCGCTGGCAGCCTAAAGTGGCCTACTTCGAAGGCGAGAATGAAATGAAGCGCACCGCAAAGGCGATTCCGGTTCAGGTTGCATAAGCGCACTACCCCTGCGGCTGATTGCTGATCAGCCGCGACATCGTCTCCAGCGAATCCGTTCTTAAGATGTACAGGCGTTTCAGTAAGAACGGATTATCCCCCGGCTTCACCTTTCCTTTCACCGTCGTCACCGCCAGATGGAAACCGGCATCATTCGCCGCCTTTATCGCTTTATTGTCGTAGCCGCCGAAGGGGTAAGAGACATACAGCACGCGCGGGTTAAACTGCGCCAGCGCGCGACGCGAGCGTTCAAAATCAAACAAAATCACGTGATAGCTGCGGCTCAGTAAAATCGGATGCTTATTGGCATCCACGCGGTGCAGGAAGTGGGTATGAGACTGAATATCGAACACATCCTGAATCCCCTTAATCTCCTGCACGCTCATAAACTGCAGGGATTTAGGATCCCACTTCTGCGGATGGCCTTTTATGCGGGAAGAGATAATAAACGCGGTAGCCTTGAAGCCGTACTCTTTCAGCACAGGATAAGCATAGCGGCTGACAGATTTCAGGCCATCGTCAAAGGTTATCACCACCGATTTCGCAGGCAGGTTCATTTTGTTACGCACGTATCCTTCCAGCTGGTACATCGTCAGGGTGGTATAGCCCTGATCGCGAAGCCATGCCATCTGGTTATTGAACGCACGTACGCTGGTCGTCGTGGACGTATGTCGAAAGCGCGTGTCTTCTTCATCACGCAAAATATGATGGTAGGTCAGAACAGGAAGGCCGTTATCTTCCTGCGCATCCAGGCTGCTGATCCACGCCAGACGATTACCGATGCGGATCTGAAACCAGGTCTGGTTTAAACGGTCTTTAAGTTTGTTCAGGATCGGATAGCGAAGATTGGCGCTTAAGGTGCCGAAGGGTGCGCTGCCGTTGTTCGGGGCGTTATAAACGGGCGTGTCTTTCCACGTTATCAGGTTTTGATTGCTCAGCGGTTTATTCAAATCCCCCAGGCCATCCTCAACGCGCTGTTTGCCCTGAACCGGCTCCAGATGCCCCTTGTCGATAAAGCCCGTGCCAAATCCGAAGCGAAATTCATAGTAGTCCGCCGCCGCAGGCACCACCGCGAGGATCTGCCCTGCCCGCACGTTGCCAACGTTAATGACGCTGTTGCCGATCTGCGCCCAAATCGCCGCATCTTCGGTGGTTTGCATATATTGAGCAGGCAGTCTTTGCTGACTTAATAAACTGGCAGAAACAGTGCCGGACACGAACATCAATAGCAGGAAAACAATACGCGTGAACATGAGGGTCTTATTCGAAGCGGAAATACTTACGCCATTGTAGCAAAAGCGACATCAATACCAATGTTTAATTCTTATACAGGTCATGCAGCAGGACAAAGGGAGGATTTTTTTGCTGTTGATGCCACAAGCTGCTGACGCCCGGGGTACCCAGCGAAACGATAGCGTTACGGAACGCTGCGCTGGTTAAGGTCTCGCGATGGGGATACATCATTTCAAGCAGTGGAAAGCTAATACCGGAGATCACCTCGCAGCAGTCGTGCTTATGGCTCATCAGGGCCGCAGCACGGTACGGCGCCGCGCCGGATTTATCGGTAAGGAAAATCACGCCATCTCCGGTGTCGGTTTCATGAAGGGCATCGCACATCATCCGGCCAAGCATGTTGGTACTCAAGCCGCGCCAGTAGTTAACCGCGCGACACTGTGGCAGCGGACCAAACCTGGCTTCCAGCTTCAGCAGCATGTCCTGCGCCCGTTCATCGTGGCAGGTGATAACCCATCCCAGCATAACTCTCTCCTTAGCAGGCAAGTAGTTTAGCGGAGTGAAGGTTAGTTTTCGGTGATAACTGTCAAAGAAAGTGCCCGGCAGACAGAATGTCGCCGGGCTGAGGGCTAGCTGCGCAGACCGCGTCCGCGCTGGATCAGATACCAGCACAGCAGGTAGAAGACGATGATGAACACCACCAGCACCGCCACCGTGGTAAACAGCGGCACATCGGTGATGCCGAGGAAGCCAAAGCGGAAACCGCTGATCATGTAGACGATCGGGTTCAGGTGCGACAGCGCCTGCCAGAACGGCGGCAGCAGCGTCAGGGAGTAGAACACCCCGCCGAGATAGGTCAGCGGCGTCAGCACGAAGGTCGGGATCAGGCTGATGTCGTCAAACGTTTTGGCAAACACGGCGTTCAGCAGACCGGCCAGCGAGAAGAGGATCGCCGTCAGGAGCAGGGTCAGGGCCACGAAAAGCCAGGAGTGCACCTGGAACGGCACGAAGAACAGCGAGATGGCCGTCACCAGGATCCCAACACACAGACCGCGCGCCACGCCGCCACCGACGTAACCGGCAATGATCACATGCGTTGGCACCGGTGCCACCAGCAGCTCCTCAATATTGCGCTGGAACTTGGCGCTGAAAAAGGACGACGCCACGTTGGCATAGGCGTTGGTGATCACCGCCATCATGATCAGGCCAGGCACGATAAACTGCATATAGGTAAAGCCGTGCATCTCACCAATCCGGGAACCAATCAGGTTACCGAAGATGATGAAATAGAGCGTCATCGTGATGACTGGCGGCACCAGGGTTTGCACCCAGATGCGCATAAAACGGTTAATCTCTTTCGCCCAGATACTTTTCAGCGCGACCCAGTAAAGATGCGTCATGCCTTGTCTCCTTGTTTATCCTGCACCAGAGAGACAAACAGCTCTTCCAGTCGGTTCGCTTTGTTACGCATACTTAAAACCTGAATACCCTGCGCGCTCAGCTGGGAGAACACGCTGTTAATCCCCTGCTCACGCAGCACTTCCACTTCCAGCGTTGAGGTATCCACCAGACGATACTGGTACCCTTCAAGCTTCGGTAGCGGGCTCTTTGCCGCCAGATCGAGAATAAAGGTTTCCGATTTCAGCTTGGAGAGCAGGTTCTTCATCGAGGTGTTTTCCACCAGTTCGCCGTGCTGAATGATGCCGATGTTGCGGCACAGCATTTCCGCCTCTTCCAGGTAGTGGGTAGTCAGAATGATGGTGGTGCCTTTGTCATTGAGGTCTTTCAGGAAGCCCCACATGGAGCGGCGCAGCTCAATGTCTACGCCCGCCGTCGGCTCATCGAGGATCAGCAGCTTTGGCTCGTGCATCAGCGCACGGGCAATCATCAGGCGGCGCTTCATCCCGCCGGATAACATCCGGGCGCGTTCGTTACGCTTTTCCCACAGATCGAGCTGCTTGAGGTATTTTTCGCTCCGCTCCAGGGCCTCTTTACGCTCAACGCCGTAATAACCCGCCTGGTTAACGACGATCTGCTGCACCGTCTCAAACGGGTTGAAGTTGAATTCCTGCGGTACCAGACCCAGCTGGCGCTTGGCGTTGACCACATCTGTTTGCAGGTCGTATCCGAACACGCTGACGCGGCCGGAGGTTTTGTTCACCAGCGAGCTAATGATGCCGATGGTAGTCGATTTCCCCGCCCCGTTCGGCCCCAGAAGCGCGTAAAAATCACCGGCCTCTACTTTAAGATCTATTCCGCGCAGCGCCTGAACGCCGCCCGGATAGGTTTTTTTAAGCTGCTCAAGCTCCAGTGCAATTGCCATGAAATTAACTTACCTTCAGTTCTGACACACGTTGTGTGGTTTCATTAAAAGTCGGGTTACCCTATAGTAGCGCAACGCAATTACTCGGTTACAGGTCGCTAACCTCCATGAACAACATAGATACACTCATCAGCAACAATGCACTATGGTCAAAAATGCTGGTGGAGGAAGACCCCGGATTTTTTGGAAAACTCGCGCAGGCGCAAAACCCACGCTTTCTCTGGATTGGATGCTCCGACAGCCGCGTACCGGCGGAGCGCCTGACCGGCCTCGAGCCCGGCGAACTGTTTGTTCACCGCAACGTTGCCAACCTGGTGATTCACACCGATCTCAACTGTCTTTCTGTTGTTCAGTATGCCGTTGACGTTCTGCAAGTCGAGCACATCATCATCTGCGGCCACTACGGCTGCGGCGGCGTGCAGGCGGCGGTTGAAAACACGGAGCTGGGGCTCATTGATAACTGGCTGCTCCACATCCGCGATATCTGGTTCAAACATAGCTCACTGCTGGGCGAAATGCCGCAGGAGCGCCGCATGGATACCCTGTGCGAACTCAACGTGATGGAGCAGGTGTATAACCTGGGCCACTCAACGATCATGCAATCGGCGTGGAAGCGCGGGCAGAAGGTCTCGATCCACGGCTGGGCGTACGGTATTCACGATGGTCTGCTGCGCAACCTGGAAGTGACCGCCACCAACCGCGAAACGCTGGAGCAGCGTTACCGTTCAGGAATTGCCAACCTTCAGCTTAAGCACGTAAACCATAAATAAACAAAGCCGGGTGGCGGCTGCGCCTTACCCGGCCTACATGTGCCCATTCGTAGGCCCGGTAAGCGCAGCGCCACCGGGCAACAAACCGCAATTACTCGTCCAGCAATACCACTTTCCCAACATACGGCAGATGACGATAACGCTGTGCGTAGTCAATGCCGTAACCGACGACGAACTCGTCCGGGATAGAGAAACCAACAAACTCCACCGGCACCTGCACTTCACGGCGGTCAGGCTTATCCAGCAGGGTGCAAATCGCCAGCGATTTTGGCTCACGCAGGCTCAGGATCTCGCGCACTTTTGACAGCGTGTTGCCGGAGTCGATGATGTCCTCAACGATCAACACATCTTTGCCACGAATATCTTCATCCAGATCTTTCAGGATTTTCACATCACGGGTGGTGGACATGCCGCTGCCGTAGCTGGAGGCGGTCATAAAATCGACCTCATGGGGCACATGCACCTCACGGCACAGGTCTGCCATGAACATGAAAGAGCCGCGCAACAGACCGACCAGCACCATTTCGCTGCCGCTGTCCTTGTAATGTTCGGTGATTTGACGACCCAGTTCGGCGATACGCGCTTTGATCTCGGCTTCCGGGATCATCACTTCAACAGTATGTTTCATATTACTAACCAAATGATTTTAATGAAAATCTCTCAATACGGATGAGTTAATATCCAGCACTGATACGCAAGCCAGCCATTATATCAGCAAATGGATAACCCTGGCGTATGAGTTATAAAAAGCAAATATTGTGATTCCGATCACACTTGTTAATACCTATAATTAGTTGCTAGCAAATTATTAACAAAAACTGACGAGTACACTTTCTATGGCTGAAACAAACTCTAAACAGCCGCGTCTACTGGTGACATTAACAGCGCTATTCGCCGCCTTCTGCGGCCTGTACCTGTTAATCGGTGGCGTCTGGCTGGTCGCGATCGGCGGCTCCTGGTACTACCCGATTGCGGGCCTGGTTATGCTTGGCGTAACCGTCCTGCTCTGGCGTAGAAAACAATCTGCACTGTGGCTGTATGCCGCACTCCTTCTTGCCACCATGATCTGGGGCGTCTGGGAAGTCGGCTTTGACTTCTGGGCGCTGACGCCGCGCAGTGACATCCTGGTCTTCTTCGGCATCTGGCTGATCCTGCCGTTCGTCTGGCGTCGCCTGATCGTGCCGTCCAGCGGTGCGGTCGCGGCGCTGGTGGTAGCGCTGTTAATCAGCGGCGGTATCCTGACCTGGGCTGGCTTCAACGATCCGCAGGAGATCAACGGTACGCTGAACGCAGAATCGACGCCTGCGGCGGCGATCTCTCAGGTTGCTGACGGCGACTGGCCTGCCTATGGCCGTAACCAGGAAGGTCAGCGCTACTCTCCGCTGAAGCAGATCAACGCGGACAACGTTAAAAACCTGAAAGAAGCCTGGGTATTCCGTACCGGCGATCTGAAGATGCCGAACGATCCGGGTGAACTGACCAACGAAGTGACGCCAATTAAAGTCGGCGATATGCTTTATCTGTGTACGGCGCACCAGCGTCTGTTCGCGCTCGACGCGGCCACCGGTAAAGAGAAATGGCACTTCGATCCGCAGCTGAACTCCAACCCGTCCTTCCAGCACGTGACCTGCCGTGGCGTCTCTTATCACGAAGCGCGCCCGGATAATGCGAGCCCGGAAGTCATTGCCGACTGTCCTCGCCGCATCATGCTGCCGGTGAACGATGGTCGTCTGTTCGCCATCAATGCCGAAACGGGCAAGCTGTGCGAAACCTTTGCCAACAAAGGTATCCTGAATCTGCAGACCAATATGCCGGACACCACGCCGGGTCTGTATGAGCCGACCTCCCCGCCCATCATCACCGATAAAACCATCGTGATTGCCGGTTCGGTAACGGATAACTTCTCTACCCGTGAAACCTCCGGCGTTATCCGTGGTTTCGACGTGAACACCGGTAAACTGCTGTGGGCCTTCGACCCGGGCGCGAAAGATCCGAACGCGATCCCGTCGGACGAACACACCTTTACCTTTAACTCGCCAAACTCCTGGGCGCCAGCGGCGTATGACGCGAAGCTGGACCTGGTCTACCTGCCGATGGGCGTTACTACGCCAGATATCTGGGGCGGTAACCGCACGCCGGAGCAGGAACGTTATGCCAGCGCTATCGTGGCATTGAACGCGACCACCGGTAAGCTGGCCTGGAGCTACCAGACCGTTCACCACGATCTGTGGGATATGGATATGCCGTCCCAGCCGACGCTGGCGGACATCACCGTTGATGGCAAAACCGTACCGGTGATTTACGCTCCAGCGAAAACCGGCAACATCTTCGTGCTGGATCGCAGCAACGGCAAGCTGGTTGTGCCTGCACCGGAAAAACCGGTTCCGCAGGGTGCGGCGAAAGGCGATTACGTCAGCAAAACCCAGCCGTTCTCCGATCTGAGCTTCCGTCCGAAGAAAGACCTCAGCGGGGCAGACATGTGGGGTGCCACGATGTTTGACCAGCTGGTGTGCCGCGTGATGTTCCATCAGCTGCGCTATGAAGGCATCTTCACGCCGCCTTCTGAGCAGGGCACGCTGGTCTTCCCGGGTAACCTGGGGATGTTCGAGTGGGGTGGGATCTCCGTTGACCCTAACCGTCAGGTCGCGATTGCCAACCCAATGGCGCTGCCGTTCGTTTCCCGTCTGATCCCACGCGGTCCGGGCAACCCAATGGAGCAGCCGAAAGACGCGAAAGGCAGCGGTACCGAAGCCGGTATTCAGCCGCAGTATGGCGTACCGTTCGGCGTGACGCTGAACCCGTTCCTGTCGCCGTTCGGTCTGCCGTGTAAACAGCCTGCCTGGGGTTACATCTCCGGTCTGGATCTGAAAACTAACCAGATCGTATGGAAAAAACGTATTGGTACGCCACAGGACAGCATGCCGTTCCCAATGCCGGTTCCGGTGCCGTTCAATATGGGTATGCCAATGCTGGGTGGCCCAATCTCCACCGCCGGTAACGTGCTGTTCATCGCGGCAACCGCAGATAACTACCTGCGCGCGTACAACATGACCAACGGTGAAAAACTGTGGCAAGGCCGCCTGCCAGCGGGTGGCCAGGCCACGCCGATGACCTATGAAGTGAATGGCAAGCAGTACGTTGTCATCTCCGCGGGCGGTCACGGTTCGTTTGGCACGAAGATGGGCGACTATATTGTCGCGTATGCGTTGCCGGACGAAGGCAAATAAAAGCAAAACGGCAACGAAAGTTGCCGTTTTTAGCAATGCAGGCCGGGTAAGACGAAGCCGCCACCCGGCTTTTTTTATACGGTAAAGCCCAGCATCATCCCCGTATCTTCATGCTCCAGCAGATGGCAGTGCGCCATGTAGGCAAACTCCTTCGGCGCATCGTGGTCAAACTTCACCAGCACCTCGCTGACGCCGCCTTCCACCTTCACCGTATCCTTCCAGCCCGCGCGATGTGCGTCCGGGGCTTTGCCGTTCTCAGAGAGAATGCGGAACTGCGTGCCGTGGATATGGAACGGGTGCAGCATCATGTCCTCTTCACCTGAAATCACCCAGCGCTCAAGCTGCCCTTTTGTCGCAGCAAACATCGGCATGTTCATATCGAACGCTTTGCCGTTGATCATGTTGGCGTTGTGGAAATCAAAGCCATGGTCGCCGTGATTCATGTTCCCCATGCCGCCCATGTTGCCGTGGCCCATGTTCATGTGACCCCTCATCTGCCCGTGATGCATCCCCGCCATCGCCTTATCGCCATATTTCGCCATCAGCGCCTGCATGCCCATCATATCGAGCATCGGGTTCATGGAGAGCTGCAGTTTCCGTTGCGTAAGCCCATCAAGCGACGGAAGTGCCGGCAGCGTGGTTAACGTATCAGGCAGCGTGCCGGAAGCGGTCACCCGTAACGGCTGGATACGCAGCACCGGATGCGGCTTGTCAAACGGCGCGACCGCCATCCCCATCTGGCTAACCGGCAGGGTCACAAGATCGAACGGCTTGCCGTCGCTGATATCCACCAGCACCTCAAAGCGCTCCCCCATCAGCATCGGCAGTTCGTTGACCTTCACCGGCTCAGGCAGCAGCCCGCCGTCGCTGGCGACCACGTACAGCGGACGCTTATCGCTGGTGGCGAAGTTGAGGGAACGCGCGTTACAGCCGTTAAGCAGACGCAGGCGCAGCCAGCCTTTCGGCGCGGCGTGCTGAGGATAAATGGCGCCGTTGGTCAGCAGCGTGTCGCCAAACCAGCCGACCGCCGCGCTCATCACATCCAGCTGGTAGTCGATTTGCCCGTCAGCGGTGAATTTCTTGTCCTGCACAATCACCGGCACATCGTCGATGCCCCACTGCTTCGGCAGGCGCAGCAGGCGGCTTTCGTCGTCTTCAATCAGCACCAGCCCCGCCAGCCCCATGGCTACCTGATGGCCCGTTTTGCCATGCTGATGCGGATGGAACCAGCAGGTCGCGGCGCGCTGGTTGGGCGTAAAGGTGACGCTGCGCGTGCCGCCCGCTTTGATGATGCCCTGCGGCCCGCCGTCTACCTCGCCCGGCACTTCCAGTCCGTGCCAGTGCACCGTCGTCTCTTCAGCAAGCATATTGTGGATATCCACCGTCACCGCTTTACCTTTGCGCAGCTGTAGCGCAGGACCGAGAAGATTGCCGTTATAGCCCCAGGTTGTCGCGTTGTGCGCACCGAACAGCGTGTTACCGGACTGAACGACAAGCTGGATACGGCTGCGGGCGTCAGCGGTCAGCAAATCAGGGATGGGTAAGGCAGGCCTGTCAGCCGCGAAAACCGCACGGCTCCAGAGGGGTAAGGCGCTGGCAGCCCCCAGCGCCACGGAATATTTTAAAAAATCACGACGTTGCATGTTCATTTCCTTATTTCCAGCAGGCGATCTTTTGAGCATAAACCCTCCCCTTACCGGAAGGTCAAGTAAAGCGGCAATAATAAAGATCGTCGCACTGGCATCAAGTATGCTAACGTTAATTTTCCGTGAAGAAGTGGTAGAAGCAATGAAGACGTTTTTCAGGACAATTTTGTTCGGTAGCCTGATGGCAATGTGTGCGAACAGCTATGCGCTCAGTGAAAATGAAGCGGAAGATATGGCCGATTTAACGGCGGTTTTTGTATTCCTGAAAAATGATTGTGGCTACCAGAATTTACCCAACGGGCAAATTCGCCGCGCGCTGGTCTTTTTTGCCCAGCAGAACCAGTGGGATCTCAGCAACTACGACAGCTTTGACATGAAGACGCTCGGCGAAGACAGCTACCGTGACCTAAGCGGTATTGGCATTCCCACGGCTAAAAAATGCAAAGCGCTGGCTCGCGATTCGCTCAGCCTGCTCGCCTACGTCAAATAACCTTCCCGACGCCTCCTGTTAAACCTATAGCCGTGCAACCACGGTTATAGTTAGCTATCATGTTTCGCTCATTTTTGTGAGCGTAACGGATGTTAACAAAGGAGGAGTCCGCGTATGGCCGACCACACGTTGTGGCATGAAACACTGCATGACCAGTTTGGTCAGTACTTTGCCGTTGATAACGTGCTCTATCATGAAAAAACCGATCACCAGGATCTCATCATCTTCGAGAATGCTGCCTTTGGCCGCGTCATGGCCCTGGACGGCGTCGTGCAAACGACCGAGCGAGATGAGTTTATCTATCATGAGATGATGACCCACGTCCCGCTGCTGGCCCACGGTCACGCGAAGCATGTCCTGATTATCGGCGGTGGCGACGGCGCAATGCTGCGTGAAGTTTCCCGCCATCGCTCGATTGAAACCATCACCATGGTGGAAATCGATGCGAGCGTCGTCTCGTTCTGCCGCCAGTACCTGCCCAACCACAATGCCGGTAGCTATGACGATCCGCGTTTTAATCTGGTGATTGATGACGGGGTTAACTTTGTTAACCAGACAACCCAGACCTTTGACGTCATTATCTCCGACTGCACCGATCCTATCGGCCCTGGCGCGTCGCTGTTTACCTCCTCGTTCTACGAAGGCTGCAAGCGTTGCCTGAACCCGGGCGGGATCTTCGTCGCCCAAAACGGCGTCTGCTTCCTGCAACAGGATGAAGCGCTGGATAGCCATCGCAAGCTCAGCACCTATTTCGAGGATGTCAGCTTCTATCAGGCGGCCATTCCGACGTACTACGGCGGGATCATGACCTTTGCCTGGGCGACGGATAACGACGTATTACGTCATCTTTCCACCGAAATTATTCAGGCCCGCTTCCATCAGGCAGGTCTACAGTGCCGATACTACAATCCGGCTATTCATACCGCAGCGTTTGCTCTGCCGCAGTACCTGCAAGACGCATTATCCACTAAGGGGGTGAGCTAATTGAAAAAGCTTAAACTGCATGGCTTTAACAATCTGACCAAAAGCCTGAGTTTTTGTATTTACGATATCTGCTATGCCAAAACAGCGGAAGAACGCGATGGTTACATCGCCTATATCGACGAACTCTACAACGCCAACCGTCTGACCGAGATCCTGTCAGAAACCTGTTCCATTATCGGCGCCAACATCCTGAATATTGCCCGACAGGATTATGAACCCCAGGGCGCCAGCGTGACCATACTGGTCAGCGAAGAGCCGGTCGATCCGAAGCTTATCGACAAAACGGAACATCCGGGCCCGCTGCCGGAAGTGGTGGTTGCTCACCTGGATAAAAGCCATATCTGCGTCCATACCTACCCGGAGAGTCACCCGGAAGGCGGGCTGTGTACGTTCCGCGCCGATATTGAAGTGTCGACCTGCGGCGTGATTTCCCCGCTGAACGCACTGAACTATCTCATCCACCAGCTGGAATCGGATATCGTCACGATTGATTACCGCGTGCGCGGTTTTACCCGTGACGTCAACGGCATGAAGCACTTCATCGACCACGAGATCAACTCTATTCAGAACTTTATGTCCGAGGACATGAAGTCGCTGTACGACATGATGGACGTGAACGTGTATCAGGAAAACATCTTCCATACCAAGATGTTACTTAAGGAGTTCGACCTTAAGCACTATATGTTCCACACGAAGCCGGAAGATTTGAGCGAAGAAGAGCGTAAGGCGATTACTGACCTGCTCTGGAAAGAGATGCGCGAGATCTACTACGGCCGCAACATTCCGGCCGTGTAAGTGTTGCCCGGAGCAGGGATGCTTCGGGAAATTACCGCTGTTTCATGAACTCGCGGTAGGCATTCACCACCTGAAGGAAGTCTTCTACGCCGCACAGCGACAGGCTTTCTTCGTCATAGTAGCTCATCCCCTCTTCCATCTCGTCGCCTGAAAACTCGAGCTGGTTGGCACGCACCATGACCTCTTCACCGTCCATCCACAGCGTGTATTCGTGCCCGGCGCGTTGCCAGGAGCGCTCACTGCCTTTCACCGTTTTTGCCGCCTGTTCAACCTCATCAAGAAGGGCGAGATTTTCTTTCACCTCTTCGTTAAACCAGTGTCCAACGGCTTCGTGGCCCATCGACATACGCACTTTCACCACTCCGGTGATGTCGCGCAGAAATTCGTAATCCATAGTGTTTTCCTCTGCAAAGCCATTAAGGTAATTATCGCAGCAGCGAGGAAGAAAAAAAGCGTGGGAGGTGGGAGGAATGAAAATAAAAAACCCACCGTAGTTGCGATGGGTTTTGTAGGCCCGGTTAGCGTAGCGCCACCGGGCAATGGGTCAGGTGCGGTCTGGTGCCTTCACCCCCAGCCCCTCTCCCACGGGAGAGGGTAGCATTTATACTGCCGTCTGGAAGATAACCCCGTCGGCCTTCTCGGTGTACTGAGAGAGCTGGTCGAAGTTCAGATAGCGATAGGTATCCACCGCTGTCTTATCCACCTGAGCCACAAAGGTCTGGTACTCTTCCGGCGTTGGCAGTTTGCCAATCAGCGCCGCAACCGCCGCCAGCTCCGCAGAGGCCAGGAAGACGTTCGCACCGGTACCTAAACGGTTCGGGAAGTTACGGGTCGAGGTGGAGACCACCGTCGCGCCGTCGGCGACGCGCGCCTGGTTACCCATACACAGGGAACAGCCAGGAATTTCGATACGCGCACCGCTCTTACCAAACACGCTGTAGTAGCCCTCTTCGGTCAGCTGAGCCGCGTCCATACGGGTTGGCGGCGCCACCCACAGACGGGTTGGCAGCTGGCCTTTGTGGGTATCCAGCAGCTTACCGGCCGCGCGGAAGTGACCGATGTTGGTCATGCACGAACCAATGAACACTTCGTCGATCTTCTCGCCCTGGACCTCAGACAGCGGACGCGCGTCGTCCGGATCGTTCGGTGCACACAGGATTGGCTCTTTGATATCCGCCAGATCGATGTCGATCACCGCCGCGTACTCTGCGTCAGCATCGGCTTCCAGCAGCTGCGGATCGGCCAGCCATTTTTCCATGCCCTGGATACGACGCTCCAGCGTACGACGGTCGCCGTAGCCTTCTGCAATCATCCACTTCAGCAGCACGATGTTAGAGTTCAGGTACTCAACGATCGGCTCTTTGTTCAGCTTGATGGTACAGCCCGCAGCCGAACGCTCGGCGGAGGCATCGGTCAGCTCGAACGCCTGCTCTACTTTCAGATCCGGCAGACCTTCGATTTCCAGAATGCGGCCAGAGAAGATGTTTTTCTTCCCTTTCTTTTCAACGGTCAGCAGACCCTGTTTAATCGCATACAGCGGGATCGCGTGAACCAGGTCGCGCAGGGTAATACCCGGCTGCATTTTACCTTTGAAGCGCACCAGCACCGATTCCGGCATATCCAGCGGCATCACGCCGGTCGCGGCAGCAAACGCCACCAGACCGGAGCCCGCCGGGAAGGAGATACCGATTGGGAAACGGGTATGGGAGTCACCGCCGGTACCCACGGTATCCGGCAGCAGCATGCGGTTCAGCCAGGAGTGGATGACGCCGTCGCCCGGACGCAGGGAGACACCGCCACGGTTCATAATGAAGTCAGGCAGCGTGTGGTGCGTGGTCACGTCAACCGGCTTCGGATACGCCGCGGTGTGGCAGAAGGACTGCATCACCAGATCGGAAGAGAAGCCCAGGCACGCCAGGTCTTTCAGTTCGTCACGGGTCATTGGGCCAGTGGTGTCCTGAGAACCGACGGAGGTCATCTTCGGCTCGCAGTAGGCGCCAGGACGAACACCGGCGACGCCGCAGGCGCGACCCACCATTTTCTGTGCCAGCGAGAAGCCGCGGTTGCTTTCCGCCACGTCTTTCGCGTGACGGAATACATCACTGTGCGGCAGACCCAGCGCTTCACGCGCTTTGGTGGTCAGGCCGCGGCCGATGATCAGCGGAATACGGCCACCGGCGCGCACTTCGTCAATCAGCACGTCGGTTTTCAGCTCGAAGCTCGCCAGCAGCTCGTTGGTTTCGTGGTTACGCACTTCGCCTTTATACGGGTAGACGTCAATCACGTCGCCCATGTTCAGGTTAGAAACATCCACTTCAATTGGTAGTGCGCCCGCATCTTCCATGGTGTTAAAGAAGATTGGCGCAATCTTACCGCCCAGGCACAGGCCGCCGCCGCGCTTGTTCGGCACATGCGGAATATCGTCACCCATAAACCAGAGGACGGAGTTGGTGGCGGACTTACGGGAAGAACCGGTACCCACAACGTCACCCACGTAAGCCAGCGGGAAACCTTTCTTCTGCAGGGCTTCGATCTGTTTGATCGGGCCGACAACGCCCGGCTGATCCGGCTCAATGCCTTCACGGGCGTTTTTCAGCATCGCCAGGGCGTGCAGCGGGATATCCGGGCGAGACCACGCGTCCGGTGCCGGAGAGAGGTCATCGGTGTTGGTTTCACCGGTCACTTTGAAGACGGTAACGGTGATTTTTTCAGCCAGCGCTGGACGATTCAGGAACCATTCGGCATCGGCCCAGGACTGCATCACCTGCTTCGCATAGACGTTGCCTGCTTTGGCTTTTTCTTCCACATCGTAGAAGTTATCGAACATCAGCAGCGTAGACGAGAGCGCTTTAGCGGCAATCGGTGCCAGCTTGTCGTTATCCAGCGCGTCAATCAGCGGATGAATGTTGTAACCACCCTGCATGGTGCCGAGCAGTTCGATGGCTTTTTCAGGAGTAACCAGTGGGGAGGTGGCTTCGCCTTTGGCGATAGCAGCAAGGAATCCGGCTTTTACGTAGGCAGCTTCATCTACGCCAGGCGGTACGCGGTTGATCAGCAGATCTAACAGGAATTCTTCTTCGCCCTTAGGCGGGTTCTTCAGCAGCTCGACGAGCGCGGCCATTTGGGTTGCATCTAACGGTTTGGGTACAATTCCCTCGGCGGCACGTTCTGCTACGTGCTTACGGTATTCTTCTAGCACGACGGTTCTCCTCGCTCTCATTGTCATATGCGGCGGGCGTTCTCTTCACGCTCCTGTGAGACAGCAGTTTGTAGGGTAAATGCCCGATACCGCGTCGGGCAGCATAGCAGGATTTCTGCACAGTGTTAATCCGTTTACAAAAAAGCAACATTAAAAAGTTTGCTGAATCGTTAAGCATGGTGTAGCGGGGATTTAGGGCATCATTTTGCGGTTCTTCTGCACCGTGACGCTTCAGTTTTTTCTTCATCAGATATAATTGTGTAATAAATACTCACACTCTTTATCCGGACGTACCGGACGCTTCCCAATAAAAGTCAAAACAGTAAAAGACGGGTGAATAATACTCACGCCAACCGTAACGCCTCACGGCACAGCGCTGGTCTCGTTGGAGTCATTTTATGAAGTTGCCCTTTAAGCCACATCTGCTCATCCTTCTGTGCAGTGCCGGGCTGCTTGCCGCCTCAGGCGTCTTGTTTGTCAAAAGTCGTGCAACGGAACCCGTTGCGCCAGCCCCCGTCGCTCAACAACCGGCGGCACCTGCCGTAGCCCAGCCCGCCCCTGTGGTCGCGCCGACCTACACTGCCGCGCAAATCGATCAGTGGGTTGCCCCCATTGCGCTCTACCCTGACGCCCTGCTTTCGCAAATTCTGATGGCCTCGACTTACCCGGCCAATGTGATTCAGGCGGCTCAGTGGTCAAAAGACAACCCTAAAATGGAAGGGGACGCCGCCATTCAGGCCGTTGCCAGCCAGCCCTGGGATCCGAGCGTAAAATCGCTGGTCGCGTTTCCTCAGCTCATGTCGCTGATGGGTGAAAACCCGCCGTGGGTACAAAATCTGGGCGATGCGTTTCTCGCGCAGCCGAAAGACGTGATGGATTCCGTTCAACGCCTGCGCGCGCTGGCACAGAAGACCGGTGCTTTACAATCTACGCCTCAGCAGACGGTCACCACCGTGACAAAGCCAGCACCAGCGAAAACCCGCGCCACCGAGGCAACGACAACAACCGCGTCTTCGCCCGCCCCAACGGTGATCAAAATTGAATCTGCCGATCCGCAGGTCGTTTATGTTCCCACCTATAACCCCAATACGGTTTACGGGACCTGGCCCAACACCGCCTATCCTCCCACCTATCTCCCGCCTACGCCCGGAGAGCAGTTTGGCAACAGCTTCGTCAACGGCTTAGGCTTCAGCCTGGGCGTTGCCACAACCTATGCCATTTTCAGCAATATCGACTGGGATGACGACGATGACTGGGACCACCACCATGACGGTGACTGGGATAATCACGGCGGCTATAACCGCAACGGTGATAACAACATCAATATCAACGTTGAGAACTTCAATAAAATCAGCGGACAGCGTCTGACGGACGCCAACCGTACCTGGCAGCATAACCCGGCCTACCGGGAAGGTGTGCCCTATCCGACTAACCAGCTCAACACCCGTTTCCACTCCACCAGCACAGTCACCGGGCTAAGCTCAACGCAGCAAAAACCGGTTAACCGGGATAGCCAGCGTCAGGCGGCCCTGAGCCAGATGGAGAAATCCACGGGGAAAACCTTCCCGCAAACGGCACGTCCCGGCACGAAAGATGTGCAGCGTCAGGCCTCGAGTGAACAGCTGAAGCAAATTTCGCAGCGCAACAACTACCGTGGCTACGACACCAAACCGCAGACGGCGAAGCGGACCACCACGCAGCAGCGAGAAAATCGTCAGGCTGTAACCCAAAGACAGGAGAAACGCGTTTCACAGCCCGCGCAGCAACGCGCTCTGCAGCAGCGAAACGGTCAGCCCCGGGCCAATGCGCTGAGCGGCAACGACAGCCGTTCCGCGAACTGGCAGGCGCAGCAGCAGCGCGGTGCGCAAAGCAGGCAGCTTGCGGCTCGCCAGCAGCAGCCCCGTCAGGTGTCTGGTGGACGCGCTGAACGCCGTGAATTTAGACATCGCTAAGGGAACCGACATGAAAAGTAAACTACTCAGTGGAATGGTGTTGTTCATGCTTTCGGCCTCGGCGATAGCGCAGCAGTCCTTTAGCACGCCCGACCAGGCGACCGATGCGCTGGCCAGCGCCATTAGTGAGCATAATGAGCGCGCGATGAGCAATCTGCTTGGAGAGAACTGGCGCGATTTTCTCCCTCCCGAAGGCGTTGATCCGGATGCCGTCGATCGTTTCCTGCGCGACTGGAAAGTTCGTCATAACACCGTTGTCGAAGGAGATACGGCGCATCTTGTTGTTGGAGACAACGACTGGCAGCTTCCCATCCCGGTGATCAAAACCGCCGCCGGCTGGCAATTCGATATCAAAGAAGGGGCTGAAGAGATCCTGACCCGTGAAATCGGGCGTAACGAACTTGCCGCCATTGAAGCCCTGCATGCCTATGTTGATGCGCAGCAAAGCTACTTTGCGATGAACCAGAAATACGCGCAGAAGATTGTCAGCTCGGAAGGGAAGAAAGACGGTTTGTACTGGCCCGTCTCACCCGGCGAAACGCCCAGTCCGCTCGGACCGGCATTTAGCCCGAAAGAGCCGGGTGCCGGCTATCACGGCTATCGCTTCCGGATCCTGCCGGATAATAACGGTTTCGCGATGGTGGCGTGGCCGGTCAGCTACGGTCAAACGGGCGTGATGAGCTTTGTGATAAATCAGGACGACAAGGTGTATCAGTCCGATCTCGGCAAGGATTCTGAGCAGAAAGCCCGGGCGTTAACCGCCTATAACCCGGATAAAACCTGGCAACCCGTGGCTCCCTGAACGCAGCGCATAAAAAAAGCGGCCTCAGGCCGCTTTTTTTCATCTGAAGAAACTTATTTCTTCTTCGCTTTCGCGTTTGGCAGGTCGGTGATGCTGCCTTCAAACACTTCTGCCGCCAGGCCCACGGACTCGTGCAGAGTTGGGTGAGCGTGGATGGTCAGCGCGATGTCTTCCGCGTCGCAGCCCATTTCGATAGCCAGACCGATTTCACCCAGCAGCTCGCCGCCGTTGGTACCGACAATCGCACCACCGATTACGCGGTGAGTCTCTTTGTCGAAGATCAGTTTGGTCATACCGTCTGCGCAGTCGGACGCGATAGCACGGCCAGAAGCAGCCCACGGGAAGGTGGCGGTTTCGTAGCTGATGCCTTTCTCTTTCGCTTCTTTCTCAGTCAGACCCACCCATGCCACTTCTGGCTCGGTGTACGCGATAGATGGGATCACTTTCGGATCGAAGTAGTGCTTCATGCCGGCGATAACTTCAGCGGCAACGTGACCTTCGTGAACACCTTTGTGCGCCAGCATTGGCTGACCGACGATATCGCCGATAGCAAAGATGTGCGGCACGTTGGTGCGCAGCTGTTTGTCAACGCGGATAAAGCCACGGTCGTCCACTTCCACGCCAGCTTTGCCCGCGTCGAGGTTCTTACCGTTCGGCACACGGCCGATCGCCACCAGCACGGCGTCGTAACGCTGTGGTTCGGATGGGGCTTTTTTGCCTTCCATGGAAACGTAAATACCGTCTTCTTTCGCTTCAACGGCAGTCACTTTGGTTTCCAGCATCAGGTTGAATTTCTTGCTGATGCGCTTGGTGAAGACTTTAACGATGTCTTTGTCAGCAGCCGGGATAACCTGGTCGAACATTTCAACCACGTCGATCTCTGAACCCAGCGCGTGGTACACGGTACCCATTTCCAGACCGATGATACCGCCGCCCATCACCAGCAGACGCTTAGGAACGGTTTTCAGCTCCAGCGCATCGGTGGAATCCCACACGCGTGGATCTTCATGTGGAATGAATGGCAGTTCGATTGGGCGTGAGCCTGCCGCGATGATCGCGTTGTCGAAGTTGATCACGGTTTTGCCGTTTTCGCCTTCCACTTCCAGGGTGTTCGCACCGGTGAATTTACCCAGACCGTTTACCACTTTCACTTTACGGCCTTTGGCCATGCCCGCCAGACCGCCGGTCAGCTGAGTGATAACTTTCTCTTTCCAGGTACGAATTTTGTCGATGTCGGTTTTCGGCTCGCCGAAGACGATACCGTGTTCAGCCAGCGCTTTGGCTTCTTCGATAACTTTCGCTACGTGCAGCAGCGCTTTAGAAGGGATACAGCCGACGTTCAGACAAACACCGCCGAGGGTGCTGTAACGTTCTACGATGACGGTTTCCAGACCTAAATCCGCTGCGCGAAATGCTGCGGAGTAACCTGCCGGGCCTGCCCCAAGTACTACGACCTGAGTTTTGATTTCTGTGCTCATCATGACCTCTTAGTTTATACCCGTCGTCCACCGGGTCGTTCTATCCGCCCGCAGTTTACAAAATTGTTAACAATTTTGAAACAACAAACGGCTCACGAATTGTCGCTTTCGCCAATAACCTCACAAACGCCATGAGATTATCAGAAAAAAGCCGGCCGACTGGCCGGCTTTTCGATTACATCACCAGGCGGCGAATGTCGCTCAGCATGTTGTTGATGATGGTGATGAAACGCGCACCATCAGCACCGTCGATCACGCGGTGGTCGAAGGACAGAGAGATTGGCATCATCAGACGCGGCACGAACTCTTTGCCATTCCACACCGGCTCCATCGCGGACTTGGACACACCGAGGATAGCCACTTCCGGCGCGTTCACAATCGGCGCGAAGTGGGTGGTACCCAGGCCGCCGATGCTGGAAATGGTGAAGCAGCCGCCCTGCATTTCGCCGGCAGTCAGCTTACCATCACGCGCTTTCTTGGAGATGGTGGTCAGTTCACGGGACAGCTCAGTGATGCTCTTCTTGTTCACGTCTTTGAAGACCGGAACAACCAGACCATTTGGCGTATCAACCGCAACACCGATGTTGATGTATTTCTTCAGCGTCAGCTTCTGGCCATCTTCGGACAGGGAGCTGTTGAAGCGTGGCATCTGCTCCAGGGCAGCGGCAACGGCTTTCATGATGAAGACCACTGGGGTGAATTTCACGTCCAGTTTACGCTTCTCAGCTTCGGCGTTCTGCTGTTTACGGAACGCTTCCAGATCGGTGATATCGGTTTTGTCGAAGTGCGTAACGTGCGGGATCATGACCCAGTTACGGCTCAGGTTCGCACCAGAGATTTTCTGGATGCGGCCCAGTTCCACTTCTTCAATTTCACCGAACTTGCTGAAGTCCACTTTCGGCCATGGCAGCATGCCCGGGATACCGCCGCCTGCGGCTGCAGCTGGTGCAGCTTCAGCGCGTTTCACCGCGTCTTTCACATAAGCCTGAACGTCTTCGCGCAGGATACGACCTTTACGGCCAGTCCCTTTCACTTTCGCCAGGTTCACGCCGAATTCGCGCGCCAGGCGACGAATCAGCGGCGTCGCGTGGACGTAAGCGTCGTTTTCAGCGAACTCTGATTTTTCTGCTTTTGCAGCAGGGGCAGCGGCTGGTTTAGCAGCCTGAGCCGGTGCAGCAGCCGGTGCTGGAGCAGCCGCGGCAGCCGGAGCTGCGGCAGGCGCAGCGCCTTCCACTTCGAAGACCATGATCAGAGAGCCGGTAGACACTTTGTCGCCGGTGCTGATTTTGATCTCTTTAACGGTACCCGCGAACGGCGCAGGCACTTCCATGGAAGCCTTGTCGCCTTCAACGGTGATCAGTGACTGTTCAGCGGCAACTTTGTCGCCCACTTTTACCATCACTTCGGTGACTTCAACTTCGTCACCGCCGATGTCCGGTACGTTAACGTCTTTCGCGCCGCCAGCAGCGGCTGGTGCAGCGGCCGGAGCCGGAGCAGCGGCCTGTGCAGGCGCGGCAGCAGGTGCAGCACCTGCCACTTCGAAGATCATGATCAGAGAGCCGGTAGACACTTTGTCGCCGGTGTTAATCTTGATCTCTTTAACGGTACCTGCGAACGGCGCTGGCACTTCCATAGAGGCTTTATCGCCTTCTACGGTGATCAGTGACTGCTCGGCCGCAACGGTATCGCCCACTTTCACCAGGATCTCAGTGACTTCAACTTCGTCACCGCCGATGTCAGGCACGTTCACGTCTTTCGCGCTCGCGGCAGCGGCTGGAGCAGCGGCGGCCGGAGCGGCTTTCTTCTCTTCCTGCGCAGGTGCAGCAGCTGCTGCACCGTCGGCGGAATCGAAAATCATGATCAGTTTGCCAGTCTCGGTTTTATCGCCAACAGAGACTTTGATCTCTTTAACGATGCCAGCCTGAGGAGACGGGACTTCCATAGAGGCTTTGTCGCCTTCTACGGTGATCAGCGACTGTTCAGCTTCAACTTTGTCGCCTACTTTGACCAGGATCTCGGTGATTTCAACTTCATCAGCCCCGATGTCCGGTACATTGATTTCGATAGCCATTATTCTTTTACCTCTTACGCCAGACGCGGGTTAACTTTTTCTGCATCGATGTTGAATTTGGTAATTGCGTCTGCAACCACTTTCTTATCGATTTCGCCACGTTTAGCCAGTTCGCCCAGTGCTGCTACAACCACGTAAGAAGCATCAACTTCGAAGTGGTGACGCAGGTTTTCGCGGCTGTCAGAACGACCGAAGCCGTCAGTACCCAGAACGCGATAATCATCAGCTGGAACGTAAGTACGAACCTGCTCAGCGAACAGTTTCATATAGTCAGTAGACGCCACCGCTGGCGCGTCGTTCATCACCTGAGCGATGTACGGTACGCGTGGGGTTTCCAGTGGGTGCAGCATGTTCCAGCGCTCACAATCCTGGCCATCACGCGCCAGTTCAGTGAAGGAGGTCACAGAGTACACGTCGGAACCGACACCGTAGTCTTTCGCCAGGATCTGCGCTGCTTCACGAACGTGACGCAGGATAGAACCGGAGCCCAGCAGCTGAACTTTACCTTTGCTACCTTCGATGGTTTCGAGTTTGTAGATACCTTTACGGATACCTTCCTCGGCACCTGCTGGCATTGCCGGCATGTGGTAGTTTTCGTTCAGGGTGGTGATGTAGTAGTAAATGTTCTCCTGCGCTTCACCGTACATGCGCTGCAGACCGTCATGCATGATGACTGCCACTTCATACGCGTAAGACGGGTCGTAAGAGATACAGTTAGGGATAGTCAGAGACTGAATGTGGCTGTGACCATCTTCGTGCTGCAGACCTTCACCGTTCAGGGTCGTACGACCGGAAGTACCACCGATCAGGAAGCCGCGAGCCTGCTGGTCGCCTGCCTGCCAGCACAGGTCACCGATACGCTGGAACCCGAACATGGAGTAGTAAATGTAGAACGGGATCATCGGCAGGTTGTTGGTGCTGTAAGAGGTCGCAGCAGCCAGCCAGGATGCGCCTGCGCCCAGCTCGTTGATACCTTCCTGCAGGATCTGACCTTTCTCGTCTTCTTTGTAGTATGCAACCTGCTCACGGTCCTGCGGGGTGTACTGCTGGCCGTTCGGGCTGTAGATACCGATCTGACGGAACAGACCTTCCATACCGAAAGTACGCGCTTCGTCGGCGATGATTGGCACCAGGCGATCTTTGATCGACTTGTTCTTCAGCATCACGTTCAGGGCACGAACGAAAGCGATAGTGGTAGAGATCTCTTTGTTCTGCTCTTCCAGCAGCTGAGAGAAGTCTTCCAGCGCTGGCAGTTCCAGCTTCTCGGTGAAGTTAGGCTGACGAGCTGGCAGGTAGCCTTTCAGCGCCTGACGACGTTCGTGCAGGTACTTGTGCTCTTCGGAGCCTTCCGGGAAGGTGATGTAAGACAGGTTTTCGACCTGCTCATCGGTCACTGGAACGTTGAAACGGTCGCGGATATAGCGCACGCCGTCCATGTTCATTTTCTTAACCTGGTGAGCGATGTTTTTACCTTCTGCGGTATCACCCATGCCGTAACCTTTGATGGTGTGGGCCAGGATTACAGTCGCTTTACCTTTGGTTTCACGCGCTTTTTTCAGTGCAGCGTAAATTTTCTTCGGATCGTGACCACCGCGGTTCAGGGCCCAGATCTGCTCATCAGTCCAGTCTGCAACCAGGGCTGCGGTTTCTGGATATTTGCCGAAGAAGTGCTCACGCACGTAGGCACCGTCTTTGGATTTGAAGGTCTGGTAGTCACCGTCAACGGTTTCGTTCATCAGCTGGATCAGTTTACCGCTGGTGTCTTTACGCAGCAGTTCGTCCCAACGGGAACCCCACATGACTTTGATCACGTTCCAGCCAGCACCTGCGAAGATGCCTTCCAGTTCGTTGATGATCTTGCCGTTACCGGTTACCGGACCATCCAGACGCTGCAGGTTACAGTTGATGATGAAGCACAGGTTGTCCAGCTTCTCACGGGTCGCGATGGTGATCGCGCCTTTAGATTCTGGCTCATCCATTTCGCCGTCGCCCAGGAAGGCGTATACGGTCTGCTCAGAGGTGTCTTTCAGACCACGGTGTTCCAGATACTTCAGGAATTTCGCCTGGTAGATCGCACCGATTGGGCCCAGACCCATGGATACGGTTGGGAACTGCCAGAATTCAGGCATCAGTTTAGGGTGCGGGTAAGAAGACAGACCTTTACCGTGAACTTCCTGACGGAAGTTGTTCATCTGCTCTTCAGTCAGACGACCTTCCAGGAATGCACGTGCATAGATGCCCGGAGAGATGTGGCCCTGGAAGTACACCAGATCGCCGCCGTCTTTCTCGTTCGCTGCACGGAAGAAGTGGTTGAAGCACACTTCGTAAACGGTCGCAGAAGACTGGAAGGACGCCATGTGGCCACCCAGTTCCAGGTCTTTCTTGGATGCGCGCAGAACGGTCATGATGGCGTTCCAGCGGATTGCAGAACGGATACGACGTTCCAGATCCAGATTGCCCGGGTATTCCGGTTCGTCTTCAACGGCAATCGTGTTTACGTAGTTGCTAGCCCCTGCACCTGAAGCAACCTTCACGCCGCCTTTGCGGGCTTCAGAAAGCAGCTGATCAATCAGATACTGAGCGCGCTCAACACCTTCTTCACGGATGACCGATTCGATCGCCTGTAGCCAGTCGCGAGTTTCGATCGGATCCACGTCATTTTGGAGACGTTCTGACATGGGGGTATTCCTTATCTATCTAATACGTTGATTTGTCTGGAACCTGTCCCATTGTGCTCTTGGGCAAGAACACAATAAGACAGGTTCTGCGTTTAGTTGCCGCGCTCTAAAAGTACCTGGCGCTTAATCCTTTCGTTGCTGTATGCGGCGTAATGAACGTTCGCGACGCGATTGTTCACGGCTGCGGTCCAGCAAGATTTCCTCAATGAAAGCCAGATGGCGGTGCGACGCTTCGCGCGCCTGCTCCGGTTCCCCGGCCATTATCGCCTCGAATACTCGGGTGCGATGGTTGCTTACCAGTGGGAGCATGTCCCGACGGGCATACAACAATTCAAAATTTTGACGAACGTTCTGGGCCAGCATCGGCTCCATGCAGCGTAGCAGATGGAGGAGCACCACGTTGTGGGCCGCTTCGGTGACGGCAATTTGATACTGGACGACGGCGCTGGACTCGGCGTCTAAATCGCCGGACTGCTGTGCCCGTTCAATGGCCTGATGCAGCTCGCGGATACGCACGCGATCTTCATCAGTGCTGCGAAGGGCGGCGTAATAGGCCGCAATACCTTCCAGCGCGTGACGGGTCTCAAGCAGGTCAAACTGGGATTCTGGGTGGTCAGAGAGAAGTTCTACCAGCGGATCGCTGAAGCTCTGCCACAGGCTGTTTTGCACAAAGGTTCCGCCGCCCTGGCGACGAAGCAGCAAGCCCTTTGCTTCGAGACGTTGAATCGCCTCACGCAGAGAGGGACGTGAAACGTCGAACTGTTTTGCCAGTTCGCGTTCTGGCGGAAGTTTCTCACCCGGGCGCAGAGTCCCTTCGAGGATTAAAAACTCCAGCTGCTGCTCAATCACATCAGATAGTTTTGGTTGGCGAATTTTGCTGTAGGCCATATTCCCTGTCTTACGCCTTTTTGCCCGGAGTCAATTGGTCTTACCAATTTCTATTTCGTATCGCTAAAGTAACAAAGTATTCACCTTCTGTCCATATTGGTTTTGATTGAAATCAGTAAACCCTGCACATTTTAACAACCTTACAGAAATAACGTTTCAGAAATGTAACTTTGCACAAATGAGTTGATTACTCCTAAAGAGGGAGTTTTAACCATAATGAAACGAGGGTTTTTGCAATCTGAAGCGATTCAACAAGGCAAATAATGAAAATTCGCCCACTTAAGGCGCATTTCTATTCTATAGGTTGGGTGAGGAACAACGAGCGGGCCGATTTACAAATGCTTTCTTTTTATTCAAGTCGTCATCACCCCTTCATAAAGCAGGTGCATTCGCAGGCACTTACCACTATTCTGGCGCTTACGGAAGTCATCTCCGCTTTTTTCGGTCTCGTTTACCGTAAAGAAATAAATACAGAATATGGATTTTCATAATTACACACGCTCAGCGTGAACATAACAACCACACACGAGGTTTCAAATGGAAGCTCAACAGCACGGCGATCAGCTAAAGCGCGGGCTTAAAAACCGCCATATTCAGCTCATCGCACTGGGCGGTGCGATTGGTACCGGCCTGTTTCTGGGCAGCGCATCCGTTATCCAGTCTGCCGGTCCGGGCATTATTTTGGGTTACGCGATTGCGGGTTTCATTGCTTTTCTGATCATGCGCCAGCTGGGCGAAATGGTCGTGGAAGAGCCGGTCGCAGGCTCCTTCAGCCACTTTGCCTATAAGTACTGGGGCAGCTTTGCCGGTTTCGCCTCGGGCTGGAACTACTGGGTGCTGTACGTTCTGGTTGCCATGGCCGAACTGACCGCCGTCGGGAAATACATTCAGTTCTGGTATCCCGAAATCCCAACCTGGGCTTCTGCTGCAGCCTTCTTCGTCATTATCAACGCCATTAACCTGACCAACGTTAAAGTGTTCGGGGAGATGGAGTTCTGGTTTGCCATCATCAAGGTCATTGCCGTGGTGGCGATGATTATCTTCGGCGGCTGGCTGCTGTTCAGCGGCAACGGCGGCCCGCAGGCCACGGTGCGCAACCTCTGGGAACAGGGTGGCTTCCTGCCTCACGGCATGACCGGCCTGGTGATGATGATGGCGATCATTATGTTCTCCTTCGGCGGCCTGGAACTGGTGGGCATCACCGCTGCTGAAGCCGACAACCCGGAGCAGAGCATCCCGAAAGCCACAAATCAGGTTATCTACCGCATCCTGATCTTCTATGTGGGCTCACTGGCGGTGCTGCTCTCCCTGCTGCCGTGGACGCGCGTGACTGCTGACACCAGCCCGTTTGTGCTGATCTTCCACGAGCTGGGCGACACCTTTGTCGCCAACGCGCTGAACATCGTGGTGCTGACCGCAGCGCTCTCCGTTTACAACAGCTGCGTATACTGCAACAGCCGCATGCTGTTCGGCCTCGCCCAGCAGGGTAACGCGCCGAAGATGCTGCTTAACGTTGATAAACGTGGCGTGCCGGTGAATACCATCATTGTTTCCGCCATCGTGACAGCCCTGTGCGTGCTCATTAACTACATGGCACCGGAATCGGCGTTTGGCCTGCTGATGGCGCTGGTGGTCTCTGCGCTGGTCATCAACTGGGCGATGATCAGCCTGGCGCACATGAAGTTCCGCCGCGCGAAGCAGCAGCAGGGCGTCACCACGCGCTTCCCTGCCCTGCTCTATCCGCTGGGTAACTGGATCTGCCTGCTGTTCATGGCGGCCGTGCTGGTGATCATGCTGATCACCCCAGGTATGGCGATTTCCGTCTACCTGATCCCGGTATGGATTGCAGTACTCGGCGTTGGCTATCTCTTCAGTCAGAAAAGCCGTAATGCCATGAAGGCGCACTAAGCCTCCCACCGCGGTGCCTGCTTTTGCGGGTGCCGCGCGTTGTTACCTCCCTCACACTTTCACGCCCACAGCGCATTTATCCATATCACCGCCCTGATACTGCAACGCATATATCCCTTCGCCAGCAAATAATTCTCTCCATACCGTAACCCGGAGAGCAGTCTATGGATAACGCAAAGCTGTCAGTAAAAGAAAAGATCGGCTATGGGATGGGCGACGCCGGATGTAACATCATCTTCGGCGCCATCATGCTGTTTGTTAACTATTTTTATACGGATATTTTTGGTCTGGCCCCTGCGCTGGTCGGCGTGCTGCTGCTGTCCGTCCGCGTGATTGACGCCGTAACGGACCCGATCATGGGCGCGATTGCCGACCGCACCCGCAGCAAATATGGCCGCTTTCGTCCATGGCTGCTGTGGATTGCGTTCCCCTACGCGCTGTTCAGCATCCTGATGTTTACCACCCCGGAGTGGAGCTATAACAGCAAAGTTATCTATGCCTTTGTCACCTACTTCCTGCTGTCGCTCACCTACACCGCCATCAACATCCCCTACTGCTCGCTGGGCGGGGTAATCACTAACGATCCAAAAGAACGTGTGGCCTGCCAGTCGTACCGCTTCGTGCTGGTCGGCATCGCCACGCTGCTGCTATCCCTGACGCTGCTGCCGATGGCAGACTGGTTTGGCGGGGACAACAAAGCCAAAGGCTACCAGATGGCCATGACCGTGCTGGCGCTGATTGGCACCTGTATGTTCCTGTTCTGCTTCGCCACCGTGCGCGAGCGCGTGCGCCCGGCGGTGCAGACCAACGACGAGCTGAAAAACGATCTGAAAGACGTGTGGAAGAACGACCAGTGGGTGCGCATTCTGCTCCTGACGCTCTGCAACGTCTGCCCGGGCTTTATCCGCATGGCGGCCACCATGTATTACGTCACCTGGGTGATGGGCCAGAGCACCCACTTCGCCACGCTGTTTATCAGCCTGGGCGTTGTCGGCATGATGCTCGGCAGCGTGCTGGCAAAAGTGCTGACCGACCGCTGGTGCAAGCTGAAGGTCTTCTTCTGGACCAACATCGTGCTGGCGATTTTCTCCTGCGCCTTTTATTTCTTCGACCCGAAAGCCACCGTCACCATCGTGGTGCTCTACGTCCTGCTTAACATCCTGCACCAGATCCCGTCTCCGCTGCACTGGTCGCTGATGGCCGACGTGGATGACTACGGCGAGTGGAAAACCGGGAAGCGCATCACCGGCATCAGCTTCTCGGGCAACATCTTCTTCCTCAAGCTGGGTCTGGCGATTGCCGGGGCGATGGTCGGTTTTCTGCTCTCCTGGTACGGCTACGACGCGGGGGCGAAAGCGCAAAGCGCAGACGCCATCAACGGGATTGTGCTGCTGTTTACCGTTATCCCGGGGGTGGGTTATTTGATTACCGCGGGCGTGGTGCGCCTGCTGAAGGTGGATCGTGAAACCATGAAGCAGATCCAGGCCGATCTGGAAAAGCGCCGTACCAACTACCGCGAGCTGAATGACTATCAGGAACTGAAAGCCGCTGAGACTAAATAAGGAAAGCCGAATGCAAACCTGGCCAAACCCGTTTATTGAACAACGCGCCGACCCGTATATCCTGCGCCACGATGGGCAATATTACTTTATCGCCTCCGTGCCGCAGTACGACAGGCTGGCGATCCGCCGTGCAGACTCGCTGGAAGGCTTACGTCATGCCGCAGAGGTGGTGGTCTGGCGTAAACCCGACGCCGGCCCAATGAGCCAGCTGATATGGGCGCCGGAACTGCACCACATTGACGGAAAGTGGTACATCTATTTTGCCGCGACGCACACCCAGGCGCTCGACGCGCTCGGGATGTTCCAGCACCGCATGTTTGCCATTGAATGTACCGACAGCGATCCGCTCACCGGCAGGTGGGTAGAAAAAGGCCAGATCAAAACCCCGTTCGACACCTTCGCCCTGGACGCCACCACCTTTGTGCATCAGGGAAAACGCTGGTATCTGTGGGCGCAAAAAGCGCCGGATATCACCGGGAACTCCAACCTTTATCTGTGTGAAATGGCGAACCCGTGGACGCTAAAAGGCGAGCCGGTGATGCTCAGCAAGCCGGAGTATGACTGGGAGTGTCGCGGGTTTTGGGTCAACGAAGGCCCGGCGGTGTTGGTTCACGGCGATAAGCTGTTTATCAGCTACTCCGCCAGCGCCACCGACGAGAACTACTGCATGGGGCTGCTGTGGATAGACCTGAACGCCGATCCGCAAAACCCTGCAAACTGGCATAAATCCCCGCGTCCCGTATTCGCCACCAGCTACGAAAATCGCCAGTACGGCCCGGGACACAACAGCTTTACGCAAACGCCGGAAGGGGAAGATATGCTGGTGTATCACGCGCGGAACTACACCGAAATTGAGGGCGATCCGCTCTACGATCCAAACCGCCATACTCGCCTGAAGCTCGTCCGCTGGAATGAAAACGGGATGCCTGATTTCGGCATCCCGCCTGCGGACACGCTTTAATCGTTACGGCGCGCTGGCTTACACCAGCGTGCCGTAGATCGTCAGCAGCGCCACGATAACCACGACCACAAACGACGTTTTCTTCGCCATGGAGACAGCGGCTTTCGGCGTTTCAATCTTGTCGGTATGCGGCTCGCGCGCCAGCGAGAACTGCGCCAGACGCGTTAACACCTGATACTGCGACGTATGGCGGTCGGCAAGCGAGGCGAACCACGCGGGCAGCGCTTTTTCACCGTGGCCAATTAACGCGTACACCACGCCCACCAGACGCACCGGAAGCCAGTCAACCACGTGCAGGATGGCATCAATGCCGGACAGCAAACGCTCGTGCGGCGTCAGATAGCGGGCAAGCCAGGTCTGCCAGGCGCGCAGGAACGCATACCCCATCAGCAAGACCGGTCCCCATGGACCGCCCACCACAAACCAGAACAGCGGCGCCAGGTAGTAACGGAAGTTAATCCACAGCAGCGCGTTCTGCAGTTCGCGCAGGAACTCGCGTTCGTCGCAGTCCGGCGGCACGCCGTGGATCATCGTCAGCTCGCTCGCCATGGCATTGCGCGCATGGGCATCGTCACGGGAGGCAGCTTTCAGGTACGCGTGATAGTGCAAACGCACCTTGCCCGCACCAATGCACAGCACGCCGAGCAGGATCCACACCACCAGCAGCGGCACGTTGAAAAAGAGTCCATACAGCGAGCGCAGCAGCAGGAACGTAATCACCATCACGCCCGCCATCATCAGCAGCGTGCGCAGCATGGAAAAGTGCTTGATACGGCGGAATAACACCTCCAGCCGGTGATCCAGATGCCAGTGCTCACCGAGCTTGAACAGGCGTTCAGCGATGATAACCAGCAGCATGGTAAACAACGTCATGGTATCTCCTTATTCTGACGACGCGGTGAGCATGGCGCGGAACCGCGGCCAGTCAAATGCCGGGCCGGGATCGGTTTTTCTCGCCGGAGCGATATCGCTGTGCCCGGTAATATTGTCGGCAATGGCCGGGTAAAGTCCGATAAGCGTGCGGGTCAGAGCCGCTAGCTGTTGATACTGTGAATCGGTGTAGGGCGTGGTATCCGTGCCTTCCAGTTCGATCCCGATAGAAAAATCGTTGCACCGTTCGCGCCCGTGATACATCGATACCCCGGCATGCCAGGCGCGCTTATCAAAGGGAACATACTGAACCACTTCACCATCGCGACGAATCAGGCAATGAGCCGACACGCGCAGATGCGCAATCTCAGCAAAGAAAGGATGGGCATCGGGATCTATCGTTCCCGTGAATAACGCATCGATCCACGGGCCGCCAAATTCCCCCGGCGGGAGACTAATATTATGAACCACCAGCAGTGTGGGCTTTTCATCCTCCGGGCGGCAGTCGTGGTGCGGCGAAGGCACATGCCGCGCATCCACCAGCCATCCGTTTTCTAACAACATGCTGGAACTCCTTATGTATGGTGCTGTTACTCGGTTCAGAGTAGCATGTTTCAATATTATGATTCGTTACCAATTTGGAGTTTTATCATGCCGCCTCGCCGCTACAACCCCGACCACCGACGTGAAGCGCTTCTGGAACGTATTAATATGGATATTCCGGCAAGCGTTGCCCATGCTTTGAAAGAAGATCTGGGCGGTGACGTCAATGCCGATAAAGATATTACCGCACAATTGTTGCCGAAAGAGACGCGCTCCCACGCGGTCATTATCACCCGCGAAGAAGGGGTTTTTTGCGGTAAGCGCTGGGTTGAAGAGGTCTTTACCCAGCTGGCGGGTGATGATGTGCAGGTCACATGGCACGTGGAGGACGGCGATAGCGTCACGCCAAATCAGCCGCTGTTCGAGCTGGACGGCCCTTCCCGCGTCTTGCTGACCGGCGAACGTACCGCGCTCAATTTTGTACAAACGCTCTCTGGCGTCGCCAGCGAAGTGCGTCGTTACGTTGACCTGCTGGCCGGCACCCGAACCCAGCTGCTGGATACCCGCAAAACGCTGCCGGGCCTGCGCACGGCGCTGAAGTACGCGGTGCTCTGCGGCGGCGGCGCAAACCATCGTCTGGGCCTGTCCGACGCTTTCCTGATTAAAGAGAACCACATTATTGCATCGGGTTCCGTACGTCAGGCGGTGGAGAAGGCCTTCTGGCTGCATCCGGATGTGCCGGTTGAAGTAGAAGTGGAAAACCTGGACGAGCTGGAGCAGGCGATTAAGGCCGGGGCCGATATCATCATGCTCGATAACTTCGAAACCGAGCAGATGCGTGAGGCGGTAAAACTGACCAATGGCCGGGCCCAACTCGAAGTCTCCGGAAACGTCACCTTCGAAACGATCCGTGAATTCGCCGAAACCGGCGTGGATTACATCTCCGTCGGCGCGCTGACCAAGCACGTTCGCGCCCTCGACCTCTCGATGCGTTTTAAATAGTGATTCCTCCCCTCTCCGCCTGGAGAGGGGAATTTCAGCCCCGCTCGCAAATCCGCTGTTCTTTCCTGCAACACCGCATTAATTCTCTGAACGCGCTTTCCCGTTCCCTTTTTTGCCCCTCGTTTCTGCCCTTTTGCGCTGACAGAGTAGCGCCACTTAACGTAAGGAGCAGATATGAACAGACAACACGGATTCACTCTTATTGAGCTGATGGTGGTCATCGGCATTATTGCGATTCTGAGCGCCATCGGCATACCTGCCTATCAGAACTACCTGCGCAAAGCGGCGCTGACCGATATGCTGCAAACCTTCGTTCCCTACCGCACCGCCATTGAACTTTGCGCGCTGGATCACGGTGGTGTGGAGAGCTGCGATGCCAACAGCAACGGCATCCCTTCCCCCACCACGACACGCTACGTTTCCGGAATGAGCGTAGCGAAAGGGATCGTGACCTTAACAGGACAGGAAAGTCTTAACGGGCTGGAAGTGGTCATGACGCCGCAGTGGAGCGATGGTAACGGTATGACGGGCTGGACGCGCGTCTGCAACATCAGTGCTGATAGCGCTCTGAAGCAGGCCTGCGAAGACGTTTTCCGCTTCAGCAATAACTGAGGAGCGGAGAATGAATACCGATCAACTCGTGGCGCTTTGTCTTCGCCATCACGCACTGCTGTTATCCAGCGACAGTGAGAGGATCAACATTGCCGTCGTGGGAAAGCCCGCGGCCGAACTCATGGAGGCGCTGCGTTTCGCGACCCAGAAACGGATTGATATTGAGTGCTGGAGCGCGGAGCGCATGGAAAAACACCGGCAGCTGACGTCTCAATCGCATCTGCCCGGCGTTTCGCAAACACACTCTACGGTAGATGTCCTTAACCACACGCTGCAGCAGGCAATCAACCAGCGCGCCTCTGATATTCATATCGAACCGATGGAGCACGCGTGCCAGATTCGTTTACGTATCGACGGCGTACTTTGTCCGCAGCCTCCGCTTGCCGCTGAACTGGCTAACCTGTTAAGCGCACGTTTAAAAGTGCTGGGTAACCTGGATATTGCAGAACGCCGACTGCCTCAGGACGGCCAGTTTACGATTGAACTGGCCAATGAGCCGGTCTCGTTTCGGATCGCGACGCTTCCCTGCAGCGGCGGCGAAAAAATTGTGCTGCGCCTCCTGCATCAGGTTCCGCAGGCCCTTGAGCCGAAAGCGCTTGGCATGAATGCTGAACAGTTGGCCTGTTTTAATGCGGCTCTCCACCAGCCGCAGGGGCTGATTCTGGTCACCGGCCCTACCGGCAGCGGTAAAACCGTGACGCTGTACAGCGCGCTGCAGTCGCGTAACACCCCTGACGTCAACATCTGCAGCGTGGAAGATCCTATTGAGATCCCCCTTGCCGGATTAAACCAGACGCAGATTAATCCCCGGGCGGGTTTAACCTTCCAGAACGTGCTGCGCGCACTGCTACGTCAGGATCCCGACATCATTATGGTCGGCGAAATCCGTGACGGAGAAACGGCCGGGATTGCCATTAATGCTGCCCAGACCGGGCATCTGGTGCTGTCGACCCTGCACACCAACTCGACGACGGAAACGCTCATTCGCCTGGAGCAGATGGGCGTCGCGCGCTGGATGATTTCTTCCGCGCTGACGATGGTGATTGCCCAGCGACTGGTCCGGCGTTTGTGCCCACATTGTCGCCGGGAAACCCGCGATCAGGCTCAACTACCTCGCTCAGTATGGCCCAGGCCGCTTCCACGCTGGCAGCCCACCGGCTGCGATCGCTGTTATCACGGCTTTTATGGGCGCGTGGCCATTTTTGAAGTACTCGCCATCGACAATGCCCTCCGGCAGGCCATTGCCAGCGGGGCGGGAACTGACGTCATAGAGGCGAGCGCCCGGCAGGCGGGGATGGTTTCTCTTTTTGAACACGGCTGCAGAGCCGTCGAACAAGGGCTAACCACGATTGAAGAGTTGCTGCGCGTCCTGGGAATGCCCAATGGCGGCTAATCAGCTCTGGCGCTGGCGTGCGCTCACCAAAGATGGAGAACCCCGAAGCGGGACACTCTGGGCCACAGACCGCAATGCGGTCTTCACCCGGCTGATGCGTAACGACCTCTATCCTCTGACGCTGACCCGATGCACGCAGCGACACCGCTGGCGTCCACACCACTGCGACGAGATGTTTCATCAGCTCGCCTCGCTGCTGCAGGCTGGGCTGACGCTGTCCCACAGCCTGCAAATGCTGGCAGAGCAACATCCGTCAAAACCGTGGCAGGCGCTGCTGCAAAGCATTGCCGATGAGCTCAGTGAAGGATGCCCGTTTTCTGAGTCGCTAAAAAAGTGGCCAGCCGTTTTTAGCCCGCTGCATGTCTCGATGGTGAAAACCGGAGAGCTGACGGGGAAGCTGGAGGTGTGCTGTCGTCAGCTCGCGCAGCAACAAAAAGCGCAGCAGCAGCTCAGTGCAAAAGTGAAAAAGGCGCTGCGCTACCCGGCGATCGTCCTGACGCTGGCTGTGCTCGTCGTGCTGGCGATGGTCACTCTGGTCCTGCCCGAGTTTGCCGCGATCTACAAAACGTTTAATACCCCGCTTCCCGTGCTGACACAGATGGTTATGGGGATGGCCGCCTTTATGCAGTCATATGCCCTTGCGTTGTTCGTCCTGCTATTAGCCCCCTTATCCGTCGCCTGGGCTCTGCGGCAGAATCCTCGCTGGCAGTGCATCCTGCTGCATACGCCCGTGATGGGCGCACTGGCAAAAGGTCAAAAGCTGGGACACATCTTTACCGTGCTGTCACTCACGCAACAGGCGGGTATCCCCTTTTTACAGGGCCTTGAGAGTGCCGAGGAGACCGTTGAAAGTCAGTACTGGCAGGGAATACTGCGCGGCGTGCGGGAGGACATTGAAAAAGGCCTTCCCGTCTGGTCATCCTTTCAAAGAGCGGCAATCTTTACCCCGCTCTGTGTTCAGCTTTTACGAACCGGTGAAATGTCAGGTGCGCTGGATATCATGCTGGCAAACCTTGCCCGCCATCATACGGAACAGACCTTTCAACGTGCAGAGAATCTGGCGGCGCTTCTGGAGCCAGTGCTTCTGATAGTGACGGGGGTCATTATCGGTACGCTGGTGGTGGCAATGTACCTGCCGATATTCCACCTGGGAGATGCGATGAGCGCGGGATAGTACAACAGGGCTGGCGCACGGGCATGCGCCAGCGATAGCCATTACAGGCTGTTGAATACGCGGTTTTCTTGTTCCTGAACGCGAATAAACGTCGTACGCTTTGTCAGCTCTTTCAGGCGGGAGGCGCCAACGTAGGTGCAGGCAGAGCGCAGGCCGCCGAGGATATCGCGTGCGGTGTTTTCAACCGGGCCGCGCAGAGGCAGCTTGACGGTTTTACCTTCTGCCGCACGGTATTTTGCCACGCCGCCGACGTGACGGGTCATCGCAGACTCAGAGCTCATACCGTAGAACAGCATAAATTTCTCGCCGTTCTCTTCTACTACGGTACCGCCGCTCTCTTCATGGCCTGCCAGCATACCGCCGAGCATCACGAAGTCCGCGCCGCCACCGAAGGCCTTTGCGACATCACCCGGCATGGTGCAACCACCGTCGCTGATGATCTGGCCGCCCAGCCCGTGCGCCGCATCGGCACATTCAATGACGGCAGAGAGCTGCGGATAACCGACGCCGGTTTTGACGCGCGTGGTGCATACGGAGCCCGGACCGATGCCCACTTTCACGATATCGGCACCGGAGAGGATCAGCTCTTCACACATTTCACCGGTCACCACGTTGCCCGCGATGATGGTTTTCGTTGGCCAGGCCTCACGCGCCTTGCTGACGAACTGTACGAAGTGCTCGGAGTAACCGTTCGCCACATCAATACAAACGAAGTTCAGCGCCGGGTTAGCCTTCAGGATCTGTTTGGTCTTCTCGAAATCCGCATCGGAGGTACCGGTGGAGACCATCACGTGCTTCACCACATCAGCAGAGGCGGACGCCACAAACGCATCCCACTCTTCAGGGCTGTAATGTTTGTGCACGGCGGTGAGGATGTCGAACTGTGCCAGCGCGGTTGCCATCTCAAAGGTTCCCACAGTATCCATGTTGGCAGCGATGATCGGCACGCCAGACCAGGTCTGACCGGAATGCTTAAAGGTGAATTGACGTTCGAGTTCAACGTCTGAGCGACTTTTCAGTGTAGAGCGTTTAGGGCGGATAAGAACGTCTTTGAAACCTAACTTCAGATCTTCTTCGATACGCATGTGCGGATTCCTGGGGTTAGAGGCAAATATGTTAAAAGCACAACTCCAGTGACGCTATCATACGCACTAATACCTGCTCCGCAAGACTGCGAAATTCTCTTTTTTTACGCTACAATCCTATAAATTTACCTGGTAAAAAGCCGGTAAACAGGGCTAAACAGTTGCTGGCGCACCTGAGAGTTTTAATCAACTGATTTTAATAATGAATAATTCCCAGGATTTGATTTAATGGGGTATATCGTTGCATTAACCGGTGGCATCGGTAGTGGCAAAAGTACCGTTGCAGACGCGTTTTCTCGTTTGGGTATCACGATTATCGATGCCGATATTATTGCCCGCCAGGTGGTAGAGCCCAATACACCCGCGCTTAAGGCCATCGCAGAACATTTTGGCCAGGCAATCATCAATGCCGATGGCACGCTAAATCGCCGTCAGCTTCGCGAATGCATTTTTTCCGATTCAGCGGAAAAAGCCTGGCTTAATGCCCTGCTCCATCCCATTATCCACCAGGAAACACAGCGTCAGATAGCCGAAGCCCGCTCGCCCTATGTCTTGTGGGTGGTTCCGCTGCTGGTGGAAAATCAGCTGCATCAGAAAGCCGATCGGGTACTGGTGATTGATGTCGCACCCGAGACGCAAATCCAGAGAACCATGATGCGAGACCATGTCTCGCGCGAGCATGCTGAACATATTCTCGCCGCTCAGGCCACGCGCGCTCAGCGCCTTGCCGTAGCGGATGATGTTATTGATAATAACGGCGCACCAGATGCTATTGCATCGGATGTTGCCCGTCTGCACGCGCAGTATCTGACGTTAGCCGGGCAGGCCGTTGCACAGGAAAAACCATAATGTCGACTCACATCCTTTTTGAGCATCCGCTCAACGAAAAAATGCGTACCTGGCTACGCATCGAATTCCTCATTCAGCAGCTTTCACAACATCTGCCGGTTAACGATCACGCTACGGCGTTGCACTTCTTCCGCAATGTAGGCGATCTGCTGGATGTGATTGAACGCGGCGATGTCCGCACAGAATTGCTTAAAGAGCTGGAGCGCCAGCAGCGTAAATTGCAGGCATGGGCTGAGGTTCCGGGGGTGGACGTAAGCCGTATCGATTCCCTTCGTCAGCAGCTTAAAACCAGCAGCAGCATCCTGATGGCCGCACCGCGCGTCGGGCAGTTTTTGCGTGAGGACCGCCTGATTGGCCTGGTGCGCCAGCGCCTGAGCATCCCTGGCGGTTGCTGCAGCTTCGACCTGCCGACGCTGCATATGTGGCTCCATATGCCACAAGCGCAGCGTGACGCGCAGGTGAACAGCTGGCTGGCAAGCCTGGAGCCGATGCACCAGACGCTGTCGCTGATCCTCGATCTGATCCGTAACTCAGCGCCGTTCCGCAAGCAAACCAGCCTGAACGGTTTCTACCAGGACAACGGTGATGATGCCGATCTTCTGCGCCTGAATTTATCGCTTGGCGAACAGCTTTATCCGCAAATTTCCGGGCATAAGAGCCGCTTTGCGATTCGCTTTATGCCGCTGGACAGCGAAAATGGCACCGTGCCGGAACGCCTCGATTTTGAACTGGCCTGTTGTTAAGGAGTGCCGATGTCTGATGTCACCACCGTAAACTGCCCGACCTGTGGCAAAACCGTTGTCTGGGGCGAAGTGAGTCCATTCCGCCCATTCTGCTGCAAACGCTGCCAGCTTATTGACCTGGGCGAATGGGCGGCGGAAGAGAAACGCATTCCGAGTAAAGGCGATCTTTCGGACAGCGATGACTGGAGTGAAAGCCAGCAGTAATCTGTAAAGCCTGCTGGCGCGTCGCTTAGCAGGCCTTCGGTTGTTCGACTAACCGCAGGATCACAGGTACATTAGCTGGCGGGAATTTTTCGGCATCACTTGCCTGAAGCTCCACCCAGTTACCCGGCTGCCCCTCTTTCCCCCAGGGTTCACCTTCCCAGTTTTCCACCAGCCAGAACCACAGCGTGATGTGTCTGTCCGGAAACTGGTATTCAAGCTTATCAAACAGCGTTGCGCCAAGCGGGGTGATCCCCACCTCCTCCTGAAGCTCGCGAACCAGCGCCGCTTCCGGCGTTTCACCTGACTCGATTTTACCGCCTGGAAACTCCCACTTGTTCGCCATATGGGCGTCGGCAGCGCGCTGGGTGATGAAGATTTGATTTTGCGGGTTGCGAATAATCCCGACGGCAATTTGCAGTATTTTCATATTGTCACTTCCATAAAAAAGGCGCAGAAATCTGCGCCTTTTTGTTTTTTTATGAACTTAGCTCAGACGGCCGTGGCACGCCTTGTACTTTTTACCAGAACCGCACGGGCATGGATCGTTACGACCCACTTTACGATCGCCGGTTTGCGCGGCGATCGCCGCTGCGGCTTCGCTGTCGTCGGTCTGATGGCTCAGCTGTTGCATTTGTGCCAGACGCTCGGCTTCTTCACGACGCTGCTGCTCCATCGCTTCCACTTCTTCCGGCATGCGCACCTGAACCTTGCTCAGGGTGCTGATGACTTCATACTTCAGCGACTCAAGCATAGAGGCAAACATGGAGAAGGACTCACGCTTGTATTCCTGCTTCGGATCTTTCTGCGCATAGCCACGCAGGTGGATACCCTGACGCAGGTAGTCCATCGCCGCCAGGTGCTCTTTCCACAGGGAGTCCAGCGTCTGCAGCATCACGCCTTTTTCGAAGTGACGCATCATTTCAGCGCCAACCACTTCTTCCTTGCGCTTGTAGACGTCCAGCGCGGTTTCGTAGATACGCTCGCGCAGGGTCTCTTCGTGCAGCTCAGGCTCTTTATCCAGCCACTCTTTAATAGGCAGATCGAGGTCAAAGTCGTTTTTCAGACGTTCCTGCAGGCCTTCGATGTCCCACATCTCTTCCAGAGACTGCGGCGGAATGTGCGCATCAATCGTGGCTTTAAACACATCTTCGCGGATGCTGTTGATGGTTTCGCTCACGTCGGACACGTCCAGCAGTTCGTTACGCTGGGTGTAGATCGCACGACGCTGATCGTTAGCCACGTCGTCATATTCCAGCAGCTGCTTACGAATATCGAAGTTGCGGCTTTCCACTTTACGCTGTGCGTTCGCGATCGCTTTGGTAACCCACGGGTGCTCAATGGCTTCACCCGGCTTCATGCCCAGCTTACGCATCATGCCGGACACGCGGTCGGAGGCGAAAATACGCATCAGCGCATCTTCCATCGACAGATAGAAGCGGGAAGAACCGGCATCACCCTGACGACCCGCACGACCACGCAGCTGGTTATCGATACGACGCGATTCGTGACGCTCGGTACCAATGATATGCAGACCGCCGGATGCCAGCACCGCGTCGTGACGCACCTGCCAGTCGGCCTTAATCTGAGCAATCTGTTCAGGCGTTGGGTTTTCCAGCTCAGCCACCTCGGCCTGCCAGCTTCCGCCCAGCATAATATCGGTACCTCGACCCGCCATGTTGGTGGCGATGGTTACCGCAGCCGGATAACCTGCCTGCGCAACAATATCTGCTTCTTTGGCGTGGAATTTGGCGTTCAGTACGTTGTGCTTGATGCCCGCTTTCGTCAGCTCGTGAGAAACCACTTCGGATTTTTCAATGGAGATGGTCCCCACCAGAACCGGCTGGCCTTTAGCAGTACGCTCGCGAATATCTTCGATGATCGCCTGAATTTTTTCCGCTTCGGTCATGTACACCAGGTCCGGCATATCCTTACGGATCATCGGACGGTTGGTTGGAACGACCACGGTATCCAGCTTGTAGATAGAGCTGAATTCAAACGCTTCGGTATCGGCTGTACCGGTCATGCCCGCCAGCTTCTCGTACAGACGGAAGTAGTTCTGGAAGGTGATAGAGGCCAGCGTCTGGTTTTCGTTTTGAATATCCACGCCTTCTTTGGCTTCTACAGCCTGGTGCAGACCGTCTGACCAGCGACGTCCCTGCATGGTACGACCGGTGTGCTCATCGACAATGATCACTTCGCCGTCTTTTACGATGTAGTCGACGTCGCGGGTGAACAGCGCGTGGGCACGCAGCGCTGCGGTCACGTGGTGCATCAGCATGATGTTGCTCGGAGAGTACAGAGACTCGCCCTCTTCCATAATGCCTTCAGCCACCAGCAGCTCTTCGATTTTCACCAGTCCACGCTCGGTCAGGTTCACCTGGCGCGCTTTTTCATCCACGGAGAAGTGACCTTCACCCTGGAAGGTATCCGAGTCTTCTTTCTCCTGGCGCAGCAGATGTGGAATGATTTTGTCGACCTTACGGTACATCTCGGAGCTGTCTTCAGCCGGGCCGGAGATGATAAGCGGAGTACGCGCTTCATCGATCAGGATGGAGTCCACCTCATCCACCAGCGCGTAGTGCAGCTTACGCTGGACGCGCTCTTCGGGGCTGAACGCCATGTTGTCACGCAGGTAGTCGAAGCCGTATTCGTTGTTGGTACCGTAGGTAATGTCCGCGTTATACGCTTCACGCTTGGCTGGTGCAGGCAGGCCAGACATGTTGATGCCGACGGTCATGCCGAGGAATTCGAACAGTGGACGGTTGTTTTCGGCGTCACGCTGCGCCAGATAGTCGTTGACGGTAACGACGTGAACGCCTTTACCGGTCAACGCATTCAGGTAAGCCGGCAGCGTTGCGGTCAGGGTTTTACCTTCACCGGTACGCATTTCCGCGATGCAGCGTTCGTTAAGCACCATCCCGCCCAGCAGCTGAACGTCGAAGTGACGCATGCCGAACACGCGCTTACTTGCTTCACGCACGACAGCAAATGCTTCCGGGATCAGGCTTTCTAAGGTTTCACCTTTTTCCAGACGCGCACGAAATTCCGCCGTTTTCGCTTTCAGCTCATCATCAGAGAGCTTCTCCATCGCCGGTTCCATACCGTTGATGACGGCAACAGCTTTGCGCATACGGCGCAGGGTACGATCGTTACGACTACCAAAAACTTTAGTTAATAATTTGATTAGCATAATAAATTCTCAAACGCCCCATCATGGGCAGATAAATTAAGGTATTGAAAAAGTTAATTTAGCTGAGGCGTTGAGGCCCGGCGCGAATGCCGTGAACCTGGCTAATCCAGGTTGAAACAGAGAATGAAACAGGAGGAACGAGCGCGCGTTGCGCCGTCTGGCGAACCATGACCGGCGGCTGGCTATCCTGCGTGAGCAGCGCGTTGAGCGTGTCCAGCAGGGCAAGATGCTGCGCCTGCACCGGCAGCGCCTCTTCCGCAACAGGCATTGCCTGCGGCGCCATCGCGAAGGAGAGATGGCGGATAACCGTGCGGATAGCGTGCTGGTGCCAGTAATCAACGGAGAAATTCGGGCGGCGACTGGCTTCAAGCCAGGCGAGATTTGTAAAGTTAACCCGCGTATTGAGATCGTGTTTGCTGGTAGAGGTCTTCGTCGGCGTCGCCGCTTCGGCACCGTTGCTGAGCGCAGGCAAGCCGAAACTCGCCGCGACCATCCCTAATAAGAGATGCGGCCAGAAGTAACGTCTGCCAAATTGTCGCCAGCGCGTCAGTATTCCGCTCACTTGCTCCACCACATAAGCCAGCCTGTTACAGGCTATCTTCAGTTATTTTTTTAAGCGCCCAGATATTACCACTAAAGCCAATACACATCAGCAGGAATGAGGCGCCGCCGCGGGGAAAAACGGTCAAGAATGCAGCTAACGCACACACTTTCTGCGCAAGACAGACTAGAAATAACGCAGGGGCAAACAAAGAAGGGTAAAAATAAAAACGACTGGTCTTCCTGGCCGGAGAGAGTACCAGGTTAACCAGTCGATTTTTTACGAAACGGCGTGAACCGTTACGCCAGAACCATGCTTGGCGCTTTGAAAGCCAACGGCAATTCTGCTTCGTCTTCGAAGGTCACATATTCCCAGGCTTCCTGTTTTGCCAGGACGGCCTGCAACAGTTTGTTGTTCAGCGCATGACCGGATTTGAACGCGGTAAATGCACCAATGATGTTGTGACCACACATGAACAGGTCGCCGATAGCGTCCAGCATTTTGTGACGAACGAATTCATCTTCGAAACGCAGGCCGTCTTCGTTCAGTACGCGATAATCGTCAACAACGATGGCACAATCGAAGCTGCCGCCCAGGCACAGGCCGCGGGACTGCAGATATTCGATATCACGCATGAAGCCAAACGTACGGGCTCGGCTGATCTGGCGCATAAACGCATCGGCAGAGAAGTTCATCGCATAGCGCTGGGTGCTGGAATCAATCGCCGGATGGTTAAAGTCGATGGTAAAGTCCAGCGAGAAACCATTGTACGGTTTAAATTCGGCCCACTTGTCGCCATCTTCGACGCGAACGGTCTCTTTGATGCGGACAAATTTCTTCGCGCAGTTCAGTTCTTCGATGCCGGCATCCAGCAGCAGATAGACGAACGGTGCAGCACTGCCATCCATAATCGGGATTTCTGGCGCGTCGACTTCAACAATAATGTTGTCGATACCCAGACCCGCCAGGGCGGCGTTCAGGTGCTCTACGGTAGAAATCCGCACGTCATGCTCGTTCACCAGACAAGTACAGAGCATAGTATCACGCACAGATTTGGCATCGGCCGGAAAATCTACCGGTGGATTCAAGTCGGTGCGACGATAGATGACCCCGGTATTGGCCGGCGCAGGGCGTAACGTCAGCGTGACTTTCTTGCCGGTATGTAAACCGACACCCGTCGCCTGAACGATACGTTTAAGTGTCCTTTGTTTGATCATCGTATAATCTCGCCAAATTAACTATCCAACCGAGAGTGTATATCACTAACGGTGGGCCAGTTTAGCACAAAGAGCGCAAATCCCCTAATTCCAGCCAATTCTTAATCAGCTTGCTTACGCAGGAACGCCGGGATATCCAGATAATCTGGCTCTTTCGCCGTTTGCGGCGTTGGGTCGTTCACCACTTTCGCGGCCGGTTTCTGCTCCTGAGTCAGCGGAGACATACCGTGCTGCTGGTAACGATCCATTACCGGTTGCTGAGTCTGCTTGTTAGTCACTAAGGTGATCTCAGGACGCTTGTCCATACCGATACCGGTTGCCACAACGGTAACACGCAGCTCGTCGTTCATTTCAGGGTCAAGTGAAGTACCGATTACCACGGTAGCGTTGTCAGAGGCGAACGCACGGATGGTGTTACCCACGGTTTCGAACTCATCCAGACGCAGGTCAAAGCCAGCGGTAATGTTGACCAGCACGCCGCGCGCACCAGACAGGTCGATATCTTCCAGCAGTGGAGAAGAGATAGCCATTTCAGCCGCTTCTTCTGCACGGTCTTCGCCGCTCGCCACGCCAGAGCCCATCATCGCGTAGCCCATTTCAGACATCACGGTGCGAACGTCTGCAAAGTCAACGTTCATCAGGCCAGGACGGGTAATCAGTTCAGCGATACCCTGAACCGCGCCTTTCAGCACGTCGTTTGCTGCGCCGAAGGCGTCAAGCAGGGAGATACCACGACCCAGAACTTTCAACAGTTTGTCGTTCGGGATGGTGATCAGCGAGTCCACATGCTTGGACAGCTCGGTGATACCCTGCTCCGCGAAGGCCATACGCTTCTTGCCTTCAAAATTGAAAGGCTTGGTCACGACAGCAACGGTCAGGATACCTAAATCTTTAGCTACTTCAGCGACAACAGGTGCTGCGCCGGTACCGGTACCGCCCCCCATACCTGCTGCGATGAAGACCATGTCCGCACCTTCCAGTGCAGCGCGCAGGGCTTCACGATCTTCTTCAGCCGCATTGCGACCCACTTCCGGGTTAGCCCCAGCTCCCAGCCCTTTGGTGATACCACCGCCGATCTGGATAGTCTGGCCTACCGCCGTCTTACGCAGTGCCTGCGCATCGGTGTTAACCGCGAAGAATTCAACACCTTCAATGCGTTCACGCACCATATGCTCTACGGCGTTACCGCCGCCGCCACCGACGCCGATGACTTTAATCACCGCGTCGTTGGTCAGTTCCATAGGTTCAAACATAATTTCTCTCTCCGTTGTGCCTGTCGCCCGAGACCGCTAATTCTCTCCGGTCTCTTAAAAAAATTAAAACTCTTTTCGCAACCAGTTGTTCAGTCGTTTGACCCACGACCCCACTGAGACGCGTTTTTCCACTTCCGCTTCACCACTGAGATGAGATTCCTTCCCGTAGTGGAGCAGGCCCACAGCCGTTGAATAATACGGCTCCTGAGCATAATCCGTTAAACCGGTGATATTCAGCGGCGCCCCAATACGTACCTGCGTATGGAAGACGCGCTGCGCACAGGCCGCAAGACCTTCAATTTGCGCTGCACCGCCGGTTAATACAATCCCCGCCGCAAGATGATGTTTAACACCCTGCTGACGAAGCTGTTCCTGTAACTGTAAAATTTCTTCGTTGACCAGGTTGAGCAGCTCGGTATAGCGCGGTTCGATCACCTCTGCCAACGTTTGGCGCTGCAGGCTGCGCGGTGGACGACCACCGACGCTTGGCACTTCAACGCTCTCATCTTTGCCAACGATAGAACCCAGCGCACAGCCGTGGCGCACTTTAATCGCTTCTGCATCGCTCGGTGGCGTACCAAAAGCGTAAGCAATATCGCTGGTCACGACGTTCCCTGCGTACGGGATCACTTTGGTGTGGCGCAGCGCACCGCCGGTATACACGGCCATGTCCATTGTACCACCACCAATATCGACCACACAGACACCCAGTTCACGTTCATCTTCGGTCAGTACGGAATAACTTGCCGCCAGACCGGCGAAAATAAGTTGGTCAACTTTCAGGCCACAACGTTCAACGGCTTTTACAATGTTCTTCGCCATATCGTTGTGACATGTGATCAGGTGCACTTTTGCCTGCATACGAACGCCTGACAGACCAACAGGGTTTTTGATCCCTTCCTGGTAGTCAATCGCATATTCCTGCGGGATCACGTGCAATACGCGATGCTCATCGCGAACACGCACGGACTTCGCCGTATGCACAACGTTTTCAACGTCTTCCTGCGTCACTTCCTCTTCGGAAATCGGCACCATACCGATTTCGTTCTGGCAGCTAATGTGCTTACCAGAAAGGGCAAGATAGACAGAAGAAATCTGGCAATCTGCCATCAATTCAGCCTGATCGATGGCGCGCTGGACGCATTTCACCACCGATTCAAGATCGTTTACCCCACCTTTATCCATACCACGTGACGGGCAACTGCCCACGCCAATGATATTGACCATACCGTCGGGCAGAACTTCCCCTACTAAAGCGGCAACCTTCGCGGTGCCAATCTCCAGTCCAACTACCAGTTTTCTGTCCGTCGCCTTGATCATTGTTGTTCTGCCTGTACCTGTGCCTGATTCTGTTGCTGATTAGGTTCCTCGACCGGAGCCGGTACCCAACCGACTGCTGCGCCTGAGTCATAGCGCAAATCAACGTAGCTTATCCGTTTGCCGTCAGTCTGTGCCTGCTGCTGTAAAACCGGGTAAAGTTCGACAAAACGCGCCAGACGCTTCATGGTGTCCCCGCGTCCCAGGTTGAGCTTAATGCCGTTCGTTAACGTAAGCTGCCAGGAGCGGCGCGCCGTCATCGCAGCATCTTTTAACGTAAACCTGTCCTTCGCCAGCACCTGGCCCATTTCACGAAAACCCTGTAACACCTCGTTTTCGCTGCCTTCAGGGCCATACAACATCGGTAAATTCTGCTTGTTGACACGATCGGTCGGGACGCTGAAGGAATTTCCGTCGACGTCAACCATGTGCTGATCATTCCAACGCGCAATGGGCACATATTCAACCAGATGAATCTTCAATTCATCAGGCCATTGCTTTCTTACGCTCGCCTGTTTTATCCATGGCAGACGTTCAATCTGGCTTTGGATAATATTGACGTCCTGCGTCATAAAGGTGCCAGGCGAGCCCAGCGCCAGTATTGACTGGCGAATATCGTCGTTACGCGTGTAGTGACGCTCACCGGTGACCACCAGCTTAGAAAGCGGCAACCGCTGCGCATCTTCCATCCAGCCCAGGACCATCCAGCCGCTGATAAACACGGTGCACAGCACCCCGAGCAGGAAAATGATGCCTGCAAGACGCGTTCCATTACTGCGGCGTGAAGAGGTGTATTCTTCCTCGTCATCGCGGTTGCGCGTGTTCAATGCAGCCTGAGACATATCAGCCCGCCTGGTCCAGAATGCGTACGACTAACTGCGAGAAGCTCATCCCCGCCTGACGCGCAGCCATCGGCACAAGGCTGTGGCTCGTCATACCCGGAGAGGTGTTGGCTTCCAGCAGATAAAATTGTCCATCCCGGTCCTGCATCACGTCGATGCGTCCCCAGCCCTGGCAACCCAGAACATGCCAGGCTTTAAGCACCAGGGACTGTAAATCGGCTTCACGCTCAGCTTCAAGACCACTTGGGCAGAAATATTGCGTCTCATCAGAGAGATACTTCGCCTCATAATCATAGAAGACTCCGGCGGGTTGGATACGGATTGACGGTAAAATTTCTTCGCCAAGCATCGCGACGGTAAATTCCGGCCCGCTAAGCCATTTTTCTATCAGAACTTCATCATCATGTTGAAATGCCAGCGCTAAAGCGGACGCTAAATCGTCAGCTTTGTCGACTTTGGACATTCCCACGCTGGAGCCTTCCCGGCTGGGCTTTACAATAACCGGTAAGCCCAGCTCAGCAATGCGTGCATTAACGCTATCCGGCAGGCCCAATTCAAATTCGCGACGCGTCAGTGCCACCCATGGCGCAACAGGTAAACCTGCGCCCTGCCACAGCAGCTTGCTGCGCAGTTTATCCATAGAGATAGCAGACGCCATCACGCCGCTGCCGGTGTATGGCAGACCGATCAGATCCAGAAGCCCCTGCAGGGTGCCGTCTTCGCCGCCACGACCGTGTAAAGCGATAAAGACTTTATCGAAGCCCATGGCTTTTAACTGCGTCACGTCGACCTCTTTTGGATCGACCAGGTGCGCATTAACGCCACCTTCACGCAGGCCCGCCAGTACAGCGGCGCCGGAATTCAGGGAAACCTCGCGCTCGGCGGAGGTGCCGCCAGACAGGACAGCAATCTTATCAGCCATGATGCTCATCCTCCTGGTTTTGCGGCTTCAGTTTGATTTCAGCTAAGGTACGGGCGATTTTGCCGATATTTCCCGCGCCCTGAATCAGAATCAGATCGTTACCTGTCAGGACCGGTGCCAGAATTTCCGCCACCTGCGCAGGGTCAGAAACCAGAATAGGGTCAACTTTACCGCGTCCACGAATGGTGCGACACAGAGAACGACTGTCTGCACCAGGAATCGGCGTCTCGCCTGCGGCGTACACATCCAGCATTAACAGGGTGTCTACCTGTGACAGGACGCTGGCGAAATCGTCATACAGATCGCGCGTACGCGTGAAGCGGTGCGGCTGGAACACCATCACCAGATTTTTGTCTGGCCAGCCTGCACGAGCGGCTTTGATGGTGGCGTCCACTTCGGTCGGATGGTGGCCATAGTCGTCCACCAGCATCGCCGTACCGGCTTTACCGTTCACGGCATCCAGCGGGAATTCACCGAGGAAATCGAAACGACGCCCGGTGCCCTGGAAGCTTTCCAGTGCGCGCAGAATCGCATCATCATCAATGCCTTCTTCCGTCGCGACGGTCACTGCCGCTGCAGCATTGAGCGCGTTATGGCGCCCTGGCGCATTCAGCGTCACGTGCAGCAGCTCTTTGTCCTGACGCGCCAGCGTGAAGTGTCCCTGCGCGCCAATCTGTTTGTACTCTTCCACGCGGACGTCAGCGTCTTCGCTGAAGCCGTAGGTGGTGATTTGACGACCCACGCGCGGCAGCAACTCGCGGATCACCGGATCGTCCACGCACATCACCGCACGCCCGTAGAACGGCAGGTTGTGCAGGAAGTTGATAAAGGTCTGCTTTAAGTTCTCGAAGTCACCCTGGTAGGTATCCATATGGTCAGCTTCGATGTTGGTGACAATCGCCACCATCGGCTGCAGGTGCAGGAACGACGCGTCGCTCTCGTCCGCTTCAGCAATCAGATAACGACTGTGGCCCAGACGCGCATGTACGCCCGCGGCTTTGACCAGACCGCCGTTGACGAACGTCGGGTCGAGACCCGCTTCTGCATAAATACTGGAAACCATCGCCGTGGTCGTGGTTTTACCGTGGGTCCCGGCAATCGCGATGCCGTGGCGGAAGCGCATCAGTTCCGCCAACATTTCGGCACGGCGGATCACCGGAATGCGCGCGTCGTGAGCGGCAACGATTTCCGGGTTGTCAGAAGAGATGGCGCTTGAGACCACCACCACGCTCGCATCGCGCACGTTTTCCGGGCGATGGTTGAAATAGATAGTCGCCCCAAGCGACGCCAGCTGCTGCGTTACAGGGTTTGGCGCCAGGTCAGACCCGCTGATCTGATAGCCTTCGTTAGCTAACACTTCGGCAATACCGCCCATGCCGGCACCACCGATGCCAACAAAGTGAATGTGCCGGACGCGACGCATCTCGGGCACGATTGAACGCAGTTTTGCCAGTTGTTGTGTATTCATTCTCTAAACGCCATCGACTACTTAAAATTCGTGCCGCGCTTCACGCGCTGCGAGGGTTAAGCCTGGGCTGCCAGGCTCACTTCTTTTGCCACCCGTTCCGTCGCATCAGGGATAGCCGCCGCGCGCGCGCGTTCAGCCATCTCAAGCAATACGTCTCTGTTCCAGCCCGCCAGGGTGGTGGCGACCGCGTCGGCGGTAAATTGTGGCTGCTCAAAAATTTTCGCCGCACCGGCTTTCTCAAGCGGCAGGGCATTCCAGTACTGCTGTCTGTCTTTGTGCTGGAAAGGCACAAACAGGGCTGGCAGACCCGCGGCAGCGATTTCGCTTACCGTTAAGGCGCCAGAACGACAGACCACGACATCGGCCCAGGCATACGCTGCCGCCATGTCGTCGATAAATTCCGTCACGTTATGCTGCGGCTGCCCCGCCTCGGCGTAAGCCTGCTCAACGGTCTGCTGAGCGCCTTTTCCGCTCTGGTGCCAGATGGTGACGGCATCCCCCAGCTTTGCAGCAACCTGCGGCATCGTCTGGTTTAAAATGCGTGCCCCCTGAGAGCCACCGACGACCAGCACACGAACCGGCCCTTCACGGCCCGCCAGGCGAGCGTCCGGCAACGGCAGCGCCAGTACGTCCACACGGACCGGGTTACCTACCACGTCCGCTTTCGGGAACGCGCCGGGAAACGCCTGCATAACTTTGGTGGCGATTTTCGCCAGCCATTTGTTGGTCAGACCCGCAATACCGTTCTGCTCATGCAGGACGACGGGAATACCTAACGACCACGCTGCCAGCCCGCCCGGACCCGAGACATAGCCGCCCATGCCCAACACCACATCGGGCTTAAAGCGCTTCATAATGGTGCGCGCCTGACGCCAGGCGTTAAAAATGCGCACCGGAGCCAGCAGCATTGCCTTGAGACCTTTGCCGCGCAGGCCGGAAATACGAATAAAGTCGATCTCAATACCGTGTTTCGGTACCAGGTCGGCCTCCATGCGGTCTGCGGTTCCCAGCCAGCGTACCTGCCAGCCCTGATCCATTAAATGGTGCGCAACCGCCAGTCCCGGGAACACATGTCCGCCGGTACCGCCTGCCATCACCATTAACCGCTTCGGTTGATTCATCGTGAACCTCGTGTAAACGCCTGGGCTTTTTCCAGACGCGTTTCATAATCTATGCGCAACAACAGCATGATGGCCGTCGACATAATCAACAGACTGGAACCACCATAACTGATCAACGGCAACGTCAGACCTTTGGTCGGCAGCATACCCGCTGCGGCCCCGACGTTAACCAATGCCTGGAAACTAAACCAGATACCAATTGAGCAGGCCAGGAAGCCTGAGAAACGGTGATCGATCTCCAGCGCTTTCCGGCCGATGGACATGGCGCGGAAAGCGACGAAGAATACCATTAATAGCGCTAATACCACACCGATATAACCCAGTTCTTCCGCAATAATGGAGAAGATGAAGTCAGTATGCGCTTCCGGCAAATACTCCAGTTTCTGTACCGAGTTACCCAGCCCCTGTCCCCAGAGCTCACCACGACCAAAGGCCATGAGTGACTGCGTCAGCTGATAACCGCTGCCGAACGGGTCTTCCCACGGGTTCCAGAAAGAGGTCACGCGGCGAATACGGTAAGGCTCGGCGAGGATCAGCAGCACAACCGCTGAAATCCCCATCCCAATGATGGCGATGAACTGCCACAGCTTCGCGCCCGCCAGGAACAGCATGGCCAGCGTGGTCACAAACAGTACCACCACGGTACCGAGGTCAGGCTGCGCCAGCAGTAAGACCGCCAGCACCAGAATCACGCCCATCGGTTTTAAGAAGCCGCGCAGGTTGTTACGCACTTCATCTACTTTACGCACCAGGTAGTTCGCCAGGTAGCAGAACAGGGAGAGCTTGGTAAATTCCGCAGGCTGAATACGCAGCGGGCCAAAGGCGATCCAGCGTGATGCCCCGTTTACGGAGCTCCCCACCACCAGAACGATCAGCAGCATAATGATCGAGGCGATCAGCATCGCCGTACTGTGCCGCTGCCAGAACTCCATCGGTAGACGCAAGGTCACCAGCGCCAGGCAGAATGCCAGGATGATGTACAGACCATCACGTTTGGCAAACAGGAAAGGATCGTTCGCCAGACGCTGCCCGACGGGCATTGACGCTGACGTCACCATAATAAAGCCGACCGCCGCGAGCCCCATTGTGAGCCAGAACAGCGTGCGGTCGTACATGATCAGGCTGTCGTTATCTTTTTGACGAGAGCCCATCACCCAGCCTTTGAGCGCCGCAAACAACCACACCAGGATCCCAAATCCTGGCAGGCGCGGCATTTTCAGGCGAGGGAGAGATAAACGCATCAGCCTAACTCCTTCGCCAGGCGGGTAAAGACATCACCACGCTGTTCGAAATTCTTGAATTGATCCAGACTTGCACAGGCCGGAGAGAGCAGCACCATATCACCCGGCTTCACGCGAGGGGCAATCAGCCGCATCGCCTGTTCCATGGTTTCGGTTTGCTCGGCGATCTCAGGGCGCAGTTCAGCCAGCTCGCTGCCGTCACGGCCGAAGCAGTAGAGACGGATGTTATCGCCTGAGAGATACGGCTTCAGGGACGAGAAATCAGCAGACTTACCGTCGCCGCCCAGCAGCAGATGCAGGGTACCGTCAACGTGCAGCCCGTTCAGCGCGGCCTCCGTGCTGCCCACGTTGGTGGCTTTGGAGTCGTTGATCCAGCGCACGCCGTTGTGCTCCAGCGCCAGCTGGAAACGGTGCGCCAGGCCAGAAAACGTGGTTAACGCTTTCAGGCTCGAGGAGCGCGGCAGCCCCACGGCATCCGCCAGCGCCAGCGCCGCCAGCGCATTGGTATAGTTGTGCTGACCAGAGAGCTTCATCTCTTTCACGTTCAGCACTTTCTCACCTTTCACGCGCAGCCAGGTTTCACCCAGCTGGCGGTTCAGATGGTAATCCCCCATGGTGATGCCAAAACTGATGCAGCGCTCGTCTGCGCCACGCACCGGCATGGTCAGCGCATCATCGGCGTTCACCACGCAGACTTTGGCATTCTCATAAACGCGCAGCTTGGCGGCACGGTACTGCTGCAGACCAAAGGGATATCTGTCCATGTGATCTTCAGTCACGTTGAGGATCGTCGCAGCGGCAGCATGCAGGCTGGAGGTCGTTTCCAGCTGGAAGCTGGAAAGCTCGAGAACATACAGTTCACAGCCTTTGTCCAGCAGCATCAGAGCTGGCAAACCAATGTTACCGCCAACGCCGACGTTCATGCCCGCCGCTTTTGCCATTTCCCCCACCAGGGTGGTGACGGTGCTTTTACCGTTAGAACCGGTAATCGCGATAACGGGCGCCTGCGCTTCGCGGCAGAACAGCTCGATATCGCCAACAATCTCAACGCCTGCATCTGCGGCAGCGCTCAGGGAAGGATGCGCCAGCGCCATACCCGGGCTGGCGACAATCAGATCGGCTGCCAGCAGCCAGTCATCATTCAGACCACCCAGGTGGCGTTCAACCTGTTCCGGCAGCTTGTCCAGACCCGGCGGAGAGACACGCGTATCCATCACGCGCGGCGTCACGCCACGCGCGAGGAAAAAGTCCACGCAGGAGAGCCCCGTGAGGCCCAACCCGATGATAACGACTTTTTTGCCCTGGTAATCTGCCATGATTAACGTACCTTCAGCGTTGCCAGGCCAATCAGCACCAGCATCAGCGAAATAATCCAGAAGCGCACAATGACGCGCGGCTCCGGCCAGCCTTTCAGTTCATAGTGGTGGTGAATCGGCGCCATACGGAAGATGCGCTGACCGCGCAGCTTAAAGGAGCCGACCTGCAAAATCACCGACAGCGTCTCAACCACAAACACGCCGCCCATGATCACCAGCAGGAACTCCTGGCGCAGCAGCACGGCAATAATGCCCAGCGCGCCGCCCAAAGCCAGTGAACCGACGTCACCCATAAAGACCTGAGCCGGATAGGTGTTGAACCACAGGAAGCCAAGACCCGCGCCGACAATCGCCGTACAGACGATCACCAGTTCACCCGCATGACGCAGATAAGGGATGTGCAGGTAGTTCGCAAAGTTCATGTTACCGGTCGCCCACGCCACCAGCGCAAAACCGGCCGCCACGAAGACGGTAGGCATGATTGCCAGGCCATCCAGACCGTCGGTCAGGTTAACGGCGTTACCGGTGCCGACAATCACAAAGTACGCCAGCAGAATGTAGAACAGACCCAGTTGCGGCATTACGTCTTTAAAGAACGGCACGACCAGCTCGGTCGCTGGCGTGTCTTTCCCGGCAAGATACAGTGCGAAGGCCACGCCCAGCGCGATCACCGACATCCAGAAATACTTCCAGCGGGCAATCAGGCCTTTGGTATCTTTGCGGACGACTTTGCGGTAATCATCGACGAAACCGATGATCCCGTAACCCACCAGTACCGTCAGCACACACCAGACGTACGGGTTGGACGGGTACGCCCACAGCAGCACGGAAACGACGATGGCAGTCAGGATCATGATCCCGCCCATGGTCGGCGTACCGCGCTTGCTGAAGTGCGATTCCGGGCCGTCGTTACGCACAACCTGGCCGAAAGAGAGCTTTTGCAGACGGGCAATCATGCGCGGGCCCATCCACAACGAGATGAACAGCGCAGTCAGCAGGCTGACGATGGCGCGAAACGTCAGATATGAAAAGACGTTAAAGCCTGAGTAATATTTGACCAAATGTTCGGCCAGCCAAACTAACATGTCCCGTTCTCCTGTAATGCGTGCACAACCTCTTCCATGGCGGCACTGCGTGAACCTTTCACTAACACTGTCACAATTTGTTTTTCTGTCATTAATGCCTTAAGGCGCTCAATCAAGGCGGCTTTATCGGCAAAATGCTCGCCAACGCCGCTGGCCTGGCTAATCGCCTGGCTCAATTTTCCTGTGCTCAGTACACAGTCCAGCCTCGCCGCTTTCGCCGCTTCACCGACCTGGGTATGACAGGCTTCGCTTTCGTCGCCCAGTTCTGCCATGTCGCCAACCACCATGATGCGGTAGCCCGGCATTTCAGATAACACCTGCACCGCCGCCGTCATCGAGCCAACGTTCGCGTTGTAGGAGTCATCCAGCAGTAGCTTGTTTTCCGAAAGCTGAATCGGGAACAGGCGTCCCGGCACGGCTTTCAGGTTCGCCAGCCCGGCTTTGATTGCCGCATGTGAAGCGCCCACCGCCGTTGCCAGCGCCGCCGCCGCAAGGGCATTGGCGATGTTATGGCGACCCGGCAGCGGCAGCAGCACCTCCACGCCACCCGTTGGGGTAGTGAGGGTGAACTCGGTGCCGTGCGACGTCACATGGATATTGGTCGCCGTAAAATCACTGTTGGCCGCATTTGGTGAGAAGCGCCAGGTTTTACGCGCACCAATGATGCTCTGCCAGTTAAGCCAGTCGTTGTTATCGGCGTTCAGAATGGCAATACCGTTATCCGGCAGGCCGGTGTAAATTTCACCTTTCGCTTTCGCCACGCCTTCCAGCGAGCCAAAGCCTTCCAGGTGCGCAGCCGCGAGGTTATTCACCAGCGCCGCTTCCGGGCGAGTCAGGCTCACGGTCCAGGCGATTTCACCCTGGTGGTTTGCGCCTAACTCGATCACCGCATAGTCATGCTCTTTGGTCAGGCGAAGCAATGTCATCGGCACGCCGATGTCATTATTGAGGTTGCCCGCGGTAAAAAGCGTATTGCCGCACTGGCTGAGGATCGCCGCCGTCATCTCTTTCACTGACGTTTTGCCTGATGACCCTGTCAGCGCGACGACGCGAGCCGGCACCTGCTGACGAACCCAGGCAGCCAGCTCACCGAACGCGAGACGCGTATCTTTCACCACAACCTGCGGCAGATCGATATCAAGCTTGCGGCTGACCAGCAGCGCACCGGCGCCGTTCTCTTTGGCCTGCTCGGCAAAATCATGCGCGTCAAAACGCTCGCCTTTCAGCGCCACAAACAGACAGCCTGCGGTGACTTTACGGGTGTCCGTCGTCACGGCATCGATGGTCAGGTCTTGCCCGTGCAGGTCGCCGTGCAGTACTTCTGCGGCCTGGCTTAAGGAGAGGCTAATCATGCGACAACTCCCAGCAGGCGAGCTGCCGTTACGCGATCCGAGTAGTCCAGACGGCGATTGCCAACGATCTGATAATCTTCATGGCCTTTGCCCGCCAGCAGAACAACATCATTCTCCTGTGCCTGCATGATGGCGTTTGTCACGGCTTCAGCACGGCCTTCCACGACGCGCGCGCGGCCTGCGTCCAGCATACCCGCCAGAATGTCATTAATGATGGCGCGCGGCTCTTCCGTACGCGGGTTGTCATCGGTGACAACCGGAATATCCGCGAACTGTTCCGCAATCGCCCCCATCAGCGGGCGTTTGCCTTTGTCGCGATCGCCGCCGCAGCCAAACACGCACCAGAGCTTACCGGTACAGTGCAGGCGCGCCGCTTCCAGCGCTTTTTCCAGCGCATCCGGCGTGTGGGCATAATCAACCACAACGGTCGGCTTACCCGGCGCGCTAAATACTTCCATACGGCCACAAACCGGCTGCAGTCGCGCGGCGGTTTTCAGCAGTTCAGCCATCGGGTAACCCAGCGCCAGCAGCGTTGCCAGGGCCAGCAGTAGGTTGCTGACGTTAAACGCCCCCATCAGGCGGCTTTCAATTTCGCCTTCACCCCAGGAAGAGGCAAAGCGGATGGTCGCCCCGCTGTCGTGATAATTCACCTCAACCGCTTTCAGCCAGCGGCCGTGGCAGTTCGGATTGATATGGTCTTCCATCGAGACGGCAACTGCATCTGGCAGCTTCGCCAGCCAGCGGCGGCCCACTTCATCGTCGGCGTTGATGATGGCCTGACCGTAATGGTGAGTAGAGAACAGCAGCCATTTCGCGGCTTCGTAGTGCTCCATATCGCCATGATAATCAAGATGGTCGCGGCTCAGGTTGGTAAACACGGATGCAGCAAATTTCAGCGCCGCGACGCGGTGCTGTACCAGACCGTGCGAAGAGACCTCCATCGCGGCGAAGGTTGCGCCCTGCCCTGCCAGACCGGCAAGCACGTGCTGTACGTCAACCGCCGAGCCGGTGGTGTTTTCCGTCGGGCTCACTTTGCCCAGCAGACCGTTACCCACGGTTCCCATCACCGCACCGGTTTCACCCAGCAGCTGTGCCCACTGCGCCATCAGCTGCGTGGTGGTGGTTTTACCGTTCGTACCCGTTACGCCAACCAGACGCAGCTGGTCGGAAGGTTCGTGATAAAAACGTCCCGCCAGTGCGGAAAGACGTTCGTTTAACTGGCTGAGATAGATGACCGGCACGCCGTGCATTTCACGGATCTCACCGTCGGTTGCCTCATCTTTAGCCTCAGCAATAATGGCAGCCACACCTTGCGCAATCGCCTGCGGGATATAACGACGCCCGTCCGCCTGATGACCGACCACCGCCACAAAAAGATCGCCAGAAGCCGCTACGCGGCTGTCCAGAACCATCTCTCGCAGTGCTCGCTCCGGTGCATTTGGCACCCACGGAGCGAGAAGGTCGCGCAAATTACGATCTGCCACCTGTACCCTCGCCTTGATTAATTACAAATTCACTTTTTTCGCCCGTCGCCAGCGCATCCGGTTCAATGTTCATGGTGCGTAACACGCCGCCCATGATGGCCCCGAACACAGGCGCGGAGACGGCGCCGCCGTAGTATTTACCCGCCTGTGGATCGTTTATCACGACCACCAGCGCAAAACGCGGATTGCTTGCAGGCGCAACGCCTGCGGTATAGGCAATGTATTTGTTGATGTAGCGGCCGTCTGGCCCCACTTTTTTCGCTGTACCGGTTTTAATGGCGATACGATAGCCTTTAATCGCCGCCTTCACGCCGCCGCCGCCCGGCAGCGCCACGCTTTCCATCATGTGCACCACGGTACGAACGATAGATTCCGGGAAGATACGCTCGCCCGGGACCGGTGGATCAACTTTGGTAATCGACAGCGGGCGATAGACGCCATAGCTGCCAATCGTTGCGTAGACTCGCGCTAACTGTAACGGGGTTACCATTAGCCCGTAGCCGAAAGAGAAGGTGGCCCTCTCTATGTCAGACCACCGTTGTTTTTGAGGATATAAGCCACTGCGTTCTCCGACCAACCCCAAATTGGTCGCCTTTCCCAGTCCAAAACGTGAGTAAGTTTCTACTAACGCTGAGGACGGCATCGCTAACGCCAGCTTTGAAACACCGACGTTACTCGACTTCTGTAACACCCCGGTCAGGGTCAATTCGCTGTAGCGCGCCACGTCTTTTATCTCGTGGCCGTTAATACGGTATGGGACAGTGTTCAGGACCGTGTTTTCATTGACAATACCGCGCTGGAGCGCGGTCATCACCACCATCGGCTTCACCGTGGAGCCGGGTTCGAACACGTCGGTAATTGCCCGGTTACGCATGGCATCTTTTGCGGTGCCGGTAAAGTTGTTCGGGTTGTAGGACGGGCTGTTGGCCATCGCCAGCACTTCACCGGTGCTGACATCCACCAGCACGGCGCTGCCTGACTCCGCCTTGTTGAACGCCACCGCGTTGTTCAACTCGCGGTAGACCAGCGCCTGCAGGCGCTCGTCGATACTCAGGGCCAAGTTATGCGCTGCCTGACTGTCCGTGGAAGAGATATCTTCGATGACGCGCCCGTAACGGTCCTTACGCACGATTCGCTCGCCCGGCTGGCCGGTGAGCCACTTATCGAAGCTTTTCTCAACGCCCTCAATCCCCTGGCTGTCGACGTTGGTAAAGCCAATGAGGTGAGCGGTTACTTCGCCGGATGGGTAGTAACGGCGGGATTCTTCACGCAGATGAATACCCGGCAGCTTCAGTTTGCGAATGTAGTCCGCCATGTCAGGGTTAACCTGACGCGCCAGATAGATAAAACGTCCTTTCGGGTTCGCGTTAACGCGGGAAGCCAGCTGATCCAGCGGCATTTTCAGCGCATCAGACAGGGCTTTCCAGCGGTTATCAAGGGTAATGCCACCGGCGTCGTGCAGCTCTTTCGGATCGGCCCAGATCGCTTTCACCGGCACGCTCACCGCCAGCGGACGACCGGAGCGGTCGGTGATCATCCCGCGGGACGTGGAAACCTCCTGAACGCGCAGAGAGCGCATATCGCCCTGGCGTACCAGCATGTCAGGGGCGACGATTTGCAGCCAGGCCACGCGGCCCAGTAGAAAACCCAGCGCCAGTAAAATGCAGCCGCAAAGCAACGCAAAACGCCAACTGATAAAGTTGGCCTGTTCTTCCTGACGTTTTGGTTTTAGCGTTTTTGCCGCTGCTTTCATGCGTCGCGTTTTCCCTTATTTTTGTACTACGATATTTTCCTGTGAAGGATCAACATGCTGCAGCTGCAGCTTTTCCGTTGCGATCCGTTCAACCCGGCTGTGATCGCCGAGCGCGTTTTCTTCAAGGATCAGATTTCGCCATTCAATATCCAGCGCATCGCGTTCCAGTACCATCTGCTCGCGTTGCGCAGTCAATAAACGTGTGTGGTGGGCGGTGGTGACCACCGTCACAGCCGTGACAATGATGCAAATGAACAGACAGAGTGGCAGTTTCCCAAACCGCAAAAGATCGTCGCCGATCACGCCAGGCAAGGCATGGCGCTCGTTGCTTCCTAACGAATCCTTAACTTTGCTTAGGGTCTCTGTCACTCTGCCGATCATGCGTTCGTCCTCTCTGCAACACGCAGCACTGAACTACGGGCGCGTGGATTCTCTGCCACCTCTTCTTCGCCCGGCATCAACTTGCCTAATGCTCGCAACTGACGGCCACCCAGCTTCCTGAGTTGTTCTTCCGTCATCGGCAGCCCCGCGGGTACCTGTGGACCGCGGCTTTGTTCACGCATAAAGCGTTTAACAATACGGTCTTCCAGCGAATGGAAGCTGATGATGGATAACCGCCCACCCGGGGCCAGCACGTCGAGCGAGCTTTTTAGCGCCAGCTCTATTTCCTCCAGTTCACTGTTTACCCAGATGCGAACCGCCTGGAAGGTACGGGTCGCGGGATGTTTGTGCTTATCCTTCACCGGCGTTGCCGCCGCGATCACCTCGGCCAACTCTTTGGTGCGGGTCATCGGCTCAATGCGATTGCGCTCAACAATGGCGCGCGCAATACGTTTGCCAAAGCGCTCTTCGCCGAAGGTTTTGATGACCCATGCAATATCCGCTTCATCAGCGGTCTGTAACCACTCGGCGGCAGACTGGCCGCGAGTCGGGTCCATACGCATGTCCAGCGGACCATCGCGCATAAAGGAGAAACCGCGTTCAGCATCATCAAGTTGGGGTGAAGAGACGCCAAGATCGAGAAGAATCCCGTCGATCTTGCCCGTCAGGCCGCGCTCAGCCACATAGTCCGCGAGCGCAGAAAAAGGTCCATGCACGATGGAAAAGCGTGGGTCATTGATAGTCTGTGCAACGGCAATTGCCTGCGGATCGCGATCGATTGCCAGCAGACGCCCCTCCTCACCCAGTTGGGAGAGGATCAAACGCGAGTGACCACCGCGACCAAAAGTGCCATCAATGTAGATGCCATCCGGACGAATATTCAGGCCGTTAACGGCCTCGTCCAGTAACACCGTTTTATGTTTATAATTTTCCATCATATTTATAGAGACAAGTCCTGCAGCCGTTCCGATAATGTCGCGGAATCAGACTGCTCAGCGTCGATATCTTCCTTGACCTGTTGATACCAGGTCGTTTCATCCCACAGTTCAAATTTGTTGAACTGCCCGACCAGCATCACTTCTTTGGTCAGACCGGCATGTTGCCGTAACACAGGCGCGATCAGTAATCGCCCTGCGTTATCCATCTGACATTCACTGGCATGTCCCAATAACAACCGCTGCACGCGGCGTTCCTGCGGGTTCATGCTCGACAGTCGCGACAGCTTTTGCTCAATAATTTCCCATTCAGGCAGGGGGTAAAGCAGCAGGCAGGGGGAGTTAATGTCAATGGTGCAAACCATTTGACCCGCAGCGTTCTCAATCAGCTGGTCGCGGTATCGGGTTGGTACCGATAAACGCCCTTTACTGTCGAGATTGACTAACGTAGCTCCACGGAACATGCCAGTCTCACCCCTCCTCACCACTTTAACCCACAAATTCCCACCTAAAGGAGTTTACGGAGCGAGGGAAAAGCTTGTCAAGCCAGGACTCTCGGCATAAGGACTCGAAAGCCCTCTATTTACAGAGATAAACAGTCCTGGTTAATAACTGCACAACTGGCGAGGCAAAATTAACGTTATGAATATTTGTAAGAAAAAAACCGAATATGCACACTAGCGTTAAGGCTCACTCAATATCATCGCAGATAAATATAAAGTGTCAGTTTGCGACGCGGGCAGCATTTTATGACAGATTCTCAGGGGATGACAGCGCCAGATTCACTCAGGCGAGCGGTAAGCGCAGTGGTTATCGCGTAAGCTGTCAAAGGAAGAGGAAAAAACGTCTGAATATTCATCGACCGAAGAGGGTTTGTAACAAAATAATACAAAGAGTGCCGTTTAAAATCGCTGAGATGTTGTTTAAAGGGCAATTTAAAAGCCAAAATGAATAAAGAAAAATAGGCGATTATGATCTCCCAAGAATTATCCTAATTTCTCTCCGGGAATTATCTGCACGAATTATTGCAGCAAAAAGGGGCAGATTTCGCCGCCCCGGTCATTTCATTTTTGGCGGCTTAAAATTCCGCGATGGTAGAGATTACGTTTGATACGCGTCAGGCCCGGCTTCGGTTTGCGGGGTTCATCCAGACTTGCCAGCACAATCTCCAGCACGCGTTCAGCCACATCGCGATGGCGCTGTGCAACCGCCAGCACCGGGCACTGAAGGAAGTCGAGCAGCTCATTATCCCCGAACGTGGCAATCGCCAGATCGGAAGGCAGTTTACCTTCACGACGTAAGGTCACATCCATGACACCCTGCAAGAGCGCAAACGAGGTAGTGAACAGCGCCTGAGGCATCGGATGCGTTTCCAGCCATTTTTCGAACAGCTGCGCGGCGGCTTCACGTTCGTAGCTGTTGGCATAGAGGTAGTGAACCTCGCGCGGATCGTCTTTCCAGGCCGTTCTGAATCCCTGCTCGCGCAGGAAGCTCACGGAAAGTTCAGGCAGCGCGCCCAAATACAGTACCGTTTCCGCCGGGAACGTCCGCAGCTCTGCGGCCAGCATTTCGGCATCGTCCTGATCGGCACCCACCACGCTGGTGAAATGCTCGCGATCGAGGGCACGGTCAAGCGCAACGATCGGGAACGGATCATTCGCCCAGCGCTGGTAGAAAGGATGCTCCGGCGGTAAGGAGGTCGAAACAATAATGGCATCCACCTGGCGCTGAAGCAGATGTTCAATGCAGCGCATCTCGTTATCAGGCTGATCTTCCGAGCAGGCAATCAGCAGTTGATAGCCGCGCTGACGCGCCTGACGTTCAAGATAGTTGGCGATACGGGTATAGCTGGTGTTTTCCAGGTCCGGGATTACCAGACCAATAGAGCGGGTGCGCCCGGCGCGCAGACCGGCTGCGACAGCATTCGGATGGTAGTTATGTTCACGAACCACCGCCATAACTTTTTCAACGGTCTTGTCGCTGACACGGTACTGCTTTGCTTTACCGTTAATCACATAGCTGGCCGTTGTTCGTGACACGCCGGCTAGCCGGGCGATTTCATCCAGTTTCACAATTGCCCCTCAAAAAAAGAAAAGAGTCCATGGCCCTGTCAAGGTTATGGTTAAATCTTTTAACATCTAAACGCAGAAAAGCCTTCGCGGCAACCGCTTTTATCTGCGTTGTCGGCTGATTACGCAAAAAAAAGCCCGGCTTTGGTGACCGGGCAGAAAGAGGCGAACCTTTTTGACAACTAACGCATGATTTTCTCGCCGCGTGACAGACCCACAACCCCCGATCTCGCCACCTCGACAATTTTTGCGACATCCCGTACGGACGCCAGGAACGCATCCAGCTTGTCGCTCGTCCCGACCAGCTGAACGGTATAAAGAGAAGGCGTGACGTCGATAATCTGTCCGCGGAAAATATCCGCATTGCGTTTGACTTCTTCACGCCCGTAGCCGCTGGCCTGAATTTTCACCAGCATGACCTCACGTTCAACGTAGGCCCCTTGCCCCAGCTCGCTCACGCGCAGCACGTCGACCAGCTTATGCAGCTGTTTCTCAATCTGTTCAAGCACCTTAGCGTCGCCGACGGTTTGGATCGTCATGCGCGACAGCGTTGGGTCTTCCGTCGGGGCGACGGTCAGGCTTTCAATGTTATAACCGCGCTGCGCAAAAAGGCCAATGACGCGCGACAGTGCGCCAGACTCGTTTTCCAGTAAAACTGATAATATCCGGCGCATATCAGGTTCTCTCCGTTTTGCTTAACCACATTTCATCCATACCACCACCCCGAATATGCATCGGATAGACGTGCTCGGTTCCATCAACAATCACATCCATAAAGACGAGGCGGTTGTTTTTAACGTGCTCAAGCGCTTGTGCGAGCTTCGTTTCCAGCTCGGCCGGATCGGTTACCCGCATGCCAACATGGCCGTAAGCTTCAGCAAGACGAACAAAATCCGGCAGCGATTTCATGTATGACTGTGAGTGACGGCCAGAATAAATCATATCCTGCCACTGCTTCACCATGCCAAGGTAGCCGTTATTCAGGTTCAGCACGAGAACCGGCAGCTCATACTGCAGCGCGGTAGACAGTTCCTGAATGTTCATCTGGATACTACCGTCTCCGGTCACGCAGACGACGGTTTCATCCGGCAGCGCCAGCTTCACGCCCAGTGCGGCAGGCAGACCAAAGCCCATGGTGCCTAAGCCACCCGAGTTGATCCAGTGTCGCGGTTTATCAAACGGATAATACAGGGCAGCAAACATCTGATGCTGGCCCACGTCTGAGGTCACATACGCTTCACCTTTCGTCAGTCGCCACACCGCTTCGATGACCGCCTGCGGCTTAATGTTTTCGCTCTGCGTGTCATATTTCAGGCACTGACGCGCGCGCCACTGTTCAATCTGCTGCCACCAGTCGCGGATCTCATCCAGCGGCTGGGTCGCTTTCTCCTGGGCCAGCAGCTCCAGCATCTGTTCCAGAACCTGACGGGCATCACCGACGATCGGCACATCAGCCGACACCGTTTTAGAAATTGACGTCGGATCGATATCAATATGCAGCACGGTGGCATTCGGGCAATATTTCGCCAGGTTGTTGGTGGTACGATCGTCAAAACGCACACCGACGGCAAAGATCACATCGGAGTGATGCATCGTCATGTTGGCTTCATAGGTACCGTGCATACCCAGCATACCCAGCGCCTGGCGGTGGGTGGCGGGAAACGCCCCCAGCCCCATCAGCGACGACGCAACAGGAAGGTTGAGTTTTTCAATCAGTTCACGAAGCTGGGCTTCACAGGCTGCATTGATCGCTCCGCCCCCGACATAGACGACTGGTTTTTTGGCTGCCAGAAGCGTTTGCAACGCCCGCTTGATCTGACCTTTATGCCCCTGCGTTGTCGGGTTGTAAGAACGCATGCTCACCGATTCCGGCCAGACGTAAGGCAGCTTGTTTGCCGGGTTCAGAATGTCTTTAGGCAGATCGACCACCACCGGTCCCGGGCGTCCGCTTGCCGCCAGCCAGAAGGCTTTTTTCAGTACGCCGGGAATATCTTCGGTTTGCTTAACCAGGAAGCTGTGCTTCACCACGGGACGCGAAATCCCGACCATGTCGCACTCCTGAAAAGCATCGTAGCCAATCAGCGAGGTGGCTACCTGCCCGGAGAGGATCACCAGCGGGATAGAGTCCATATACGCCGTCGCAATGCCGGTAATGGCGTTTGTCGCGCCGGGGCCGGACGTGACCAGGACCACGCCCACTTCACCCGTCGCACGCGCCAGGCCGTCGGCCATATGTACGGCCGCCTGCTCGTGACGTACCAGAACATGGTCAATGCCCCCTACCGTATGGAGGGCATCATAAATATCGAGGACCGCGCCGCCAGGGTAGCCGAACACTTGCTTTACGCCCTGATCGATCAGCGACCGGACGACCATTTCCGCGCCAGACAACATCTCCATGCTTTGCCTCCAGGCATTTTGTTATAGACGGACTGCCGAATTCATTTCCGCACCGTCTTACGATTGGGATGAACCAATCTTATATTTTGCAGAGTGTTCTTTACCTTAACCGCTCGTTATGAGGCAGGCAATTAGCAAACCCGGGGAGATAAACGGTGCGTAAAGCAGAAAACGCAGCCGTTAACAGAAGATATGGTTAATTCCTCTGAGAATAGAGGACGGTGTGATAAATCATCGCTGAAAAGCAGGACAATGCAGGAAATCATCTATTTTTGCGTGCCGAAGAGCCGCCCGAAAAAAAGACTCACAGAACAAAATAGCAACTATCCAAAAAAACTCAGGATAAATCACATGATCCGATGCGATTTATCCCGATGCGTTTACCGGCGACAGATACCAACCAGCAACTCTTCCATCCACTGGTGTCCTTTATCCCGTCCGGCCGCTTCATGCCAGGAGAGATAACAGGTTCGGCTATTTAACTTGAGCGGCAGTGGCAAAATTTGCAGATTTAATGGGTCAGAAAACTCTTCTGCCAGCCAGCGCGGTGCAATCGCCACCAGCTGTGTCTGGGAGACCACGTTTAATACGCTGACCATGGCCATGCCCTGATAAGCCACGCAAGCCTGTTTATCCGCAGTGTCATACCACGGCAGGCTAAAGGAAGCATATCTGTCGAGAGCAACAACGGCGTGCTGTTCGTTATAAACATCGTGTTCTCGCAGCGGAGAATTCAGACGTGGGTGTTTTTTACTGGCGACGAGAACCATTTCATCTTTAAAGAGCGGTACGCAGGAAAATTCCGGACGACGGAACTCTTCATACCCCAGAACGAATTCGATCTCCTGATAGCGTAACTGATGTTCCGTGTTTTGATTCAGGGATGATTTAAAAACCAGATTGATATTTGGTGCGATTTCTTCGACTTTATTATAAATAATCGACGTTAAATAATTATCTAATGGACTGCAGACACAAAGATGGAATACGCGCTCGCTGCTCAAGGGTTCAAAGCCCGATCCCGGCAGCTCATTTTGCACCAACTGCAACGCCTGGCGGATGGAACCGAACAGCTGGAATGCGCGCGCCGTAGGCTGGATCCCCCTCCCGTAACGAACGAATAATTCGTCGTTAAACATGAGCTTGAGTCTGGCAACGGCATTACTCACAGCAGGTTGCGACATCCCCAACGCCTGGGCGGCACGGGTGATATTCTGTTCCTGCATGACCGCATCAAACACCGTCAGAAGATTAAGATCCACCGTGCGTAACTGCGGTTTAATCCCATCAGTAGCTTGAGGTTGTTTAATATTATTTTCTGGCACTTCTGACTCCACTGTCACGCTAAACTCCCTTTGCCAACGTACGCTAATCATCTCGAAAAATATGATTTATCATGCAAATACGATCAGCGAAAGAGAATTATTTAAAATTCAGAATATATAAAGACGCTATATAAACGAAAAGAAAATAGCGCAAATGATATGTTTGACTTTAGGATTGAAATGAAACCATAAACCAAACAAATACACAATGACCGCCAGGTTAATGATGACTTAAGTATTATTAAACTGTTATCGCCACCGCTCTGCAGTTAGTTAATAACATGTTATCTCTTTTCGTTTTTCAGCGAAGCGCAATAGATTCACCATAATTATAACTTAATGATATTAAAACCCTTTACGTACAGAACATTCTCAGTAACCCGCGTCACTCATTTGAAACAATTATATTTATTTGTTTCTGCAACTGTTTTCTTCAGTCCAAAATTAGACAATTAGTCGGGTCATAAAAGCCAAAACCAGCACAATTAGCTAAAGTAATTATCCTGCTGATTACGCCCGTCGGGCCCGTTTTTATCATCAGGGGTTGACATCAACTGGCGTATCCAGTACCACTAAAAGCATATTGAATTTAACGGAGCACGATTCATGATTCGCACCATTCGTTTCACCGGTCTACTACTACTAAACGCATCCACTGTGCGCGGTAGACTGGCGGGCGAAATTCAGCGTTGAATCGTCACCAGTAAGACTAAAAACCCGCGCCACTGCGCGGGTTTTTTTATGCTCGTAGCAAGGCGCCCTAAGACTGACAAGGACCTAACCCATGAGCCAGCAAGTCATTATTTTCGATACTACTTTACGTGACGGTGAACAGGCATTACAGGCAAGCCTGAGTGTAAAAGAGAAACTGCAGATCGCGCTGGCTCTCGAACGTATGGGTGTCGACGTGATGGAGGTGGGTTTCCCGGTCTCGTCTCCGGGCGATTTCGAATCCGTCCAGACTATCGCCCGCACCATTAAAAACAGCCGCGTGTGCGGTCTGGCACGCTGTGTTGAAAAAGATATCGACGTCGCGGCTGAGTCGCTGAAAGTGGCCGAAGCGTTCCGTATCCACACCTTTATTGCCACCTCACCCATGCACATCGCTACCAAGCTGCGCAGTACGCTGGATGAGGTGATTGAGCGCGCGGTATATATGGTGAAACGCGCACGCAACTACACCGATGACGTTGAATTCTCCTGTGAAGATGCGGGCCGCACGCCGATTGAAGATCTGGCCCGTGTGGTGGAAGCCGCCATCAATGCCGGCGCCAAAACCATCAACATTCCGGACACTGTCGGCTACACCATGCCGTTTGAGTTCGCCAATATCATCACCGGCCTGTATGACCGCGTACCGAACATTGATAAAGCGATTATCTCCGTCCACACCCACGATGATTTGGGTCTGGCCGTGGGCAATGCCATCGCAGCCGTCCACGCCGGCGCGCGTCAGGTAGAAGGCGCGATGAACGGTATCGGTGAACGCGCGGGCAACTGCTCGCTGGAAGAAGTGATCATGGCGATCAAAGTGCGCAAAGACATCATGGACGTGCACACCCGCATCCATCACAACGAGATCTGGCGCACCAGCCAGACCGTCAGCCAGATTTGCAACATGCCGATTCCGGCCAACAAAGCGATCGTCGGCACGGGTGCCTTCGCGCACTCCTCCGGTATTCACCAGGATGGCGTGCTGAAGAATCGTGAAAACTACGAAATTATGACCCCGGAATCCATTGGCCTGAATCAGGTCCAGTTGAACCTGACCTCCCGTTCCGGCCGTGCGGCGGTGAAGCACCGCATGGAAGAGATGGGTTATAAGGACAGCGATTACAACATGGATCAGCTGTACGACGCTTTCCTGAAGCTGGCCGATAAAAAAGGTCAGGTGTTCGACTACGACCTGGAAGCGCTGGCCTTTATTAACAAGCAGCAGGAAGAGCCAGAGCACTTCCGTCTGGATTACTTCAACGTGCAGTCCGGCTCCAGCGACATCGCCACTGCCTCGGTCAAGCTGGCCTGCGGTGATGAAATTAAGGCCGAAGCGGCGAACGGAAACGGCCCTGTGGATGCCATTTATCAGGCGATCAACCGCGTCACCGAGTACGACGTTGAGCTGGTGAAATATGACCTGACGGCCAAGGGCCACGGCAAAGATGCGCTGGGCCAGGTCGACATTGTTGTGAACCACAATGGCCGTCGTTTCCATGGCGTGGGCCTGGCGACCGATATCGTTGAATCCTCCGCGAAAGCGATGGTGCATGTGCTGAACAACATCTGGCGCGCCGCCGAAGTCGAAAAAGAGTTGCAACGCAAAGCTCAGAATAAAGAGAACAACAAGGAAACCGTGTAATGTCGAAGAATTACCATATTGCTGTGTTACCGGGCGACGGTATTGGCCCGGAAGTGATGGCACAGGCGCTGAAAGTACTGGAAGCCGTTCGCGCGCGTTTTGCGATGAAAATCACTACCAGCCACTACGATGTGGGCGGTATTGCGATTGATAACCACGGTACGCCACTGCCGAAAGCGACCGTGGAAGGCTGTGAAAATGCCGATGCCGTGCTGTTTGGTTCCGTCGGTGGCCCGAAGTGGGAACACCTGCCGCCTGCAGAGCAGCCAGAGCGCGGCGCGCTGCTGCCGCTGCGTAAACATTTCAAGCTGTTCAGCAACCTGCGTCCGGCGAAGCTGTATCAGGGCCTGGAAGAGTTCTGCCCGCTGCGCGCGGATATCGCCGCCAACGGCTTCGACATTCTGTGCGTGCGTGAACTGACCGGCGGGATCTATTTCGGTCAGCCAAAAGGGCGTGAAGGCAGCGGCCAGCATGAGAAGGCGTTCGACACTGAAGTGTATCACCGCTTCGAAATTGAACGTATCGCCCATATCGCCTTTGAGTCAGCGCGCAAGCGCCGCCATAAAGTGACCTCCATTGATAAAGCGAACGTGCTGCAGTCTTCCATCTTGTGGCGCGAGATCGTCAGCGAAGTCGCGAAGCAGTACCCGGACGTTGAGCTGTCGCACATGTACATCGACAACGCGACCATGCAGCTGATTAAAGATCCGTCCCAGTTTGACGTGCTGCTGTGCTCCAACCTGTTCGGCGACATTTTGTCAGACGAGTGCGCGATGATCACCGGCTCTATGGGCATGCTGCCATCCGCCAGCCTGAATGAAGAAGGTTTTGGCCTGTACGAGCCGGCAGGCGGTTCCGCGCCGGATATTGCGGGCAAAAACATCGCTAACCCGATTGCGCAGATCCTCTCTCTGGCCCTGCTGCTGCGCTACAGCCTGGATGCAGGCGATGCAGCAACCGCAATTGAAAATGCCATTAACCGGGCGTTAGAAGAAGGCGTTCGTACCGGTGATTTATCACGCGGCGCGGCGGCAGTCAGTACCGATGAAATGGGCGACATTATTGCCCGCTATGTCGCTGAAGGGGTGTAATCATGGCCAAAACGTTATACGAAAAATTGTTTGATGCGCACGTTGTCTACGAGGCACCAAACGAAACCCCACTGCTGTACATTGACCGTCATCTGGTACACGAAGTGACCTCTCCTCAGGCATTTGACGGCCTGCGCGCGCACAAGCGCCCGGTACGTCAGCCGGGTAAAACCTTCGCGACGATGGATCACAACGTTTCCACACAGACCAAAGACATTAATGCCTCGGGTGAGATGGCGCGTATCCAGATGCAGGAGCTGATCAAGAACTGCAACGAATTTGGCGTTGAGCTGTACGATCTGAACCACCCCTATCAGGGCATCGTTCACGTGATGGGGCCAGAGCAGGGAATTACCCTGCCGGGCATGACCATCGTCTGCGGCGACTCCCATACCGCAACCCACGGCGCGTTTGGCGCCCTGGCGTTCGGCATTGGCACGTCTGAAGTTGAACACGTGCTGGCGACGCAGACCCTGAAGCAGGGCCGCGCCAAAACGATGAAGATTGAAGTGAAGGGCAAAGCGGCACCTGGCATTACCGCGAAAGACATCGTGCTGGCGATCATCGGTAAAACCGGCAGCGCAGGCGGTACCGGCCACGTCGTTGAATTCTGCGGCGACGCGATTCAGGCGCTGAGCATGGAGGGTCGCATGACCCTGTGCAATATGGCCATTGAGATGGGTGCCAAAGCCGGTCTGGTCGCGCCAGATGAAACGACCTTCAACTATGTGAAGGGCCGTCTGCACGCGCCGAAGGGCCAGGATTTTGACGACGCGGTAGCGTACTGGAAAACCCTGAAAACCGACGACGGGGCAACGTTTGATACCGTTGTCACGCTGCAGGCAGAAGAGATTGCCCCTCAGGTGACCTGGGGAACCAACCCGGGCCAGGTAATTTCCGTCAACGACGCCATTCCCGATCCGGCCTCCTTCGCCGATCCGGTCGAGCGCGCCAGTGCGGAAAAAGCGCTGGCCTATATGGGGCTGAAACCCGGCGTACCGTTGACCGACGTGACCATTGATAAGGTATTTATCGGCTCCTGCACCAACTCCCGTATCGAAGATTTGCGTGCGGCGGCAGAGATTGCCAAAGGCCGTAAAGTCGCACCGGGCGTGCAGGCGCTGGTGGTTCCAGGCTCCGGTCCGGTGAAAGCCCAGGCGGAAGCCGAAGGTCTGGATAAGATCTTTATCGAAGCAGGATTCGAGTGGCGCCTGCCTGGCTGCTCCATGTGCCTGGCCATGAACAACGATCGCCTGAATCCGGGTGAGCGCTGTGCCTCCACCAGCAACCGTAACTTTGAAGGCCGTCAGGGCCGCGGTGGGCGTACCCATCTGGTCAGCCCGGCAATGGCCGCCGCTGCGGCAGTCACCGGCCATTTCGCCGACATTCGCAGCCTGAAATAAGGAGACAATCATGGCAGAGAAATTTACCCAACATACGGGCCGTGTTGTCCCGCTGGACGCCGCTAACGTTGATACAGACGCGATCATTCCTAAGCAGTTTTTGCAGAAGGTGACCCGCACCGGCTTTGGCGCGCACCTGTTCAACGACTGGCGTTTCCTGGACGATAAAGGCGAGGTGCCTAATCCGGAATTCGTTCTGAACTTCCCGGAGTACAAAGGCGCATCCATCCTGCTGGCGCGGGAAAACTTTGGCTGCGGCTCGTCGCGTGAACACGCCCCCTGGGCGTTGACAGACTACGGCTTTAAGGTGGTCATTGCCCCCAGCTTCGCGGATATCTTTTACGGCAACAGCTTCAACAACCAGTTGCTGCCGGTGACGCTGAGCGACGAACAGGTCGATGAATTGTTCGCGCTGGTTAAGGCAAATCCCGGCATGTCGTTTGAAGTGGATCTGGAAGCGGAAGTGGTGAAAGCCGGGGATAAAACCTACAGCTTCAGCATTGATGCCTTCCGCCGCCACTGCATGCTGAACGGTCTGGACAGCATTGGTTTGACGCTCCAGCACGAAGACGCCATCTCCGCGTACGAGAAAAAACAGCCTGCGTTTATGGGCTAAAGGCAATGGCCCGCAAAAAGCGGGCCATTGATTTGTTTTGTGAAGCCGCCTTCCAGAATCAGACATCCTTAACCCGGCAAGTCAGCCCAAGCGTAACCACCGAAATCGCGGCAATCATCCAGTAAACTGAGCCATGCCCGTAACTTTGCGCCAGCGCCCCCTGAATCACCCCCGCCAGGATCACTCCGGTCGAAATGCTGTTGGTAAAAAGCGTGGTCGCCGACCCGGCGCGGCCCGGCATTAAATCCTGGAACCAGAGCATGCCGATCCCGGCAACGATGCCAATAAACACAGCATTAAACAGCTGCAGCGCAAGCAGCGCTTCACGCGAATGGAAAAGGATCAGTCCCGCGTAAAACAGCACCCCGGCCGCCACGGCGACGATCATCATCCGACGCTTCCCAAAGCGCTTAACGTAGTAACCCGCCAGAATCATCGCCGGAATTTCCAGCCCGGCAGCGGTGCCCATTAAGATCCCCGCGAGCTTGTCCGGTAAGCCCAGATCGCTGCTGATCCACAGCGGCATGTCGATGATGTACATGGTGTTGCAGGTCCACATCAGCGTGGAGGCAATAAACAGCATGCGGACGTTTTTGTCCTGCCAGCCGCTCACCTGGGTGAGCGGTTTATCCGTTGTCTGTTCGACGCGCGCCACGGACGGCAGCGCAAAGGCTATCAGCGCCAGGCTGATGACAAAAATCCCGGCGGCGATGGAGAACATCGCGGTAAAGCCGTAGTTCAACGCCAGCATGAAGGCCAGCGGCGGGCCAATGACCCACGCCAGCGAGAGCTGGGCACGCATCACCGAGCTGAACATCACCACTTCCCGCGCCGAGCTATCCGCATATTCCCGGGCCAGCGCGAACAGCTGCGGCATGGCGGTGTTCGCCAGCGACGCCAGCAGCACGCCGCAGGTAATGAGCGTCAGGTAATGACGATTGAAAGCAAAGAGCAGCGCGTTGCCCACGGCCATGGCGCAGCAAAAGAGGATCAGCCTGCGGCGATCGCCCTGGCTGTCCGATCGCTTCGCCAGCGCGAGGCTGACCAGGATCCCGGCTATCGCGTTGACGGTATAAAACAGCCCCACCCAGAACGGCTGTGCCCCCACCTCGCGGCTGAGAAACAGGCTCAGCGTCGGCGCCTGCAGCGCTCCCGCCACGCCCATCATAAAGGCCACCAGCATAAAAGCGGCATACACGCCGTTCAGGCGTCGCCCCATCGTCATCAACCACAGCATGCGCAAGTCCTTGTGAAAGCGAATCGAAATTGGGTGAAAGAATAAACGAAAAAAGCCAGCAAAAACATTTTGCTGGCGGGTGATTAGCACCAATACTCAGTCACACATGATCGAGGCGAGTCAGCGAGAAGAGGCCGGTTTCGTAACGTCCCACTGCATCAGTTCTTCTAACATTTTCAGCCGTTGCTCTGCACACGGGCGGGCCAGCCAGGACGATCCTTTTGTCGCTGAAAAGTACTGCTGATAAAACTGACGTGCGGTAGACCTCTTCATCATTTACCTCCTCGCTTCATCGGGAAGCATTATTGGCCTAATATAGGGATTAATAAATTGCTGGTTTTTTGTCAGGAGTTCCTCTTTTATGCCTTCCGGTCGTCTGCAGCAACAATTTATCCGCCTCTGGCAGTGCTGCGAGGGGCAATCGCAGGAAACCACGCTCAACGAGCTGGCTGACCTGCTTAGCTGTTCCCGCCGCCATATGCGCACGCTGCTCAATACCATGCAGCAGCAGGGGTGGTTAAGCTGGGAAGCGGAGGCGGGACGCGGAAAACGCTCGCGGCTGACCTTTCTCTACACCGGGCTGGCATTGCAGCAGCAGCGTGCAGAAGACCTGCTCGAGCAGGACCGTATCGATCAGCTGGTCCAGCTGGTGGGCGACAAGGCCGCCGTGCGCCAGATGCTGGTCTCCCATCTCGGACGCAGTTTTCGTCAGGGCCGACACATTCTGCGGGTGCTCTACTACCGTCCGATGAAAAATCTGTTGCCCGGCACGGCGTTACGGCGTTCTGAAACCCACATGGCCCGACAAATCTTCAGCGGCCTGACGCGGATAAATGAGGAAAACGGGGAACTGGAGGCGGATATCGCGCACCACTGGCAACAGCTTTCCCCGCGCCACTGGCGCTTCTTCTTACGCCCGGGCATCCACTTTCACCACGGTCGCGAACTGGAGATGCACGACGTCATCGCCTCTCTGGAACGCGCCCGCAGGCTGCCGCTCTACTCGCATATTTCGCGCATCCACTCCCCCACGGCCTGGACGCTGGATATTGAGCTGTCGCAGCAGGACAAGTGGCTTCCCTGGCTGCTGGGCTATGTGCCCTCAATGATTTTGCCCGCCGAGTGGGAATCATTGAACAATTTTGCCAGCCAGCCGATTGGCACCGGGCCCTACTCCGTCTCCCGCAATAACAGCAACCAGCTGAAAATCCGCGCGTTCGATGACTACTTTGGCTATCGGGCGCTGATCGACGAAGTGAACGTGTGGGTATTGCCGGATCTCAATGAAGACCTGAGCTGCGGGCTGACGCTTGAAGGCCCCACCACCGGAGAAAAGGCCGTGGAGAGCCGCCTGGAGGAGGGCTGCTACTATCTCCTCTTTGACCGCCGCACCCACCGTGGGGCAAACCCGGCTGTCCGCAAGTGGATCAGCCACGTGCTGTCTCCTTCCAATCTTATCTACCATGCGGAAGAGCAATACCAGACATACTGGTTCCCGGCGTACGGCCTGCTTCCGCGCTGGCACCATGCCCGACCAACGCGCTGCGACAAACCCGCAGGGCTGGAGTCCATCACCCTGACCTACTACCGCGATCATGTTGAGCATCGTTTTATCGCGAGGATCATGACCCGCCTGCTGGCAGCGGAGGGAGTCAGGCTGGACATCAGGGAAGTGGACTATGACGAATGGCATCAGGGGGAAATCGCCAGCGATATCTGGCTCAACAGCGCTAACTTTACCCTGCCGCTCGATTTTTCCCTCTTCTCGCATTTGTATGAAGTCCCGCTGATCCAGCACTGCATCGACCGGGACTGGCAGCAGGATGCCGCCCTGTGGCGTGCGGGCGAGATGAATCTTGCCGTATGGTGCCAGCAGCTGCTGGCCGAACAGGCGATCGTCCCGCTGATCCACCACTGGCTGATGATCCAGGGCCAGCGCAGCATGCGCGGCCTGCGGATGAACACCCTGGGCTGGTTTGATTTTAAATCCGCCTGGTTTGCGCCCCCGGAGCCATAACGCTTTCGTAATATTCACCAAATCATTACAATAGCGCCGTTCTCAACGGGGTGCTGCATCACAGATGTGCGCTGAGATAATACCCGTCGAACCTGATCCGGATAACGCCGGCGAAGGGATTTGAGGCTGTCGCTCAAAATCCTTTGCCACTCAACCCTGAGGTGCAAAGTGTTAAAAAAAGTTCTCCCCCTGCTGGCGCTGTTCGCGCTGCCCGCTTTAGCCAAGCCCGTCCTGACGGTCTACACCTACGACTCCTTCTCCGCCGACTGGGGCCCTGGCCCGGTTGTCAAAAAAGCCTTTGAAGCCGACTGCAACTGCGAGCTGAAGTTCGTGGCGCTGGAAGATGGCGTTTCGCTGCTCAACCGCCTGCGCATGGAAGGCAAAAACAGCAAGGCCGACGTGGTGCTCGGACTGGATAACAACCTGCTTGAAGCCGCCTCGCAAACCAACCTCTTTGCCAAAAGCGGCGTCGCGGCAGAGGCCGTTAACGTGCCGGGCGGCTGGAAGAACGACACCTTTGTGCCGTTCGACTACGGCTACTTTGCTTTCGTCTACGATAAAAACAAGCTGAAAAACCCGCCGAAGAGCCTGAAAGAGCTGGTGGAAAGCGACCAGAAGTGGCGCGTGATTTATGAAGATCCACGGACCAGCACGCCGGGCCTGGGCCTGCTGCTGTGGATGCAGAAAGTCTACGGCGATAAGGCGCCGGAAGCGTGGCAGAAGCTGGCCGCCAAAACCGTCACCGTGACCAAAGGCTGGAGCGAAGCCTATGGCCTGTTCCTGAAAGGCGAAAGCGATCTGGTGCTGAGCTACACCACCTCCCCGGCCTACCACATTATCGCCGAGAAGAAAGACAACTATGCTGCGGCTGATTTTGCGGAAGGGCACTATCTGCAGGTGGAAGTGGCCGCGCGTACCGCCGCCAGCAAACAGCCGGAACTGGCCGAGAAGTTCCTGAAGTTTATGGTTTCACCGGCATTCCAGAATGCCATTCCAGCGGGCAACTGGATGTATCCGGTCACCAGCGTTGCGCTGCCCACAGGTTTTGAGCAGTTGACCAAGCCGAAAACCTCGCTGGAGTTTACGCCGCAGCAGGTCGCCGCGCAGCGTGCCGCATGGGTAAGTGAATGGCAACGCGCCGTCAGCCGTTAATTCCCGGCTGGTTACTCCCCGGATTGCTCGCCGCCGTCGTGATGGTGGCGGTCAGTCTGGGAGCCTTTCTTGCGCTGTGGTTTAACGCACCGGAGAGCGACCTGCTCGCCCTCTGGCACGACAGCTACCTCTGGCACGTTATCCGGTTCTCCTTCTGGCAGGCGTCTCTTTCTGCCCTGCTGTCGGCGATCCCGGCTCTTTTTCTTGCACGCGCGCTCTATCGGCGGCGTTTCCCCGGCAGGCAGGCCCTGCTGCGCCTGTGCGCCATGACGCTGATCCTGCCCGTGCTGGTAGCGGTATTTGGTATTCTGAGCGTTTACGGCCGCCAGGGCTGGCTGGCTTCGCTGTTCGGCCAGCTTGGTATTGAGTGGTCATTCTCGCCTTACGGACTGCAGGGCATTCTGCTGGCGCACGTGTTTTTCAATATGCCGATGGCAACGCGCCTCTTTTTGCAGGCGCTGGAGAACATTCCCGGCGAGCAGCGGCAGATTGCCGCCCAGCTCGGCATGCGCGGCTGGTCGTTCTTTCGTTTTGTCGAATGGCCGTGGCTGCGCCGCCAGCTCCCGCCCGTGGCGGCATTAATCTTTATGCTCTGCTTTGCCAGCTTTGCCACCGTGCTGTCACTTGGCGGCGGGCCGCAGGCCACCACCATTGAGCTGGCGATTTACCAGGCGCTGAGTTACGACTACGATCCCGGTCGCGCCGCGCTGCTGGCGATAGTCCAGATGGCGTGCTGTCTGGTGCTGGTGCTGTTGAGCCAGCGGCTGAGTAAAGCCATTCCCGCAGGTAGTCATCAAATAACCGGCTGGCGCGATCCGCAGGACAGCCTGCACAGCCGCATCAGCGATGTTATCCTGATCGCGCTGGCGCTGCTGCTGTTGCTGCCGCCGCTGCTGGCCGTTATCGTTGACGGCCTGAACCTCAATCTTATATCCGTCCTGCAACAGCCCGTTCTCTGGCAGGCGACCTGGACCTCGGTACGCATAGCGCTGGCTGCCGGACTGCTGTGCGTTATGCTGACCATGATGCTGCTGTGGAGCAGCCGTGAGCTCTACGCCCGCCAGGCGCAAAAAGCCGGACAAATGCTGGAACTGACGGGCATGCTGATACTGGCGATGCCGGGGATCGTGCTGGCAACGGGCTTCTTTTTACTGTTCAACAGCACCCTCGGCCTGCCGGAAAGGGCCGATGGCATTGTGATTTTCACTAACGCCTTAATGGCCATCCCCTACGCGCTTAAGGTGCTGGAAAACCCGATGCGCGACGTCAACAGCCGCTACGGTTTGCTGTGTCAGTCGCTGGGCATGCAGGGCTGGCAGCGGCTGAAGGTTGTGGAACTGCGCGCGCTAAAACGTCCGCTTGCTCAGGCGCTGGCGTTTGCCTGCGTGCTCTCCATTGGAGACTTTGGGGTCGTGGCGCTGTTCGGTAATGACGATTTCCGCACGCTGCCGTACTGGCTTTATCAGCAAATCGGCTCTTACCGCAGTCAGGACGGCGCGGTTACCGCGCTGTTACTGCTGCTGCTCTGCTTTGCCTTATTTACCGTTATCGAAAAACTCCCGGGGCGTGATGTTAAAACTGACTGATGTAACCTGGCTCTATCAGCATCTGCCGATGCGCTTTACGCTCTCCGTTCAGCAGGGCGAGCGGATTGCGGTGCTTGGCCCAAGCGGTGCCGGGAAAAGCACCTTGCTCAATTTGATCGCCGGTTTTCTGCAACCTGCCAGCGGGTCGATAGCCATCGATAATCGTGATTTCACCAACGCCCCTCCGGCTAAACGTCCTGTGTCGATGCTGTTTCAGGAAAACAACCTGTTTACCCATCTGACGGTGCGGCAAAACATCGCGCTGGGAATGCATCCGGGGCTCAGGCTGAACGATGCCCAACGCGAAAAACTTGAAGTGATTGCCGCACAGATGGGGATCGCTGAATTCATCGACAGGCTGCCGGGCGAGCTCTCCGGCGGCCAGCGTCAGCGCGTGGCGCTGGCACGTTGTCTGGTGCGCGAGCAGCCGCTGCTGCTGCTGGATGAGCCGTTCTCGGCGCTCGATCCCGCGCTGCGCCAGGAGATGCTCGCCCTGGTGCAGGACGTCTGTCAGCGCCAACAGCTGACGATGCTGATGGTGTCGCACAGTATCGAAGATGCCGCACGGATTGCGCCGCGATCGGTGGTGATCGCGGAGGGACGCATTTTGTGGGATGGAGCAACAGAAGCATTAATGAGCGGAAAAGAAAGCGCTTCTGGATTATTGGGTATAAAACCGTAGGCCGGGCAAACGCAGTGCCGCCCGGCGCTTAACGGCTCACAACTTTCAACAGGATCTCACCGTACACCGGCATCAGCGGGTGGCGAATCAGCGCCACAAGCGCCACCACGGCCACACCCAGCGTCAGCGGGGCCAGCCACAAAAGACGAGAGCGCGGAAGATAGCGCGTCAGGCGATCGACGCTCGCTTTCGCGCTGCGCCACATCCGCCAGCAGAGCCAGACCGCCAGCCACAGCAGGACCGCCGTGCCCAGCAGCAGCCACTTAAACTCACCGCTTTGCATACCGTCAGGAATATCAATCGCCGCACCGGCCAGAATACCCGGCAGGAAGTAGAACGGCGGCCAGAAGACGCAGCCGATAATGTTCGGCACCACAAATTTCGCGACGGGCAGATCCAGCATCCCGGCCACCATCGGCACCAGCGGACGCGTTGGCCCAACGAAGCGGCCCACGAGGATGGTAAACATGCTGTGCTGGTGCAGCGCATGCTCGGTTTTATCCAGCAGCGCTTTGTTCTTTTTCATGAACGACCAGCGGTGCAGCGGCTTCTTAAAGCGCCAGCCCAGCCAGAAGGAGATCCAGTCGCCCAGCAGACAGCCGATAATCCCGGCCAGCCATGCCTGCCAGAAATTGACCTCACCGCTGCCGATCAGCGCCCCAAGCCCCGCCATCATCACGGTGCCGGGCAGGATTAACCCGACAAGCGCCAGCGATTCCAGAAACGCCACCAGCGCCACGGCGATGAGCGAGTACATAACGGACTGGGTAATAAAGTGTTCTAGCAATGCCTGCATAACTATTCCGGTCAGAAAACGAATCAGCGATTCTGCTTAGCGCCCCGCACCGCGTCAAGGCAACAATTGTCTGAATAGTTTACAGGTTGCTTTCCGCATTCACCTGTTTGTTTATCTTTTTTTACCGTTTATTCACATCCCGCGCGAAATTCACTGGGGCTGGCACCGGTGCATTTTTTAAATACGCGGGAGAAATAGAGCTGATCCTCAAAGCCCACGTTGCGCCCCACGGTGGCGATGGGCATCCGGGTGGTGCTGAGCAGCAGCTTCGCCTGGCTGATGCGCTGATCCTCGCGCCAGCTCAGTACGCTGACGCCAAGCTGCTGGCGGAACAGGTGCGACAGCCGCGACGGCGACAGGCAGACGTGCTGGGCGACGCTGGCAATATCAAACTGGCTATCGGCCAGGTGGTCGCTGATGTACTGGCAGGCGTCGCGCACGCGGTTATCCAGCGGCGGATTCAGCGACGCGTTAATCGCCTCCATCCGTCGCAGCAGCAGCTGTTCAAGGAGGTTTATCGCCAGCAGTTCGGCATAGCGTCCACCAGCCTGCCCCGCCTCGATTATCTGGGCAAAAAGCTCGCGAAACTGCGCCAGATGCACCTCATCCGGGCGATAAAACCCGGTGTGTGCAAAAATAGCCGGCCAGGAAAGCCACTCCTGCCAGTAGGCGCGCGGACGGAAGTAGACCCACTGGTGATACCACTCTTTGGCATCCGGATGACGGCCATAGTGGTGGATCTCCCCCGGCGGGAACAGCAGGATATCCCCCGGGCGGCAGACGAACTGCTGGTCACCGTTCTTGATGATCCCTTCCCCCCGCACGGTCAGGTTGAGGATATACCCTTTCATCCCGAGCGGTCGGTCGACGTAAAAGTCGAGATATCCCTCAGCCTCGATAGGGGTCAGCCCCGCCACAAGGTGCGCGTTAAACGAGTATCCCGGCAGCAGGGGATCGTTCTGCGTTTCGGCCATAGATTCAGTTCTCCCAAGGGTCCTGAAGGAAACCAATTGTCCATATCACTAAATGCAGGTTAAAAATGGCCCGCGAAAAGATCCAAAAAGCATCACGCCGCTTTTACGTCCGCCATGTTTCAGCCTTTCCCCCTGATTTCTCCGCCAGAGCAGGCAGATAACCAGTAACAAAAGTGTCTATAAGTGCGGCAGAAATGTCCACATTGAATATTTGCACGGCGTCACACTTTCCGTTGTAACAGCAATTTAGTCCATAAGATTAGCGGATCCTGCCTGACGACTTTTGTCCCCAGTCTCTAATGTTCTTCCATACCTGTTTTTTCGATGGAGCAACACCATGGCAATTGCGATTGGCCTCGATTTTGGCAGCGATTCAGTTCGCGCGCTGGCAGTGGACTGTACGTCCGGCCAGGAGATAGCAACCAGCGTTGAGTGGTATCCGCGCTGGCAAGAGGGGCGCTACTGCGATGCGCCAAACAACCAGTTCCGTCACCACCCGCGGGACTACATCGAGTCGATGGAAGCGGCGATCAAAACCGTTCTGGCAGACCTGACCGACGCCCAGCGGGCCGATGTTGTGGGGATTGGCGTCGACAGCACCGGCTCTACGCCTGCCCCTGTGGATGCCGAAGGCCGCGTGCTGGCACTGCGCCCGGAGTTTGCCGACAACCCGAACGCCATGTTCGTGCTGTGGAAAGACCATACCGCCGTGGAAGAGGCCGAAGCCATCACCCGCTTATGCCATCAGCCGGGCAAAACGGACTACTCACGGTATATCGGCGGGATTTACTCCAGCGAGTGGTTCTGGGCCAAGATCCTGCACGTCACCCGCGCGGACGCGTCTGTCGCACAGGCAGCGGCGTCCTGGATTGAGCTATGCGACTGGGTTCCCGCCCTGCTCTCCGGCACCACGCGCCCGCAGGATATCCGCCGCGGCCGCTGCAGCGCCGGGCATAAATCCCTGTGGCATGAAAGCTGGGGCGGTCTGCCTCCGGCCGCGTTCTTTGATGAGCTCGACCCGATCGTCAACAAGAGCCTGTCATACCCGCTGTTTACCGACACCTTCACCGCCGATATTCCCGTCGGCACCCTCTGCGAAGAGTGGGCGACGCGTCTCGGCCTGCCGCAGAACGTAGCTATCTCCGGCGGCGCGTTTGACTGCCATATGGGCGCCGTGGGCGCGGGCGCGCAGCCAAACACGCTGGTCAAAGTGATCGGCACCTCCACCTGCGACATCCTGACGGCAGATAAATCCACCGTCGGCGACCGCGCGGTAAAAGGCATCTGCGGCCAGGTTGACGGCAGCGTGGTGCCGGACTTTATCGGCCTCGAAGCCGGTCAGTCCGCGTTTGGCGATATCTACGCCTGGTTTGGCCGCGTGCTCGGCTGGCCGCTGGATCGGCTGGCGGCGGCACATCCTGAACTGAAAACCCAGATCGCCGAGAGCAAAAAGCAGCTCCTGCCGCAGCTTACCGAAGCCTGGGCTAAAAATCCGTCTCTCGACCACCTCCCGGTGGTGCTGGACTGGTTTAACGGCCGCCGCACGCCGTTTGCCAACCAGCGCCTGAAAGGGGTGATTACCGACCTCAACCTGGCGACCGACGCGCCAGCGCTGTTCGGCGGTCTGATTGCCGCCACCGCCTTCGGCGCCCGCGCGATTATGGAGTGCTTCACCGAGCAGGGCATCGACGTGAACAACGTGATGGCGCTGGGCGGCATCGCCCGTAAAAACCCGGTAATCATGCAGGCCTGCTGCGACGTGCTGAACCGTCCGCTCCAGATTGTGGCCTCCGATCAGTGCTGCGCGCTGGGGGCGGCAATTTTCGCCGCCGTAGCCGCTGGCGTCCATGCGGATATCCCCACCGCGCAGCAGCATATGGCGAGTGCCGTCGAAAACACCCTTCAGCCGCGTGCCCAGCAGGCACAACGCTTTGAACAGCTTTATCAGCGCTACCAGCAATGGGCAAAAAGCGCCGAACTTCACTATCTCCCTGTCGCCGCCCCGGCCAAAAGCACCGCGGACACTACGGCAACCCTGACCCATTAAGGACACGATGATGACCATTTTTAATAACTATGAAGTGTGGTTTGTGATTGGCAGCCAGCATCTTTACGGACCGGAAGCGCTGCAGCAGGTAACGAAACACGCGGAGCACGTCGTTAACGCGCTGAACGCGGAAGCCAAACTGCCGTGCAAACTGGTGCTGAAACCGCTGGGCACGACGCCGGACGAAATCACCCACATCTGCCGCGACGCCAACTACGACGATAAATGCGCCGGTCTGGTGGTGTGGCTGCACACCTTCTCACCGGCAAAAATGTGGATCAACGGCCTGTCTATCCTCAACAAACCGCTGCTGCAGTTCCATACCCAGTTCAACGCCTCCCTGCCGTGGGACAGCATCGACATGGACTTTATGAACCTGAACCAGACCGCACACGGCGGCCGCGAGTTCGGCTTCATCGGCGCGCGTATGCGTCAGCAGCACGCGGTGGTCACCGGCCACTGGCAGGATGGCAAGGCGCAACAGCGTATCGGCGCCTGGATGCGTCAGGCGGTCTCTAAGCAGGATACCCGCCACCTGAAAGTGGTGCGTTTCGGCGACAACATGCGTGAAGTGGCGGTCACCGACGGCGATAAAGTCGCCGCGCAGATCAAGTTCGGCTTCTCCGTGAATACCTGGGCCGTGGGCGATCTGGTGCAGGTGGTGAATGACATCAGCGATGGCGACGTGAGCGCGCTGGTGGACGAGTACGAAAGCAGCTACCGCCTGACGCCTGCGGCACAAATCAACGGCGACAAGCGCCAGAACGTGCTCGACGCGGCTCGCATTGAGCTGGGCATGAAGCGCTTCCTGGAACAGGGCGGTTTCCACGCCTTTACCACCACCTTTGAAGATCTCCACGGTCTGAAACAGCTGCCGGGTCTGGCAGTACAACGTCTGATGCAGCAGGGCTATGGCTTTGCGGGCGAAGGCGACTGGAAAACTGCCGCTCTGCTTCGCATCATGAAGGTGATGTCGACCGGTCTGCAGGGCGGCACCTCCTTCATGGAGGACTACACCTACCACTTCGAAAACGGCAATGACCTGGTGCTCGGCTCGCACATGCTGGAAGTGTGTCCTTCCATCGCGGTAGAGGAAAAACCGATCCTCGACGTGCAGTACCTCGGCATCGGCGGTAAAGCCGATCCGGCGCGTCTGATCTTCAACACCCGCACGGGCCCGGCCATCAACGCCAGCCTGATCGATCTGGGCGATCGTTTCCGCCTGCTGGTGAACTGCGTCGATGCGGTTGAAACGCCACACTCCCTGCCGAAACTGCCGGTCGCCAACGCCCTGTGGAAAGCACAGCCGGATCTGCCGACCGCGTCAGAAGCCTGGATCCTGGCCGGCGGCGCGCACCATACCGTCTTCAGCCACGCGCTGGATCTGAACGACATGCGTCAGTTCGCCGAGCTGCATGATATCGAGCTGACCGTGATTGATAACGATACCCGCCTGCCCGCCTTCAAAGACGCGCTGCGCTGGAACGAAGTCTATTACGGTTCAAAACGCTAAGCCCTGAATGCCCGGTGGCGCTGCGTTTACCGGGTCTACGGTTCCGTAGGCCGGATATGTGAAGCGCCATCCGGCAGGAGACAACTATGTTAGACGATCTCAAACGTCAGGTGCTCGAAGCTAACCTGGCGCTGCCGAAACATAATCTGGTGACCCTGACCTGGGGCAACGTCAGCGCCGTTGACCGGGAAAAAGGCGTGTTCGTGATTAAGCCTTCCGGCGTCGATTACACGGTGATGACGGCGGACGATATGGTGGTGGTCAGCATCGAAACGGGTGAAGTGGTGGAAGGGAACAAAAAGCCCTCCTCCGATACGCCAACCCACCGGTTGCTGTACCGCTCATTCCCAACCATCGGCGGTATCGTGCATACCCATTCACGCCATGCCACCATCTGGGCGCAGGCGGGCCAGTCCATCCCGGCGACCGGCACCACCCACGCGGACTACTTTTACGGCACCATTCCCTGCACGCGTCTGATGACCGATGCGGAGATCAACGGCGAGTATGAGTGGGAAACCGGCAACGTCATTGTCGAAACCTTCGAAAAACAGGGTATCGATGCGGCGCAAATGCCCGGCGTGCTGGTGCACTCCCACGGCCCGTTTGCCTGGGGTAAAAACGCGGAAGATGCGGTGCATAATGCCATCGTGCTGGAGGAAGTCGCCTACATGGGGATCTTCTGCCGCCAGCTGGCGCCGCAGCTGCCGGACATGCAGCAGACCCTGCTCGATAAGCATTATCTGCGCAAGCACGGCGCGAAGGCCTATTACGGACAATAAACTGTATATATCCCCAGCATAAAACATTCAACCAGGCTATAATCAGGCCTGGTTTTGTTTTATGGGATAACGGCGTGGCGCAGGCGCAAGAAGGCTTTTTACTGACCCGACACTGGCGGGATACCCCTCAGGGCACCGAGGTCGCGTTCTGGCTGGCAACCGATAACGGTCCGCTATACGTTACGCTGCCGCCGCAGGAGTCCGTGGCGTTTATTCCTGAAGCGCACGTCGAAAAAGTGAAACAGCTGCTGCGCGGTGAAAACGGCTGGCGCATTACCCCGCTTGAACTGAAAGATTTCCACCGTCAGCCGGTTTACGGCCTCTACTGTCGCGCCCATCGTCAGCTGATGCGCTATGAAAAACTGCTCCGTGAAGCAGGCGTGACGCTCTACGAAGCGGATATCCGCCCACCCGAACGCTTTCTGATGGAGCGGTTTATTACCGCGCCCGTCTGGGTCGATGGTTCTCCGCAAAATGGCGGTCTCATCAACGCGCGGCTAAAGCCTAACCCACATTACCGCCCGCCGCTGAAGTGGGTCTCCCTGGATATCGAAACCACCCGTCACGGCGAACTGTACTGTATAGGACTTGAAGGCTGCGGCGATCGGGTTGTCTATATGCTCGGGCCACCGAATGGTGATGCCTCCGCGCTGGATTTCCGGCTTGAGTATGTTACCAGCCGGCCGCAGCTGCTGGAGAAGCTCAACCAGTGGTTTGCCGACTTCGATCCCGACGTTCTGATCGGCTGGAATGTGGTGCAGTTCGACCTGCGCGTGCTGCAAAAACACGCCGAGCGTTACCGCATCCCGCTGATGCTCGGGCGCGGCAACAGCGAGCTTGAGTGGCGCGAACACGGTTTTAAGAACGGCGTTTTCTTCGCACAGGCGAACGGCCGCCTGATTATCGACGGCATCGAGGCGCTCAAGTCCGCCTTCTGGAACTTCTCGTCATTCGCCCTCGAAGCGGTGGCGCAGGAGCTGCTTGGCGAAGGCAAATCCATCGACAACCCCTGGGACAGAATGGACGAGATCGACCGGCGCTTTAACGAAGACAAGCCCGCGCTCGCCACCTATAACCTGAAAGACTGTGAGCTGGTCACGCGGATTTTCCACAAAACCGAGATCATGCCCTTCCTGCTGGAGCGCGCGACGGTGAACGGACTCGCGGCGGACAGGCACGGCGGCTCCGTGGCGGCCTTTAGCCACCTCTATTTTCCCCGAATGCACCGGGCAGGATACGTTGCCCCCAACCTCGGGGACGTGCCGCCGCAGGCCAGCCCCGGCGGGTACGTCATGGATTCCCGACCAGGATTGTATGACTCCGTTCTGGTCCTGGACTACAAAAGCCTCTACCCGTCGATAATTCGCACCTTCCTGATCGATCCCGTCGGGCTGGTTGAGGGGCTGGCCCAGCCGGATGATGAACACAGCACCGAAGGCTTCCTCGGCGCACGCTTCTCGCGGGAAAAACACTGCCTGCCCGACATCGTAGGCAACATCTGGCACGGCCGCGACGAGGCCAAGCGCCACGGCAACAAGCCCCTCTCACAGGCGCTGAAAATCATCATGAACGCCTTCTACGGGGTGCTGGGCACCAGCGCCTGTCGCTTCTTCGACCCGCGGCTGGCGTCGTCGATCACCATGCGCGGGCACGAGATCATGCGTCAGACTAAAGCGCTGATTGAATCCCGGGGCTATGACGTCATCTACGGCGACACGGACTCCACCTTTGTATGGCTTAAGGGCGCGCATTCCGAAGACGATGCCGCGCAAATCGGCAAAGCGCTGGTTGCCTTCGTGAACGACTGGTGGCAGGAACATCTGCAGAAAGCGCGGTTAACCAGCGCGCTGGAGCTGGAATTTGAAACCCATTTTGCCCGCTTCTTAATGCCCACCATCCGCGGTACCGATCAGGGCAGCAAGAAGCGCTATGCCGGGCTGATTCAGGAAGGCGACGCGCAGCGGATGGTCTTTAAAGGGCTCGAGACAGTGCGTACCGACTGGACGCCGCTGGCGCAGCAGTTCCAGCAAACGCTCTATCTGCGGGTATTCCGCAATGAGCCGTATCAGGACTACGTGCGCGAGACGATCGCCAGCCTGATGGCAGGCGAACTTGACGCGCAGCTGGTGTATCGCAAACGCCTGCGCCGCCCGCTCGCGGAGTACCAGCGCAACGTTCCTCCGCACGTTCGCGCCGCGCGCCTCGCGGACGAAGAAAACGTCCGCCGTGGCCGCGCGCCGCAGTATCAGAATCGGGGAACCATCAAATACGTCTGGACGATAAACGGTCCGGAACCGGTGGATTATCAGCACTCGCCTCTGGATTATGAACACTATCTGACGCGTCAGCTTCAGCCGGTTGCCGACGGAATTTTGCCCTTCATCGACGATGATTTTGCTACACTAGTGACAGGGCAACTTGGCCTATTTTGACGCGTGACGAAATGGCTGCCATCCAGTACCATAGCGCCCTTTCCATTCCCGGACCCATTTTTCGATGACCGTCTTTTTTGACGGTGGTCGAACTATTGCCTGCAATTAAAGATTAGAGCCGAACAACTATGCCTTTTACACTTGGTCAACGCTGGATCAGCGATACAGAAAGCGAACTTGGATTAGGAACCGTCGTTGCCGTTGATGCGCGCATGGTTACCCTCCTCTTCCCTGCCACCGGTGAAAACCGCCTGTACGCCCGCAATGACTCCCCTGTAACCCGCGTGATGTTTAATCCGGGTGACACCGTGACCAGCCACGACGGCTGGCAGCTCAAGATTGAAGACGTAAAAGAAGAGAATGGACTGCTCGCCTACATCGGCACTCGCCTGGACACCGACGAGGCCAATGTCATCCTGCGCGAAGTGCTGCTCGACAGCAAGCTGGTGTTCAGCAAGCCGCAGGACCGCCTGTTTGCCGGGCAAATCGACCGTATGGATCGCTTCTCCCTGCGCTATCGCGCGCGTAAGTTCCAGAGTGAACAGTACCGCATGCCCTGGAGCGGCCTGCGCGGCCAGCGCACCAGCCTGATCCCCCACCAGCTGAACATCGCCCATGACGTGGGCCGTCGCCATGCGCCGCGCGTGCTGCTGGCAGATGAAGTGGGCCTGGGTAAAACCATCGAGGCGGGCATGATCCTGCACCAACAGCTGCTTTCCGGCGCTGCCGAGCGCGTGCTGATTGTGGTGCCAGAAACCTTACAGCACCAGTGGCTGGTTGAGATGCTGCGCCGCTTTAACCTGCGCTTCTCTCTGTTCGATGACGAACGCTACGCCGAAGCCCAGCACGATGCGGACAACCCGTTTGAAACCGAACAGCTGGTGATCTGCTCCCTGGACTTCGTGCGCCGCAGCAAGCAGCGTCTTGAGCACCTGTGCGATGCCGAGTGGGACCTGATGGTGGTCGACGAAGCGCACCACCTGGTCTGGAGCGAAGACGCGCCGAGCCGCGAATATATGGCTATCGAGCAGCTTGCCGAGCGCGTGCCTGGCGTCCTGCTGTTGACCGCTACGCCGGAACAGCTGGGTCTGGAAAGCCACTTCGCCCGTCTGCGCCTGCTCGATCCAAACCGTTTCCACGACTTCGGGCAGTTTGTGGAAGAACAGAATAACTACCGTCCGGTTGCAGATGCCGTCGCGCTGCTGCTGGCGGGCAAGCGTCTTTCTGATGATGAACTCAACACCCTGAGCGATCTGATTGGCGAGCAGGATATCGAGCCGCTGCTGCAGGCCGCTAACAGCGACAGCGACAACGCGGAATCCGCGCGTAAAGAGCTGATCGACATGCTGATGGATCGCCACGGCACCAGTCGCGTCCTGTTCCGTAACACCCGTAACGGTGTGAAAGGGTTCCCGAAACGCGAGCTGCATACCATTAAGCTGCCGCTGCCGACGCAGTATCAGACGGCAATTAAAGTTTCCGGCATCATGGGCGCGCGCAAAACGCAGGAAGAGCGCGCCCGCGACATGCTCTACCCGGAACAAATCTACCAGGAATTTGAAGGCGATACCGGCACCTGGTGGAACTTCGATCCGCGCGTAGAGTGGCTGATGGGCTACCTGACCGCGCACCGCTCCCAGAAGGTGCTGGTGATCTGCGCCAAGGCGGCCACCGCGCTGCAGCTGGAGCAGGTCCTGCGCGAGCGCGAAGGCATTCGCGCCGCCGTGTTCCACGAAGGCATGTCCATCGTTGAACGCGACCGCGCTGCGGCGTGGTTTGCCGAAGAGGACAGCGGCGCTCAGGTTATGCTGTGTTCTGAAATCGGTTCTGAAGGCCGTAACTTCCAGTTCGCCAGCAACCTGGTGATGTTCGATCTGCCGTTCAACCCGGATCTGCTGGAGCAGCGTATCGGTCGTCTGGATCGTATCGGTCAGGCGCACGATATTCAGATCCACGTGCCGTATCTGGAAAAAACGGCCCAGTCCGTGCTGGTGCGCTGGTTCCACGAAGGTCTGGATGCGTTTGAACATACCTGCCCGACGGGCCGCACCATTTACGATCAGGTGCACGGCGATCTGATCGGCTATCTGGCCGCGCCGGAAAACACCGACGGCTTTGACGATCTGATTAAGTCCTGTCGTGAGAAGCATGACGCGCTGAAAGCGCAGCTTGAACAAGGCCGCGACCGCCTGCTGGAGATCCACTCCAACGGCGGTGAAAAAGCGCAGGCGCTGGCTGAGAGCATTGAAGAGCAGGATGATGACACCAGTCTCATCAGCTTCTCCATGAACCTGTTCGACATCGTTGGCATTAACCAGGACGACCGCGGCGAGAACCTGATTGTCCTGACCCCGTCCGATCACATGCTGGTGCCAGATTTCCCGGGCCTGCCGGAAGATGGCTGCACCATCACCTTCGAGCGTGATGTGGCGCTGTCCCGCGAAGATGCTCAGTTCATCACCTGGGAACACCCGCTGATCCGTAACGGGCTGGATCTGATCCTCTCTGGCGATACCGGCAGCAGCACCATCTCGCTGTTGAAAAACAAGGCGCTGCCCGTAGGCACGCTGCTGCTGGAGCTGATCTACGTTGTGGAAGCGCAGGCGCCGAAACAGCTGCAGCTCAACCGCTTCCTGCCACCAACGCCGGTGCGTCTGCTGCTGGATAAAAACGGCACGAACCTCGCAGGACAGGTTGAATTTGAGAGCTTCAACCGCCAGCTGAGCGCGGTGAACCGCCATACCGGCAGCAAGCTGGTCAATGCGGTGCAGCAGGACGTGCATGCCATTCTCCAGCAGGGTGAAACCCAGATTGAAAAAGCGGCCAGAGCGCTGATTGACGCCGCGCGCGGTGAAGCCGACGAGAAACTGTCTGCAGAGCTGTCGCGTCTGGAGGCGTTAAAAGCGGTTAACCCGAACATCCGTGACGACGAGCTGGCGGCGATTGAAAGCAACCGTCATCAGGTGCTGGAGAGCCTGGATCAGGCAAGCTGGCGTCTGGATGCCCTGCGTCTTATCGTTGTGACGCATCAGTAAACGGAGCGCAAGATGGTGATGGAGCCGTACAATCCGCCGCAGGATCCCTGGCTGGTCATTCTGTATCAGGATGAACACATTATGGTGGTCAACAAGCCCAGCGGGCTGTTGTCCGTACCGGGGCGTCTGGATGAGCACAAAGACAGCGTGATGACGCGCATTCAGCGCGATTATCCTCAGGCGGAGTCTGTCCATCGCCTGGACATGGCGACCAGCGGCGTGATTGTGGTGGCGCTGAATAAGGCGGCGGAACGCGAGCTGAAGCGCCAGTTCCGCGAGCGTGAGCCGAAAAAGCAGTATGTCGCCCGCGTCTGGGGTCACCCCGCGCAGGCGGAAGGGCTGGTGGATTTACCGCTGATCTGCGACTGGCCGAACCGGCCAAAGCAGAAGGTGTGCTACGAAACCGGCAAGGCCGCGCAGACCGAGTATGAAGTGCTGGAGTACGCGCCGGATAATACCGCGCGCGTCCTGCTTAAGCCGATTACCGGACGTTCACACCAGCTGCGCGTGCATATGCTTGCGCTGGGTCATCCGATTCTGGGCGACCGCTTTTACGCGCCGCCTGAAGCGCTGGCCTTAGCGCCACGTCTGCAGCTGCACGCGCAGACGCTTACCATCACCCATCCGGCCTTCGGTAACGCGATGACGTTTAAAGCCCCGGTCGATTTTTAAATTCCTGATGTGAATATTTACTGTCAGCTCACTGTCGACGGTAAATATTCACACAGCATATATATCTCCCCTGCTCATCTGAAAACCCGCCCAAGTTCATTCACGATAATTATCTCTTCCTTAAATAACACTCAGTATTTTTAGAAAGACTAAGGTTTGGATTAAAAAATATTAAATTGAACACGATGCAATTTATTACTGATAATCCAGCTCATTTTAAGGAAATACTAACTCTACCCTATCCAAACGGAGTTATTTTTCTACTCAACAGCCACACTTAGTTTACTCATTGATTCACAAGGAAGTGTATGAACCGTTCGTATAACATCGTCTGGAATTGCGCCAGAAATATGTACATCGTTGCCTCGGAGTTTTCAAAAGGGGACAGCAAAGTTAAATCCTGCGTACGCGCCGGAGGCGCGATCGCAACGTTTATCTTGTCAGGTGTTGTGGGTACCGCACACGCCAGTGACACGACGTTTGTTGCAGTCCCGGGTAGTAATACCATCAGTGGTGAATATTCAACGACGAGCCCTAATACCTCGGCGGTATCCGCCTCTGGCTCTGATGTCATCGTCACCGATAACGGCGCCTTAACGATATCCACAACCGGGGATGCAGGCATGGGGCTATCCGTGTCGAATGGAGCGAAAATCACGCTCGATGATTCGGGATCCACAATCCGCACTTCCGGGGAAGGCAGTCATGCGATAACCATTGTCGGTGATAACTCAGAAGCCATGTTGAACAACCTTACCGTTTCGACGGAAGGCGAGATCGCCTCTGCCGTATTGTTTAGCTCTAATGCAAAAGGCACCATTGACGGGGGGAGCTATACGGCGACGGGAGAGGGTTCTTATGGTGTTGAGATATTGAATGGCGCAGACCTGACGATAAAAAACGCGACCATTACGACTTCCGGGTATGGCATGGCTAGGGCTATTGTTAACCGATATGCCACCCTTTCATTAGACAATGTGAATATAAACACCACGGGAGATTTTGGTAATGCAGGTATATATAACGACGGTGAATTGACCGGCTCAAACGTCACGATTACCACTACCGGAAGCCAGAGCTTTGGTATTCAAAACTATACCAACACATTTAATTTAGCGGCATCCCACGTTGAAACTTACGGTGAGCAGTCAGTTGGCATAATGAATACCGGACGCGCAGAACTCACTGATACTCATATCGTCACTCATGGGAAAAATGCTGACGCAATATCCTCTGACGGGGCAAAGAGCACATTCGTACTGAATAACGGTTCAACGATCGCGTCCGGAGAAAATTCGCGGGCAGTGGCGATGACTCACGGTGGAGCCCTTGAGGCGAACAGCACAGATATCACCAGCGAACAATCTGCTGCCATTGCCTTAGAAAGCGCCAGCAGCGCGACCGTCACCCACAGCAACGTTTCCGGTAGCAATGTCGCCTTCTCGTTCAGCGGTGGAAAAAATGTCGCTACGATTGACGGAGGGAGCATTACGGCAACCGCGTCAGGAGGAAGTGCTTTTGCGGTGGATTCCGGATCTGCCGATATTAACGTGAAGAATGTGCAAACGATGAACGCAGACAATCTGCTCACCGTGGCCAATACCACTGATGCAGTCACCCTTCGCGCTGAAAACAGCAAGCTGTCCGGCGCCGTTAAGGCCAGCGGTGATAACGTCAGCATGACGCTGGGTGCGAACAGCCAATGGCTGCTGACGGCCGATTCCAGCGTCGGTAATCTTACCAGCAGCGGACGCATCACACTCGGCGATGAAAACGGCAGTACTGGTACACTCAATGTCGGTAATCTCACCCTTCGGGCTAACAGCCAAACTGATGTCTATCTTGACGCAAACGCGACCGGTGCGCCGATTGTCGCTCAGAATGCGACGCTTGATGGCACACTAAATATTACAGGTTACGGTAGTGCCAGCACGCTTTCCGCGGATAGCGCCTTCACGGTGATTGACGCTGAAAATGCAATCAATGGCAATTTTACCAACCTCACCGTCGCGGGCATGGCATCTGGCTCCGTTGACTTCATCACCTTTAGCGGCACCATTGATCCCGCCGACGTGACCAATTACGTCCTGACACCGTCATTAACCTGGTATGCCAGCCAGAACCCAGCGGCAACAGCGGCTCACGGCACATTCACTCTGAACAATCCTGACGGCAGCTTTACGCTGAGCACGGCGCTTGTCGATCAAAATGCCGAAGCCACGACCGGATGGGACGGAAAATCGCTGACCAAAGAGGGGCAAGGTACGCTGATCCTTAATGCCGCAAACAGTTACAGCGGCACAACGGATGTGAACCAGGGCACGCTCTGGCTGGACGAGGCTGGCGTTATCGGCGTACAAAACAGCGAGCAGGCCGTGAATGTCGCGGCAGGCGCCACGTTTGGCGGTTCCAACGGTGTGGTGAACGGCAATGTTAATAGCAAGGGCACCGTTCAGTTCAACGACACGCTAACGATCAATGGTGATCTGAGCAACGCAGGCAGCATTGTCAGCGGCAATATTGAGGGAACCAATGGTGCGACGACCGGCAACACGCTGATCGTAAACGGCGATTACACCAGCAACCAGGGTTCTGTGACGCTAAATACGCAGTTAGGCGACGACACGTCTCCAACCGATATGCTTAACATTACGGGGAATACGTCCGGGAACACCACCCTGTACATTAACAACGTTGGTGGTCAGGGCGCACTGACCCAAAACGGTATTGAAGTGATTACGGTCGGCGGTGAATCAAACGGCACCTTTGTTCAGGGTAATCAGGTCCAGATTAACGCCTACGAATACCGCCTGTATCAGGACTCAGGGGACTGGTATCTTCGTTCCCAGGCCACGAGTGATAATGGCGACGTAACGCCTCAGTATCGTGCCGATATCGGTTCATACCTCAGCAACCAGTGGCTGGCTCGCGATCTGCAAATGCAGACCCTGTCAGACCGAGAAGGCAGTCAGTTCAAATCGGAAAACGGCACGACATGGGCGCGTTTCAAAGCAGGTAAGAACCAGTCTACTGCAGCAGAGAGCAATATTGATATCGACAGCAACTACTCCCAGTTCCAGATTGGGGGCGATGTTGCCGCCTGGAACAACGGCGAACAAAGCCTTGTGGTCGGGGTTATGGGTAGCTATATCAACGCCAGCAGCGACAGCACTGGCAATAAAGGTGCTGACGGCAGCCGCTTTAGCGCTGACGGTAAAGTCGATGGCTATAACCTCGGAGTCTATGCAACGTGGTTTGCCGATGCCCGACAGCATCAGGGTTTCTATGTCGACAGTTGGTATCAGTATGGGATGTACCACAACAGCGTAGATAACGGTGACGTTGGCTCAACGGATTACGATTCAAACGCCAACGCCGTTTCGCTGGAAACAGGCTACCGCTACGATATCGCACTCGGCGACAACACGCTGAGCCTCACGCCGCAGGCACAGGTCGTCTGGCAGGATTACAGTGCGGATGATATCAAAGACAGCAGCGGCACGACGATTGATGGGCAAAACGGCGAAAGCTGGACCACCCGTTTAGGCCTGCGCATTGACAGCAAGATGAATAAGTCGAACGACGCGGTTATCCAGCCGTTTGCGGAGGCCAACTGGCTGCATACCTCTGAAGACACGGCAGTCAACTTTGGTGACACACAGATCAAACAGGACCTTCCTGCCGATCGTGCGGAGCTGAAAGCGGGTATTCAGGCGAATGTGAGCAAGCAATGGAGCGTTATTGCCCAGGTCTCCGGACAGAAAGGTGATAATGATTACAGTGATGTAAACGGTAGCCTGAACGTGCGCTACAGCTGGTAACGCTGTATAAAGGGCCTGGCAGCTCATGCTGCCAGGCCCTTCATCATTCTAAAAAGGGGCTTATTTGAAGCCTTTCTTCTCTTTAATCAGCTCGTACGCTTTCTGAATTTCCTGCGCTTTTTGCTTCGCCATCTCCATCATTTCAGGCGGTAAGCCTTTTGCAACGAGCTTGTCTGGATGGTGCTCGCTCATGAGCTTACGATAGGCACGTTTGATAGTGGTCTGATCGTCAGAGGGTTTTACGCCAAGCACGTTGCAGGCATCTTCCAGCGTCGGACCACGCTGCGCCTGCTGCCAGGCACCGCCAGAAGACTGCTGGTGATACCCGCCGCCAAACTGCGCGCCACCCTGCATCATGCGCAGGAACTGATCGAACTGCATACGGGAGATACCCAGCTCTTCCGCAATCACGTATAAAACATCGCGTTCGTTAGGGTGAAGCGAGCCGTCGGCGAAGGCCGCCTGAATCTGAATTTCCAGAAACATCCGAATTAAATCAAAACGGCCGAAGCAGATACTGCGGAACTGGCGCATTTTTTCGCGAAGCGGGTAGTTATCGGATTTCCCGATGCGAAACGCATTTTGCGCCTCCAGGCGGGAGTCACCGTGCAGATTCATGCGATCCATAAAGACGCTGGCAATCTGAATATCGGCTTCCGTGACGCGCCCTTTGGATTTGGTTAAATGCCCCATCACCTCAAAAGTGGTGGAGAAAAAGAGTGACTGGCGCTCGCGCTGGTTGGCAAACCAGGCCATTTTACGGCTGCGCGCCTTATCAAACATATGGCCAATAATAAGCCCCAGCACTATTCCCCAGAACCCGGCACCCATGATGATGGCGAACGCAACGCCGATTATTTTACCCCAATACTGCATATACTCCCCGGATAGTCATATTCCTGGCCGACGCAACGTCATCATCACTGTGTTCAAGTCACGGTCAATTGAAGGACATCGCCTATAATTTGCTTTATCATACTCGTCATTCGATAGCGAGCCTAACACTCTGGCACGCAAACGGGCAGGATTAACGCTGGTACTGCGCAGATGAGTAAGATAGTCTCTGAGCGTTTGTAAGCCGTAGCCACTGATGACGGAACAATAAAATACAACGTATGAAAAAACGTATCCCCACCCTCCTGGCCACAATGATTGGCACCGCCCTGTACAGTCAACAGGGGCTGGCGGCCGATCTCGCCTCGCAGTGTATGCTTGGCGTCCCAAGTTATAATCGCCCACTGGTGAGTGGCGATACCAATAGCTTGCCGGTAACCATTACTGCCGACAGTTCAAAAGGGACTTATCCTGACAATGCCACCTTTACAGGCAATGTCGATATTAACCAGGGCAATAGCCGCCTGCAGGCAGATGAAGTGCAGTTGCACCAGAAGCAGCCGGAAGGTGCGGCCGAGCCGGTCCGAACGGTGGATGCGCTGGGTAATGTGCACTATGACGACAATCAGGTCATCCTGAAAGGTCCGAAAGCCTGGTCAAACCTGAATACCAAAGACACTAACGTCTGGAAAGGTGATTACCAGATGGTGGGTCGCCAGGGGCGCGGTGACGCAGACCTGATGAAACAGCGCGGTGAAAACCGCTATACGATCCTGGAAAATGGCACGTTCACGTCGTGTCTGCCGGGTTCAAATACCTGGAGCGTGGTCGGGAGCGAAGTTATCCATGACCGCGAAGAGCAGGTCGCTGAGATCTGGAACGCCCGCTTCAAGGTGGGTCCGGTCCCCATATTCTACAGCCCTTATCTGCAGCTTCCCGTGGGTGACAAACGTCGCTCCGGTTTCCTGATCCCGAATGCCAAATACAGCACCACGAACTACTTTGAGTTCTACCTGCCGTATTACTGGAACATCGCGCCTAACATGGATGCGACGATCACGCCGCACTATATCCACAAGCGCGGTAACGTCATGTGGGAGAACGAGTTCCGCTATCTGACTCAGGCAGGTGCGGGTCTGATGGAGCTGGATTATCTGCCGTCGGATAAAGTCTTCCAGGACGAGCATCCCACTGAAGGTGATAAGCACCGCTGGATGTATTTCTGGCAGCATTCCGGGGTGATGGATCAGGTGTGGCGTTTCAACGTCAATTACACCAAGGTCAGTGACCCGAACTACTTCAACGATTTTTCGTCAAAATACGGTTCGAGTACCGACGGTTATGCAACGCAGATCTTCAGCGTTGGCTATGCGGTGCAGAACTTCGATGCGACGGTAACCAGTAAGCAGTTCCAGGTGTTCTCAAGCCAGACGGCGAGTACCTATGGTGCCGAACCGCAGTTGGACGTTAACTGGTACCAGAATGACGTAGGGCCATTTGACACCCGTATTTATGGCCAGGCAGTGCATTTTGTAAACACCAATTCCTCTATGCCGGAAGCCACCCGTGTTCACCTGGAGCCCGTCATTAACCTTCCATGGTCGAATGACTGGGCTAGTCTGAACACGGAAGCTAAGCTGATGGCGACACACTATCAGCAGAAAAACATAGATGATTACAACGCGAACCCAAACAATACCGGTCACCTGGAAGAATCAGTAAACCGTACGCTTCCTCAGTTCAAAATGGACGGTAAGCTGATCTTCGAACGCGATATGGATCTTCTGGCGGATGGCTATACCCAGACGCTGGAGCCACGTATGCAGTATCTGTACGTGCCTTATCGCGATCAGAGCAACATCAATAACTACGACTCTTCTTTACTGCAGTCTGACTACAGTGGCCTGTTCCGCGACCGTACCTACGGTGGCCTTGACCGCATCGCATCAGCGAACCAGTTAACGACCGGGGTCACATCGCGCGTTTATGATGATGCTGCCGTTGAACGTTTTAACGTTTCTGTTGGTCAAATCTATTATTTCACCGAGTCTCGCACGGGCGATGACAACATTAAGTGGGAGAAAGATAATAAGACGGGTTCGCTGATTTGGGCTGGCGATACCTACTGGCGTATGACCGATCGTTGGGGCCTGCGTGGTGGCGTTCAGTATGACACCCGTCTCGACAATATCGCTAACAGCACGGCGGCTATAGAATATCGCCGGGATGAAGATCGGATGGTGCAATTGACCTATCGTTATGCCAGTCCCGAATATATTCAGGCGACATTACCAAACTATGGTACTGCCGAGCAGTATAAAGACGGTATTTCGCAGGTGGGTGGCGCAGCGAGTTGGCCTATCGCCGACCGTTGGTCAATCGTAGGCGCTTACTACTTTGACACTAACACCAATAAAGCTGCTGACCAGATGTTGGGGCTGCAATATAACTCCTGCTGCTACGCGCTGCGTGTTGGTTACGAACGTAAGCTTAACGGCTGGGAAAACAATCAGAGCAAATACGATAACGTGATTGGCTTTAACTTCGAGTTACGCGGCCTGAGTTCCAACTACGGTCTGGGTACGCAGAAAATGCTGCGCTCGAACATTCTGCCTTACCGCAGTTCCTTGTAATGTGCTTGATTTGCAACGTAATCCGCTTTGCGGTTAATTGAAATGGAAAAAGTATGAAGAACTGGAAAACGCTGCTGCTCGGTGTCGCTATGGTTGCGAATACCAGCTTCGCGGCCCCCCAGGTTGTTGATAAAGTCGCTGCTGTGGTTAACAACGGCGTCGTGCTTGAAAGTGACGTTGACGGTCTGATGAAATCGGTGAAGCTCAATTCGGGCGAAGCGGGTCAGCAGCTTCCGGATGACGCCACGCTGCGCCACCAGATCCTGGAACGCCTGATCATGGATCAGATCGTTCTTCAGATGGGGCAGAAAATGGGTGTGAAGGTCACTGACGAGCAGCTCGATCAGGCGATCGCTAACATCGCAAAGCAGAACAATATGTCTTTAGACCAGATGCGCAGCCGTCTGGCCTATGACGGCATCAGCTACGCTACCTATCGTAACCAGATCCGTAAAGAGATGCTGATTTCGGAAGTGCGTAACAACGAAGTGCGTCGCCGAGTCACTATCCTGCCTCAGGAAGTGGACGCGCTGGCAAAACAGGTGGGTAACCAGAACGATGCAAGCACAGAGCTGAACCTGAGCCACATTCTGATCCCACTGCCAGAGAACCCTACGTCCGATCAGGCTGCGGAAGCAGAAAGCCAGGCACGTTCAATTGTCGAGCAGGCGCGTAACGGCGGTGACTTTGGCAAGCTGGCCATCACCTACTCCGCAGACCAACAGGCGCTGAAAGGCGGCCAGATGGGCTGGGGACGTATTCAGGAGCTGCCATCCCTCTTTGCTCAGGCACTGAGCACGGCTAAGAAAGGCGATATCGTCGGTCCAATCCGTTCAGGCGTGGGCTTCCACATTCTGAAAGTGAACGATCTGCGCGGCCAGAGCCAAAATATCTCCGTTACCGAAGTTCACGCTCGCCACATTCTGCTGAAGCCGTCACCAATCATGACTGACGATCAGGCGCGTGCGAAGCTGGAACAGATTGCGGCAGATATTAAGAGCGGTAAAACCTCGTTTGCGAAAGCAGCAAAAGAGTTCTCTCAGGATCCTGGCTCTGCTAACCAGGGTGGCGATCTGGGCTGGGCAGCGGCGGATATTTACGATCCTGCCTTCCGTGACGCGTTGATGAAGCTGAACAAAGGCCAGATCAGCGCGCCGGTCCACTCTTCGTTTGGCTGGCATCTGATCGAGCTGATGGACACTCGTAACGTTGATAAAACGGATGCAGCACAGAAAGACAGAGCCTACCGCATGCTGTTTAACCGTAAGTTCTCTGAAGAAGCAGCCACCTGGATGCAGGAACAACGCGCCAGTGCTTACGTGAAAGTGCTGAGCAACTAATGAAACAGCATCGTGTTGTTATCACGCCCGGCGAACCCGCCGGGATTGGACCTGACCTCGTTGTCCAGCTTGCCCAGCGCAGCTGGCCAGTAGAACTGGTTGTCTGCGCCGATGCAACACTGTTACAAGACCGGGCAGCGATGCTCGGTCTGCCTTTAACGCTCATCCCTTACGTTGAAGGTCAACAGCCTGCACCGCAGCAAGCCGGTACCCTCACCCTTCTTTCTGTTCCCCTTCGTACGCCGGTCATTGCCGGCCAGCTCAGCACGGAAAACGGCCACTATGTCGTTGAAACCCTTGCGCGCGCCTGCGACGGTTGCCTGAAGGGCGAATTTGCCGCCCTGATTACCGGCCCCGTCCACAAAGGCGTCATCAACGAAGCGGGTATACCGTTTACCGGGCATACGGAGTTCTTTGAAGAGCGCTCGCACAGCCCGAAAGTGGTGATGATGCTGGCGACGGAAGAAATGCGCGTTGCGCTGGTGACCACCCATCTGCCGATCAAAGCGATTCCGGATGCGATCACGCCTGAACTCCTGCGCGAGATCATCGGGATTTTGCATCACGATCTGCAGACAAAATTTGGGATCTCGCAGCCGCATGTGCTGGTCTGCGGCCTGAATCCGCACGCCGGCGAAGGCGGGCACATGGGTACCGAAGAGATCGAGACCATCATTCCGGTACTCAACGAAATGCGGGCGAAGGGGATGAATCTCAGCGGTCCGCTGCCTGCTGATACCCTTTTCCAGCCGAAATACCTGGATAATGCCGACGCCGTGCTCGCGATGTACCACGATCAGGGCCTGCCCGTGCTAAAATACCAGGGCTTTGGCCGCGGCGTGAATATCACCCTCGGTTTACCCTTTATTCGAACGTCCGTTGACCACGGTACTGCGCTGGATCTGGCAGGCCAGGGGAAGGCGGATGTCGGCAGTTTTATTACGGCGCTTAATCTCGCCATCAAAATGATTGTTAATACTCAATGACTAATCGAGTCCATCAGGGCCACTTAGCCCGTAAACGTTTCGGGCAAAACTTCCTAAACGATCAGTTCGTGATCGAAAGCATTGTCTCGGCTATTAATCCGCAAAAAGGCCAGGCGATGGTCGAAATCGGCCCGGGTCTTGCCGCGCTGACCGAACCGGTAGGCGAGCGCCTCGACGAGCTGACCGTCATCGAACTGGACCGCGATCTGGCCGCACGCCTGCAAACGCACCCGTTCCTCGGGCCGAAGCTGACCATCTATCAGCAGGACGCCATGACCATGAACTTCGGCGAACTGTCAGAAAAAATGGGTCAGCCGCTGCGCGTATTCGGCAACCTGCCGTATAACATCTCCACACCGCTCATGTTCCACCTCTTTAGCTATACTGATGCCATTGCCGACATGCACTTCATGTTGCAAAAAGAGGTGGTTAACCGCCTGGTTGCAGGCCCGAACAGTAAAGCGTATGGTCGTTTAAGCGTGATGGCGCAATATTACTGCAACGTGATCCCGGTACTCGAAGTACCGCCGTCAGCGTTCACACCACCACCGAAAGTGGATTCAGCGGTTGTGCGCCTTGTGCCGCACAAAACGAAACCGTACCCGGTAAAAGATCTGCGTGTACTGAGCCGCATTACCACTGAAGCCTTTAACCAGCGTCGTAAAACGATCCGTAACAGCCTCAGCAATTCCTTCACCGTTGAGGTGCTAGCTGAGCTTGGGATCGACCCGGCAATGCGTGCGGAGAACATCTCCGTAGAGCAATACTGCAAGCTGGCTAATTACATCAGCGAAAATGCGCCGCCGAAGGAGAGTTAAGCCATGATTGATTCGCCCCGCGTATGTGTCCATGTACAAAGCGTTTATGTTGAATCACAGTCCTCACCGGATGAAGAACGTTTTGTCTTTGCTTACACCGTGACCATTCGCAATCTGGGGCGGACGTCCGTGCAGCTGCGCGGACGCTACTGGCTTATCACCAACGGCAATGGCCGCGAAATCGAAGTCCAGGGGGAAGGTGTGGTCGGTGAACAGCCTCATATCGCCCCTGGCGAAGAGTACCAGTACACCAGCGGCGCGGTGATTGAAACGCCGATGGGTACCATGCAAGGCCATTATGAAATGGTCGACGTCGATGGCAATGATTTCCTCGTTGCCATTCCTGTGTTCCGTCTCGCCGTAACCACACTCATTCATTAATCTAATGTCTACATATCTGATTGGCGACGTTCACGGTTGCTACGATGAACTGATCGCATTATTAAAACAGGTCGACTTTACGCCAGGACAGGACACACTCTGGCTGACGGGCGATTTAGTCGCGCGTGGCCCCGGCTCCCTTGAAGTATTACGTTTCGTCAAATCGCTAGGCGACAGCGTGCGCATGGTGCTGGGCAATCACGATCTGCATCTGCTGGCGGTGTTCGCCGGGATCAGCCGCAACAAGCCTAAAGATCGCCTCACCCCGCTGCTGGATGCGCCGGATGCCGACGATCTGATTAACTGGCTGCGCCGTCAGCCGCTGCTGCAGGTCGACGAAGAGAAAAAGCTGGTCATGGCGCATGCCGGGATCACGCCACAATGGGATCTTGAGACGGCGAAAACCTGTGCGCGCGACGTTGAGGCGGTGCTGGCGAGCGACTCCTATCCTTTCTTCCTCGATGCCATGTACGGCGATATGCCGAACCACTGGAGCGAGGGTCTCAGCGGTCTGGCGCGTCTGCGCTTTATTACCAACGCCTTCACCCGCATGCGTTTCTGCTTCCCGAACGGACAGCTGGACATGTATTCCAAAGAGACGCCGGAGAGCGCGCCCGCTCCGCTAAAACCGTGGTTTGCCATTCCGGGGCCGGTGACAAGTAAGTACAACGTGGTATTTGGTCACTGGGCTGCACTGGAAGGAAAAGGAACACCGGAAGGGATCTACGGTCTGGATACCGGATGCTGCTGGGGCGGAGAGTTAACCTGCTTACGCTGGGAAGATAAAACTTACTTTGTTCAGCCGTCCAACCGACAGCTGGACTTAGGGGAAGACGAGGCGGTTGCCTCCTGATATGCACTTCCCTCTCCCGGCCGGGAGAGGGAAAAAATCACTTAACGACGTTCCAGAATCTCGAAGCAGTAGCTGTGGGAGTTCTGTGCATCCGCGTCGTGGAATTCACTGAACACCGATTCCCACTCGTCCGGATCGTAGTCAGGGAAATGGGTATCCCCTTCCACTTCCGCATCAATGTGGGTCAGATACAGCTTCTGCGCTTTTGGCAGGAACTGCTCGTACACGCGCCCGCCGCCAATCACCATGATCTCTTCGGCATTGCCGCATGCAGCAATCGCCTCGTCGACTGATTTTACCCATTCGACGCGATCGTCAGTGCCCGGCTGGCTGCTGATAACGATATTTTTACGACCCGGCAATGGACGACCAATCGACTCCCAGGTCAGGCGGCCCATCACTACCGGCTTGTTTAACGTAGTACGTTTAAACCATGCGAGATCGGCAGGCAGGTTCCACGGCATGGCATTTTCCATACCGATAACGCGGTCCACCGCCAGCGCTGCAATCAGACTGATCATTGAAAATTTCCCGGATGCAAAAAATTGCCGCCACTATACGGAAAGCTTAATCTTTCGTCGACTGGCGGCAGGGTAAAGATAAAGAAATTTTTTATTATTGCTGGCAACTCCACTTCACGCGGAAGGTTTACTCTCCGGTTCGTCAGCCGGATCCCCGGTATGCTTGCCCTCTTCCGTTCCCTGCCAGCCGTGACGCTGGATCAGCGACAGGTGATTACGGTCCTCGTTAATGATTTCCGTCAGCATCGCGCTGGTGCGTTTAAACACCGCCGCACGCTCGGTGGCCGTACTCCCGGCCATCGCCGCCATCTCTTCGACCATCTCGGTGTTAAAGCGGCGGAACAGGTCCGCACGCTCGCGCGCTTCGTACGCGCCGAGCCCCAGATTTTCCAGCGCCATGCGGCCAGACTTCAGCGCACCTTCAAAGGTTTCACGCTCCGGTGCTTCTACCCCCGCCTGCCGCAGCCGGATATAGTGATCAACATCGCGGGCGCGTGAAATGATGGTCAGATTCGGGAAATGTTCTTTCGCCATTTCCACCATCTGCATGCTGGTCTCCGGATCGTCAATGGCGTTAATCAACACCTCCGCTTTTGCCGCCCCGGCAGATTCCAGCAGATCGACGCGGGTCGCGTCGCCGTAAAACACCTTCATATCAAATTTTCGCAGGGTATCGACATGGTCGGGGTCGTGATCGAGGATAACCATTTTCACTCCGCTGGACAGCAGCAGACGGCCAACGATCTGCCCGTAGCGGCCAAATCCGGCAATAATGACGCGCGGCTGCTCTTCGTCAATTTCATCGGCTTCGCGCTCCTGCTCGCTACCCGATTTTTCCAGACGCGTCAGCACCACCAGCAGAATAGGCGTCGCGGCCATCGACAGCGCGACCGCAAGCGTCAGCGCTTTCGCCCACTCTGGGTCGAGGACGTTTGCCATTTGTGCTGCGCCAAAGACCACAAACGCAAATTCACTCCCCTGCCCCAGCAGAACCGCAAACCAGCTGCGCTGCTTATTCGGCACCTTGAGCGGACGCGCAATCAGCCACAGCATCGCCATTTTAATGATCAGGAAGCCAACCAGCAGGATGACGATCCGCAGCGGGTGCGTCACCAGCGTGCCGAAGTCGACGGACATCCCCACGCCGATGAAAAACAGCCCCAGCAGCAAGCCTTTGAACGGCTCAATATCGCTTTCCAGCGCGTGACGGTATTCGGAACTCGCCAGCAGAACGCCTGCGAGGAACGCCCCCATCGCCATCGACAGCCCGGCTTCCTCCAGCAGCAAACCAAAGCCAAACACCAGGAAGAGCGCCACGGCGCTGAACACTTCGCGAAGGCCCGAGCGGGCAACGAACCGCAGCAGCGGACGGGTGACGTAGCGACCAAGCAGCACCACCAGCGCCAGCGCCCCCACCACTTTTAATGCCGACAGCGCAAACGCCCCCAGCGTCGTGGCGGAACCGCTGGCCGCCAGCAGTGGGATCATCGCCACCAGCGGGATAGCGGCAATGTCCTGGAACAGCAGCACCGAGAACGCGCTGCGTCCCATCTGGGAGACCGTCAGATTGCGCTCGTTCATGGCCTGCATGGCAATGGCGGTCGAGGAGAGCGCCAGCGTCATGCCGATAAGCTCTGCCACTTTCCAGTCCATGCCCAGCAGGATGCAGAACCCACCCAGCAGCAGGCCGCAGGCCACCATCTGCAGCGCCCCGCCGCCAAACACCGAGGCGCGAAGCTTCCACAGGCGCTGCGGATCGAGTTCCAGACCAATCACAAAGAGCATCAGTACAACGCCGATTTCAGCGAAATGGAGGATTGCCTCTGCATCCGTCACCAGTCGAAAGCCCCACGGCCCAATGACGCAGCCCGCAATCAGATAGCCGAGAACAGAGCCCAGTCCCAGGCGAACCGCCACGGGTACAATCAGCGCCGCCGCGCCGAGGTATATCAGCGCCTGTATCAGCGTATGGCTATCCATGGTGCGCCTCCTGCCACTCAAGTAAGCGTTGTTTATAATGGCGCGCCTGCGCCTGCAGCGTTTCATCGTCGCAGACAAAGGTGCAGTGCATCGCAAAAGGCGGGAGCCAGTTCAGCCCGCAATAAAGTGCGGTCGCCTGCAGCGGCTGTGCCAGAACCTCAAACCCCGGGAAGGAACCAATATCAAAGTGGCTTTCCCCTCCACCCGTGGTGACCGCCCACATCAGGCTTTTCCCATTTAGCGCATTGCCGTTGTGGCCGTAAGCCCAGCCGTGGGAGAAGACTTTATCAATCCACAATTTCAGGAGTGGGGGCGTGCTGTACCACTGCATAGGATGCTGCCAGACGATCAGATCGGCACGGGAGAGCGCCTCCTGTTCGGCGGCAATATCGATGTTGAAATCGGGATAGAGTTGATAGAGGGAACGTATCTCGACGTTTTCAAGCGTCCTTACCTGCTCAAGCATCCGCTTATTCGCATGCGAGTGCTGCGGATAGGGGTGCGCATAAATTATGAGTATCATCAAATGGCCTGTCTTCTTCTCTTCTTGTAGCAGTGAGTGTAGACAGTTAACCCGCCCGGTGAAAGGGGCGCAGCAGCCATGAAAAGGAAAGCGCAGCTATTGGTAATCATCATTCGTTGGACGATTTTTCCTCTCCAAAAAATCCAGGATGTGAATATCTCACTTCAATCCATATAGGAATGAGATATTTTAAGAAAATCTAAAATAATTATTTAATAAATCGATCTATACATAAAACATTGAAAAAATAATAATTTTACGCTCTTTGTAGCGAGCTCATTCTTTTTCTCCGCATACTGACGTGATTTTAATACGTCGTATCGCGCCTTTCTAATTCAAATGGATGTGTAAATGAGCAACAAAAATTTCAGACTCAATAAAACGACTAAAACTCTGGGAAGTCTCTTTCCTGCCCTATTGTTATTCACCCCCGCCGTCGCTTTTGCCAGCACGATTGACCAATCAACCTCAATTCCACAAAACTTCTCCACCGACGCTGAATACGTCATTAATAAAGACGTTACGATAACCTCTTCCGGGAATGAAGCTGCCGTCTCCGTTACAGGATTTAACGTAAAAACGGTCACCAACCAGGGTAATATTTCTGGAATGGAAAATGGTCTGGAGATTAATACTCGTGCGCAACATGTCATTATTAATAACGATCTCAACGCAAATATTACATCTACAACTGGCAACGCCATTAACATCGAGTCAATGCTGGGAGATTTAAATAATGAGGGGAATATTTCCGGTTCTGAAAATGGAATCTTTGTCAGTGAGTCCTCTTCTGCAATAAATATTAACAACAAGTCATCGGGAGTGATAAAAGGCAAGACAGGTATCAACGCCCAAACAGGTGCCGGTATAAATAACAGCGGTACAATAAGCGGTACAAGTGACAATGGTATTACCGTGAGCGAAGGCAATTCAAAAATCACCAATACTGGAACCGTTCAGGGTGCGCAAAACGGCATCAACGTAACGGATACGGCGAAAGTTGATATCATTAACAACGGTTCGATCGGTGGTGGCGGTACGGCTATTACGTTTGCCAGCAGCAAAAATAATACGTTGGTGCTTGACACTGGCTCGTCACTGAAAGGCGACGTCATTTCGAGCATCTCTAAAGGAAATACGATAACCCTGGCAGGAACCGGCACAGAAGACAGCAATTTTGTTGGCTTATCGGAAGGCGATGGCTTTGCTTCTTTAGAAATGGACGGCGAAAGCTGGGCGCTCTCAGGGAATATCGACATTATCGGTTCTGGCAATTCGCTGCTGGTTAACAGCGGTGATTTAATCCTGTCGGGGAATGTGTCTAATGCAGGTACGACTCTCGTTGCCAAAGATGCTTCTCTCCAGCTGGGTGATGGTACGAAAACCGCGACGCTGAGTGGTGGACTGACCAACAACGGCACACTTATTTTTAATCAGGGCAGTAATACGGCGTTCGCCACCGGCATTACCGGTAGCGGCAATGTTGAAAAAGTGGATTCCAACACCCTGACGCTAACCGGCAAAAACACCTACACGGGTGATACCGTTCTGCATAGCGGCACCACGCTGGTCGCTGTTGGTTCAACGCTTGGTACAAAGAGTAGCAACGCGACGATTACTGTCGAAAATGGCGCTCAGTTTGCCACTGCTGGCGAAGTAAACGACAATATCAACATCCTCACGGGTGGTACGCTGGCAGCATGGAATGCGATTCAGGGTAACGATACGCTGAGCGTTTCAGGTATCGATACGGTCAACGGCAACGTCACCAATGGTGGCACACTGTTACTCAGCGCCGCCAATCACAGCGTTGGCAATAATTTCACTATTAACGGCGACTATACCGGCTCTGCGGGCAGTCAGATCGTGATGAACAGTACCCTGGGTGAAGACAACTCGCCAACCGATCATCTCACCATTACCGGCAGCAGCTTTGGCCAGTCCGACGTCAGCGTGAACAACATTGGCGGCCTGGGCGCGCAAACCGTTAACGGCATGGAAATTGTCAGCATTGGCGGCAGCTCCGAAGCCAAGTTGACCCTTGCCAAACCGGTGGTTGCCGGTGCGTGGGAATATAATCTCTATCAGCACAGCAACGGCAACTGGTACCTGGAGTCAAAGGCCACGCCTTCCGATGAACCGTCTGATAATACCGACAACGGTGGTAACACCGACAACGGCAGCAATAGCGGTCCCGAAGTCATGGCTCCTGAGGTCGGCGCTTACTTAGGTAACTACCTTGCCGCGCAGAGCATGTTCCTGCACAAGCGTGACGATCGCGATCAGATCACCTTCCGTAACGAGGAAGATCTCAACACCTGGATGTACGTCAAAGGTCGCTACCATGAAAACAATGCGGGCGGTGACAAAGTCAGCTATGACACCACCACCACTGTCCTTCAGGTAGGCAGCGACTTCATGAGTAAGCCAATGGACAACGGCATCCTGCGTGCGGGTGGCATGTTCGGGGCAGGCCAGGCGAAGACCCACTCTGATGCAAAACACAACGTACGTGATGCGCAGGGCAAAGTGGATGGCTTTAACGTCGGCCTGTATGCAACCTGGCAGGAAGATCAGAAGCTGCGTCTGGGCAGCTACGTTGATACCTGGGCCGCCTATAGCTGGTACAACAATAAAGTGACCAGCAACCGTAATGATGAAGATTACGACAGTGAGGGCTTCGCGGCATCCGTCGAAGTGGGCCATGCATGGGTGATTGATTCAGAAAATGAGCGCACCTGGAAAATCGAACCTCAGGCGCAGGTTATCTACAGCTATCTGGATCAGGAAAACCATACCGATCGCGACGGCGTGCGGATTACCACGCTGGACAACGACGGTCTGTTTGGTCGTCTGGGCGTCAAATCAAGCTACTTCGAACAGAAAGACGTGAAAGCCTGGCAGCCGTACGTTGCCGTGAACTGGCTGAAAGGCGCAGGTCAGAACGATCTGGCGTTTAACGGCGAGGCCGTCAGCAACGATACGCCGGAAGATCGTGGTCAGTTAGAGCTGGGCGTCACCGGCAACCTGAACGAAACCACGACGCTCTCCCTGCGCGCCAGCGGCGAGTGGGGTGAGAACAGCTATGCTGCTTATGGCGGTCATATCCTGCTGAACCACCGCTGGTAATCGTTCCTGAAAGACTAAAAGCCGTGGCAAACGCCACGGCTTTTTTTATTAGTTATCCAGCTCGCCCATTGATTTCACCTGATCGCGGTTGATCTGCTCGGTCTGACCCGTTTCCGCATTTTTATACGACACCAGACCGGTATCGTCATCGACCTGTGGTTTTCCGTCGGTGACAATGGTTTTGCCATCGGTGGTTTTCACTGCCTGGTTAGAGGAACAGCCCGCGACGGTAAACGTTGCAGTGGCGGCAATAAGGGTGGCGATCAGTAATTTATTTTGCATGGTGTTTTCCCCTGCTCTCAGTTGAATTTCGTTATCGACCTAACAATTTTAGGCTAACTGACTGAAAGAGGATGAAAAACCAGAAGGTTCTGAAGATGGGGTGAATGCCCGGCAACCGAACGGCACCGGGCATTTTTACTTACTTGCTAATCTGCGCGTGCATTTCCTGAACCGAAATCACCTTCTCGGTGGCATCCGCGTTCAGCGCCATGGCCGTTGCGAAACCGCCGTTCAGGGTGGTGTCGTAATGCACTTTGTACTGCAGCGCGCTGCGGCGAATCAGCTTGGAGTCTTCAATCGCCTGGCGGCCTGCGGTGGTGTTGATGATGTAGGTGTATTCGCCATTCTTGATACGATCCTGAATGTGCGGACGACCTTCATGCACCTTGTTCACCAGACGCGGGTTGATACCCGCTTCGCCCAGCACAATTGCCGTACCGTGGGTCGCGTCCAGCTCAAAGCCCTGCTTCAGCAGCTTGGCCGCAAGGTCAACCACGCGCTCTTTATCGCCTTCGCGAACAGAGAGCAGCGCACGGCCCGATTTTCTCATGGTGGAGCTGCTGCCCAGCTGCGCCTTCGCAAACGCTTCTGCGAAGGTACGGCCCACGCCCATCACTTCCCCGGTTGAGCGCATTTCTGGCCCTAACAGCGGGTCAACGCCCGGGAATTTGTTGAACGGCAGCACCACTTCTTTCACCGAGTAGTACGGTGGAATGATCTCTTTGGTCACGCCCTGCTGTGCCAGCGTCTGGCCTGCCATCACGCGCGCCGCCACTTTCGCCAGCGGAATACCGGTGGCTTTAGAGACGAACGGGACGGTACGTGCCGCACGCGGGTTGACTTCAATCAGGTAGACTTCGTTATCTTTCACCGCGAACTGGACGTTCATCAGGCCGCGAACCTGCAGCTCGAAGGCCAGCTTCTGCACCTGCTGGCGCATCACGTCCTGAATTTCCTGGCTCAGGGTGTACGCTGGCAGAGAACAGGCGGAGTCGCCGGAGTGTACGCCCGCCTGCTCGATATGCTCCATGATGCCGCCAATCAGCACCATTTCGCCGTCGCAGATGGCGTCAACGTCCACTTCTACCGCATCGTCGAGGAAGCGGTCAAGCAGCACTGGCGCATCGTTGGAGACGCTCACCGCCGTCTGGAAGTAGCGGCGCAGGTCGGCTTCGTCGTAGACGATTTCCATCGCGCGGCCGCCCAGCACATAAGAAGGACGCACCACCAGCGGGTAGCCAATCTCTTTCGCCTTCTCTACGGCCTGTTCGATGGCCGTCACCGTGGCGTTCGCCGGCTGTTTCAGCTTCAGACGGTCAACCGCCTGCTGGAAACGCTCGCGGTCTTCCGCGCGGTCAATCGCGTCCGGGCTGGTACCGATAACCGGCACGCCCGCCGCTTCCAGCGCGCGCGCCAGCTTCAGCGGAGTCTGGCCGCCGTACTGCACGATAACGCCTTTTGGCTTCTCGATGCGCACGATTTCCAGCACATCTTCCAGGGTAACCGGCTCGAAGTAGAGGCGGTCGGAGGTGTCGTAGTCGGTGGAGACGGTTTCCGGGTTACAGTTGACCATGATGGTCTCGTAACCGTCTTCACGCAGCGCCAGCGAGGCGTGTACGCAGCAGTAGTCGAACTCGATGCCCTGGCCGATACGGTTTGGACCGCCGCCCAGCACCATAATCTTGTCGCGGTCAACTGACGGATTCGCTTCGCACTCGTCTTCATAGGTGGAGTACATGTACGCGGTGTCGGTAGAAAACTCTGCCGCACAGGTATCGACGCGCTTGTAAACCGGGTGCAGGTCATACTGGTCGCGCAGCTTGCGGATTTCCGCTTCGCGCACGCCCGCCAGCTTAGCCAGACGCGCGTCGGCGAAGCCTTTACGCTTCAGCATGCGCAGGAAGTCTGCGTCCAGGCCGTTGATGCCCAGCTCTGCCACTTTCTCTTCCAGACGCACCAGCTCTTCAATCTGTACCAGGAACCAGCGGTCGATGTTGGTCAGGTTGAACACGCCGTCGACGGACAGGCCGGCACGGAAGGCATCGGCGATGTACCAGATGCGCTCCGCACCCGCGTCTTTCAGCTCGCGGCGGATTTTGGTCAGCGCTTCAGGGTCGTCCAGGCTCACTTTCGGGTCAAAGCCGGTCGCGCCCACTTCGAGGCCGCGCAGCGCTTTCTGCAGGGATTCCTGCTGCGTGCGGCCAATCGCCATCACTTCACCGACGGATTTCATCTGGGTGGTCAGACGGTCGTTCGCGCCAGCGAATTTCTCAAAGTTAAAGCGTGGAATTTTGGTCACAACGTAGTCGATGGACGGCTCGAAGGACGCAGGGGTGCGGCCACCGGTGATGTCGTTCATCAGCTCGTCGAGGGTATAACCCACCGCCAGTTTCGCCGCCACTTTCGCAATCGGGAAGCCGGTCGCTTTAGAGGCCAGCGCGGAGGAACGGGACACGCGCGGGTTCATTTCGATAACAATCAGACGGCCGGTTTTCGGGTTCACGGAGAACTGCACGTTAGAACCGCCGGTTTCCACGCCGATTTCACGCAGTACCGCCATCGAGGCGTTACGCATGATTTGGTACTCTTTGTCGGTCAGCGTCTGGGCTGGCGCAACGGTGATGGAGTCGCCGGTGTGGATACCCATCGCATCGAAGTTTTCGATGGAGCAGACGATGATGCAGTTGTCGTTTTTATCACGCACCACTTCCATCTCGTACTCTTTCCAGCCAATCAGCGATTCATCAATCAGCAGCTCTTTGGTTGGGGAAAGATCCAGACCGCGTTCGCAAATCTCTTCGAACTCTTCGCGGTTGTAGGCAATACCGCCGCCGGTGCCGCCCATGGTGAACGATGGACGGATGATGCACGGATAGCCCACCTCAGCCGCAACGGCCAACGCCTCTTCCATGTTGTGTGCGATACCGGAACGCGCGGTGTCGAGGCCGATTTTCTTCATCGCCACGTCGAAGCGGCGACGGTCTTCGGCTTTATCAATCGCGTCGGCGGTCGCGCCAATCATGGTCACGCCGAACTCGGCCAGCACGCCCTGACGCTCCAGCTCCAGCGCGCAGTTCAGCGCCGTCTGGCCGCCCATGGTTGGCAGCACCGCGTCCGGACGCTCTTTTTCGATGATTTTACGCACCACTTCCCAGTGAATCGGCTCGATGTAGGTTGCATCAGCCATTTCCGGGTCGGTCATGATGGTCGCCGGGTTAGAGTTCACCAGGATAACGCGGTAGCCCTCTTCACGCAGGGCTTTACACGCCTGCGCGCCGGAGTAGTCGAATTCACAGGCCTGGCCGATGACGATCGGGCCAGCGCCAAGGATCAGGATGCTTTTTATGTCTGTACGTTTTGGCATTGTCTTCTCGGCTCCTGATTATTTAGCGGTCTTACGGTATTGCTCGATAAGTTCGATGAAGTGATCGAACAGCGGCGCGGCGTCGTGTGGGCCCGGGCTCGCTTCCGGGTGGCCCTGGAAGCTGAATGCTGGCTTATCGGTACGATGAATCCCCTGCAGGGTGCCATCGAACAGCGACTTATGGGTCACGCGCAGGTTAGCCGGCATTGAGGCTTCATCGACGGCAAAGCCGTGGTTCTGCGCGGTGATCATCACCGTGTTGTTATCGATGTCTTTCACCGGGTGGTTACCACCGTGGTGGCCGAACTTCATCTTGACGGTGTTCGCACCGCTCGCCAGCGCCAGCAGCTGATGGCCGAGGCAGATGCCGAATACCGGGATATCGGTTTCCAGGAAGGACTTAATGGCGGCGATGGCGTAATCGCACGGCGCCGGGTCGCCAGGACCGTTGGACAGGAAAATACCGTCCGGATTCATCTTCAACACGTCTTCGGCAGACGTTTGTGCAGGCACCACCGTCAGGCGGCAGCCGCGGTCAACCAGCATGCGCAGGATGTTGCGCTTGGCGCCAAAATCGTAGGCCACCACGTGGAACGGCAGCTCGCTCTCTTTTTTCGCTTCCGGCAGGTCGCCTTCCAGCGTCCAGCTACCCTGAGTCCAGCTGTAGGCTTCAGCGGTAGTCACTTCTTTCGCCAGGTCCATGCCGTTCAGGCCCGGGAAAGCTTTCGCTTTTTCCAGCGCCAGCGTCGCATCGAGGTTATCACCTGCGATGATGCAGCCGTTCTGTGCACCCTTCTCGCGCAGCAGACGCGTTAACTTACGGGTATCGATATCGGCAATCGCCACGATGTTATGGCGCTTCAGGTAAGAAGAGAGATCTTCAGTGTTGCGGAAGTTGCTGGCAATCAGCGGCAGGTCACGAATGACAAGGCCTTGCGCATGTACCTGAGAGGATTCTTCGTCAGCCGCATTGGTGCCGACATTGCCGATATGAGGATAAGTAAGAGTAACGATTTGGCGAGAATAGGAAGGATCAGTGAGGATTTCTTGATAACCGGTCATTGAAGTATTGAAAACGACTTCCCCAACCGCCGAACCCGTTGCCCCTATGGCCCGACCGATAAACTGGGTTCCGTCTTCCAGAACCAATAGCGCTGACTTAATCAAAACACCCTCCAGAGAATATTCACTCACTTTATTTGCATATTAATTCATAACCATGTCATGGATCAATGCAAATGTGTTGCCAGCGGATTTTTGGCAAACGGCGGCATTCTGGAGATTTGGTGGGTAAAAGTCAACTTAAAACCGATATTTTGTTTAGTCTTTTGCGTATCTGGCGAGGCGAGTGAAGCTTAAGCGACAAAAAGATCAGGTAAATCACGGCGGAAAACGCTTGCGCGCCGGGTTTAATGAAAAATGAGTCGACGAAGCATCAAAAAGTGGACCAAATGGTCAAAATTTACATTTCAGTAACGAGAATCAAGAGGAACAGCTATACTTTCAAGGCTAAATGAACAAAATAATCACGAAACAGATAAAATAAAAGGGCAATAAATTATTGCCCTATGCAATCAAGTAATTACGACTGCAATAACCACATCACGATGGGTAATAATGCTTACAAATTGTTGAGATCCAGCACATCTCTCATATCAAAAAGACCATTTTTCTTCTCTTTAAGCCACAAAGCGGATCGAACGGCACCATTGGCAAACGTCATTCGGCTGGACGCTTTATGCGTAATTTCGACGCGCTCGCCAATATCGGCGAACATCGCGGTATGTTCGCCGACGATGTCACCCGCCCGGACGGTTGCGAAACCAATGGTGCCTGGCACGCGCTCCCCGGTGTGGCCTTCGCGGGCATAGACCGCACAGTCTTTTAAATCTTTATCAAGTGCATGAGCAATCGCTTCGCCCATCGCCAGCGCCGTGCCGGATGGCGCATCAACCTTATAGCGGTGGTGAGCTTCAACAATCTCAATATCGGTGTAGTTGCCCATCACCTTCGCGGCCTTCTCCAGCAGCTTCAGCATGACGTTAACCCCCACGCTAAAGTTTGCGGCGAAGACAATCGCAATCTCTTTGGATGCATCCTGGATAGCCTGCTTGCCCGCATCGTCAAAACCGGTGGTGCCGATCACCATCCCCTTGCCGTGCTGGCGGCAAAATGCCAGATGCGCGAGCGTCCCTTCCGGGCGGGTAAAATCGATGAAGACATCGAAGTCCTCTTTAACCGCATCCAGGCTGCTTTGTACGGTGACGCCGGTCTTTCCCGCGCCCGCCAGCTCGCCAGCATCGGTCCCCAGAAGTGATGAACCGTCACGCTCCAGCGCCGCGCCAAGTGCTACGCCATCCATCTGAAGTGCCGCCTGAATCAGCTGACGGCCCATACGTCCACCCGCGCCCGCAATGGCGACACGGATCTGTGCATCATGCATAGTTATTCTCTTACGTTAAAATGATGTAAACCGTTTTCAGATTAACCAGCCTTTCTGAGCACTGCCAACTGAAAACACCAATAATTAGAATTTAACGTGAAACCGACTTAAATATCAGTAAAAGACATGATTTTGTCGTCACGATAAAGTAACGGGTAAAAAAAAGGCCAGCACAGGAGGTGCTGGCCTTTCATCAGAAAAGGGACTATTCGACTTCGCGGGCGTCGATTCTCAGTTCTTTCGGCACTTCGAAAACAATGTTCTCTTCACGTCCTTCCAGCGGCACCGCTTCGCCGCCGCCCAGCTCCTGCAGGCGGGAAATGACGTTTTGTACCAGAATATCCGGCGCGGACGCCCCGGCCGTCACGCCAACGCAGGCCGCGTCTTTAACCCACGCTTCCTGAATATCCGTGGCATCGTCGATCAGGAACGCCGCTTTGCCCATTCGCTGTGCCAGTTCAGCCAAACGGTTAGAGTTGGAGGAGTTCTTAGAGCCGACCACCAGCACCACGTCCGCCTGTTCAGCCAGCGCGCGCACCGCTTCCTGACGATTAGTGGTGGCGTAGCAGATGTCATCCTTGCGCGGCCCGACGATTTTCGGGAAGCGCTGACGCAGGGCGTCAATCACGTCTGAGGTATCGTCGACGGAGAGCGTGGTCTGGGTCATAAACGACAGGCGCGCTTCGTTTTTCACGTTCAGCGTCAGGACATCTTCCGGCGACTCCACCAGATACATTCCCCCTTCCGGGTTGCTGTACTGGCCCATGGTGCCTTCGACTTCCGGATGCCCGGCATGGCCAATCAGAATCGACTCTTCACCACGACGGCTGGCGCGCGCCACTTCCATATGCACCTTGGTCACCAATGGGCAGGTGGCATCGAAGACGGTCAGATCGCGACTTTTCGCTTCGTTACGGACCGCCTGAGAGACGCCGTGCGCGGAGAAGATCAGGATCGCACCGTCAGGCACTTCGCTGATCTGCTCGATAAAGATGGCACCGCGTTCGCGCAGGCTGTCGACCACGTAGCGGTTATGCACCACTTCGTGACGCACATAAATCGGCGCGCCGTAAATCTCCAGCGCGTTTTCAACAATGCTGATAGCGCGGTCTACACCGGCGCAAAAGCCGCGCGGGTTAGCCAACAGGATCTGCATTTCAGGCCTCCAGTACCGGATCGATTTCCAGCACTTCAACATCAAAATGAACGGTACGCCCGGCAAGCGGATGGTTGAAGTCAACGGTAATCGAGTCACCGTTGATTTCGCGGATCACGCCAGGCATTTCGCTGCCGTCCATAGCGGTAAAGAGCATAATTGCCCCGATCTCCGGTTCACCCGCGTCCATAAACTCACGACGGGAGAAGTACTGGATCAGATCCGGGCTCGGGACACCAAACGCGGCATCCGGCTCCAGCGAAAAGGCTTTTTTCTCACCCTCTTTCAGACCGAGAAGCTGCTGCTCAAGACCTTCAGACAGGGAGGTATCGCCAAGACGAAACAGGGCCGGTTTGCCGTTGTTGCGGGTGGATTCGGCCGTTGAGCCGTCATCCAGCTTCAGCGTAAAGTGAACGAGAACCGCGCTGTTGCTCTGTACGGATTTAGACATGCAAATTGCTCGCTTGTTTTGGGTCACCTGTTGCCCGGTGGCGCTACGCTTACCGGGCCTACGGGAAGCCACAAATTCTGTAGGCCGGGTAAGCGTAGCGCCACCCGGCATTGATGCTTACGCCTGCTCTTTCGCAGCGGGTTTAGGCAAGAAGCCTTCCAGCACGATTAACGCCGCACCGATGCAAATGGCGCTATCAGCGAGGTTAAAGGTCGCGAAGTGCCAGTCGCCGACGTAGAAGTCGATCATATCGACCACAAAGCCGTGCCACAGGCGATCAAACAGGTTGCCCAGCGCGCCGCCAATGATCAGCGCGTAGGCGATGTTATTCAGCTTTTGCGTTGCCTTCGAGCGGTACATCAGCACCGCCAGGATCACGCAGATACCGAGAGCGATACCCGCAAAGAACCAGCGCTGCCAGCCACCGCTGTCAGCAAGGAAACTGAACGCCGCACCGTAGTTGCGCGCGTAGTGCAGGTTAAGCGACGGGAACAGCGGCACCGTCTCCCCCAGAGCGAAATTCTGGAGGATCAGGAACTTGCTGCCCAGATCGATAATCAGCACCACCACAACCAGCCACAGCCAGCGCAGTCCTGTTAAACAGAGAGTTTTACTCATCAGGCAAACTTACGTTTTTCGCCGTCACCGGCGACGTTGCTTACACAGCGTCCGCAGATGTCTGCGTGTTCCGCCACCTGACCGACATCGGTGGTGTAATGCCAGCAACGCGGGCATTTCTCACCGTCGGCTTTGCTCAGCGCGACTTTCAGTCCTTTGAGCAGTTCGCTCTGCTGAGCATCAGCAGACGCGTGAGCATAATCCGCAACTTTCGCACCGGAGGTCAACAGGACAAATCGTAATTCATCGCCCAGCGCCGTCAGCTTCGCCGCCAGCTCTGGCTCCGCGTACAGGGTCACCGCCGCTTCCAGAGAGCCACCGACTTTCTTGTCAGCACGCGCCTGCTCGATAACCTTGTTCACTTCGCCACGCACTTTCAGCAGCTCGTCCCAGAAGGCATCGTTCATCGCTTCGGTGCTGGAGAGATCGAACAGACCTTCGTACCACTCGCCCGTGAAGACATACTTCTCACGATCGCCCGGCAGGTAACCCCAGATTTCATCCGCGGTGAAGGACATGATCGGCGCCATCCAGCGTACCAGCGCTTCTGCGATATGGAACAGCGCGGTCTGGCAGCTGCGACGCGCCACGCTGTCCGCTTTCGCGGTGTACTGGCGGTCTTTGATGATGTCGAGGTAGAACGAGCCCATCTCGATGGAGCAGAAGCGCATCAGGCGCTGCACCACTTCGTGGAAGTCATAAGACTCATAGGCCTTCAGGATATCTTCCTGCGCCGCTTTCGCGCAGCCTACCGCCCAGCGGTCCAGCACCACCATCTCTTCCGGTTTCACCATGTCTTTTGCCGGATCAAACCCGTTCAGGTTCGCCAGCAGGAAGCGCGCGGTGTTACGGATACGACGATAGCTGTCGGCAGCGCGTTTCAGGATCTCGTCAGACACCGCCATTTCGCCGGTGTAGTCGGTCGACGCCACCCACAGACGCAGAATGTCTGCGCCCAGCTTGTTCATCACGTCCTGCGGAGAAACGGTGTTACCGATGGATTTGGACATCTTACGGCCCTGACCATCCACGGTGAAACCGTGAGTCAGTACCTGACGGTAAGGCGCTTTACCCTTCATGGCGGTAGAGATCATCAGAGATGACATGAACCAGCCGCGGTGTTGGTCAGACCCTTCCAGATACATATCGGCAGCGTGACCGGCAAATTCCGGACGCACGTCAACCACGGAGGAGTGGGTAGACCCGGAATCGAACCATACGTCCAGGGTATCCGGCACTTTCTCGTAGTTATCCGCATCAGCGCCCAGGATGTCACGGGCGTCGAGATCCCACCACGCCTGGATGCCGTCAACTTCGACGCGCTTCGCCACTTCTTCCATCAGTTCCAGGGTGTTCGGGTGCAGCTCATGCGTCTCTTTATGCACGAACAGCGACATCGGCACGCCCCAGGTACGCTGACGGGAGATACACCAGTCAGGACGGTTAGCCACCATGGATTCGATACGCGCCTGGCCCCAGTCCGGGATCCACTGCACGCCTTTGATCTCTTTCAGAGACTGCTCGCGCAGGCCTTTCTGATCCATGCTGACGAACCACTGCGGAGTCGCACGGAAGATGATTGGCGTCTTATGACGCCAGCAGCACGGATAGCTGTGCTGCATTTTTTCAACGTGCAGCAGCGCGCCGCTGGTGCGCAGCATGTCGACAATAATGTCGTTCGCTTTGAAGACGTTGATACCGTCCAGCGCCGGGTAGGCGCCAGGCAGGTAGGAACCGTCCGGCCCCACCGGGTTAGCGATTTCCAGACCGTACTTCAGGCTGATGTTGTAGTCGTCAGGACCGTGGCCACCGGCGGTATGTACCGCACCGGTACCCGCGTCCAGCGTTACGTGGTCGCCCAGGATCGCCGGAACGTCGAAGTCCAGGAACGGGTGTTTGAAGCGCATCAGCTCCAGCGCGTCGCCTTTTACTGTGCCCAGCACGGTGTAATCGGCGATGTTCGCGCGCTTCAGCACGCTTTCAACCAGATCTTTCGCCAGGATAACCGCCTGGCCGTCAATCTGCACCAGCGCGTATTCGAATTCACCGGACAGGGAGATCGCGCGGTTGGCTGGCAGGGTCCACGGGGTGGTGGTCCAGATCACCAGCGAGATCGGGCCGTTAACGGACGACACGCCAAATTTAGCTTTCACCGCATCCTGATCGACGGCATGGAAGGCTACGTCGATAGATGGAGAGGTTTTGTCGTAATACTCCACTTCCGCTTCTGCCAGCGCAGAACGGCAGTCCACGCACCAGTGCACCGGCTTCGCGCCTTTGTGCAGGTGGCCGTTACCGATGATTTTGCCCAGCGCACGGATGATGTTGGCTTCGGTTTTGAAGTCCATGGTCAGGTACGGATGCGACCAGTCGCCCAGTACGCCCAGACGGATGAAGTCAGCGCGCTGACCGTCAACCTGGGTGGCTGCGTATTCGCGGCACTTCGCACGGAACTCAGCGGCGGTGAATTTTTCACCAGGCTTGCCAAATTCCTGCTCAACTTTCAGCTCGATTGGCAGGCCGTGGCAGTCCCAGCCCGGAACGTAAGGCGAGTCATATCCCGCGAGTCCTTTGGACTTCACGATAATGTCTTTCAGAATCTTGTTTACAGAGTGACCAATATGAATGCTGCCATTCGCATAGGGAGGGCCATCATGCAGAATGAAGGTTTTTTTGCCTTTTTTGGCTGCACGAATGATGCCGTACAGGTCATCATCGGTCCAACGCGCCAGCATTCCCGGTTCACGCTTGGCGAGATCGCCGCGCATCGGGAACCCTGTTTCCGGCAAATTCAGGGTTGATTTATAGTCACTCATCAGATTCTCGGTTCCGTATTTATCACGTAGGCAGTTAAGCCGGGTTCAAAGCCCAAAAAACTCGCGGGCTGTTAATTCATCTCGCGCAATTTGCGCTTTGAGTTCATCCAGCGAACCAAATCGCTGCTCGTTGCGTATTTTTTTACGCAGTATCACATCTATATGGCGACCATACAGGTCCATTACAACGTCCAGCAGGTGCACTTCTAGCTGTTGACGCACACCGGCAACGGTCGGACGCGTGCCAATATTGGCGACGCCGTAGAACGGCTTATCGCCCAGTCCTGCCACTTCTACCGCATAGACCCCTTTAACCGGGGAAACCTGACGACGCAGCGGTATATTCGCCGTCGGGAAACCTATCGTGCGGCCCAGCGCATCGCCATGGACCACGCGACCAGAGATGGTGAACGGATGTCCCAGCAGGTTTTCTGCCGTATCCAGTTCATCGTTGGCCAGCGCCTGCCGCACTGCCGTGCTGCTGACGCGCACGCCGCCTTCACAGAAGGTCATCGCGCTGGTGACGTCAAAACCGTACTCCAGACCAGCCTTCTGTAATAGCAAGAAATCACCCTGACGACCAGCGCCAAAGCGGAAATCATCGCCCACGGCAAGAAACTGCACGCCAAGACGCTTCGCCAGCAGGTCGCTGACGAAATTTTGTGCTGTCAGCGCGGCAAAGCGGCGATCGAAACGTACGCACAATACATAGTCCACGCCGGACTCAGCCAGATAGCGCAACTTCTCGCGCAGGCGTGTAAGACGGGCGGGAGATTTATCGCCCGCAAACAGCTCCAGCGGCTGCGGTTCGAAAATCATCACTACAACGGGCAGGCCGCGGGCCTCCCCTTCTTTACGCAATCCCTGCAACAGCGCCTGATGACCACGATGCACGCCGTCGAAATTACCAATGGTCAGCACGCACCCGTGCGGGGCTCTGCTGAGATTATGTATGCCGCGTATCAGCTTCATGTCTGGCTCAAAACAGTGAAAATCGCCAAAGTATACCTTGTACAGCGGTTAAGGTTAACCGGCGATTGTTCGTGCAAAACAGAAAGCCGTAATGATTTCATCAGGCTGACCTTTCGCAGCGAAAAAATCTGCTCGCGAACTGCGATTTTTATGCCGAAAAGCTGTATTCACGGACAACAAGCTGGTAGAATCCTGCGCCATCACTACGTAACGTAGCGTCGCCACACTAACGGCGCTTATTTGCACAAATCCATTGACAAAAGAAGGTATAGAGGGCATATTCCTCGGCCTTTGAATTGTCCACATAGATCATATTTGGGAGTTGGACCTTGGCTAATATCAAATCAGCTAAGAAACGTGCTATTCAGTCTGAAAAGGCTCGTAAGCACAATGCAAGCCGTCGCTCTATGATGCGTACTTTCATCAAGAAAGTATACGCAGCTATCGAAGCTGGCGACAAAGCTGCTGCGCAGAACGCATTTAACGAAATGCAACCAATCGTGGATCGTCAGGCTGCTAAAGGTCTGATCCACAAAAACAAAGCAGCGCGTCATAAAGCAAACCTGACCGCGCAGATCAACAAACTGGCTTAATCGCCGCTTGTTGTTGCTTGTTTTAAAAGAACCCGCTTAACGCGGGTTTTTTTATATCTTCAGATTGCCGGTGGCGTAAACAGCGCCGAGTAGTCACGGTTACAGATTCGCTGTACCGCCGGATGCTGAATCATCCTTTCAGCAAAGATGGCGTGATACTCCTCCATCACGTTATCCACTCTGCCTATCTCCGTAATCTTGTCGTCCGAATAGAGATCGTGCGCGTAGAGCGTCGGCGCAACGAAGATGGCGTTGTGGGCTTCACCAAAGGCTTTCATCAGCGCCGCATCGTCAAATTCGCCGAGGATTTCCACGTTCAGCCCCTGCGAGTTAAACCAGTTCAGGAGCTTGCGCCCCAGCATGGAACGTCTTCCCGGCACCAGCAGTCGACGCTCTTCCAGGCAGGCCGGGAAGGGTTTCTCCGGCGGCGGATTAATGCACCAGAAGCTCACGCCGCATTCCCCAATTTTCACCGAGAACAGCCCTTCCTGCTGCGTGGAGTCGATCGGACAATCCGAGATAATCATGTCCAGCTTGTGCTGGCTCAGCTGTTCCAGCAGCATCTCGTGGGTGGATTCAAAGCAGCGAAGATGAATTTGTTCATCTTCAACCACCGCCGCATCCAGCACGCCGCTCACCAGCCGTTTGGACAGCGCATCCGCCACGCCAACATCAAAGAGCAGGTTCGACTCTTTGCGGTAGTTGACGATATCCAGCATCTCCTGGCTAAGGGTAAACATTTTGTCCGCGTAGCGGAAAACCAACTCACCCAGCTCGCTGGGTTCAATCCCGCGCCCCTTACGCTTGAACAGCTTGCCCTGCAAACGTTCTTCCAGCGCCTTGATTTGCCCGGTGATGGTTTGCGGCGTCAGGTAGAGCGCCTCTGCAGCCCCGACCACCGAGCCCTGTCTATAGACGTGCCAGAAGTAGTAAAGATGGTTGTAATTCAAATGAGACATCGCGTCTTCGCTCCTTGAGTGTGTTTCGGGAGAAGGATCGCCTCCTCCCGGTGTTCCGTTATGCCTGGACGGCCTGTCCGGACAATTTCACCTTCAACAAGGTATAACCAATTACGGCGGCCAGTAATGACCCGATGAGAATGCCGAGTTTCGCCCAGACGATCAGCTCAGGCGCATGCGCGCCAAACGCCAGCGTCGAGATAAAGATCGACATCGTAAACCCTATTCCACACAGCACGCCGACGGCCATAATCTGCTTAAACGTGGTGCCGTGCGGCAATGACGCCAGCTTCAGTTTCGTCGCCAGCCAGCAAAAGAGGCTAATACCCAGCGGCTTACCGATAAACAGACCGGCAATAATGCCCAGCGGCAGCACGGACGTCAGCCCGTCCAGCGTCACGCCGCCCAGCGAAACCCCGGCATTGGCAAACGCAAACAGGGGCAGGATCATAAAGGCGACCCACGGGTGCAGTACATGCTCCAGCTGTTTGGCCGGCGACTTGCCGTCCTGCGGCTTAAGCGGCACGAAGAAGCCGACGATCACCCCAGCCAGCGTGGCGTGCACGCCGGATTTCAGCACCGCCGTCCACAGCACCATCCCCACGAGGATGTAGATACCAATGCGGCGCACATTAAAGATATTCAGCAGCGCCAGCACCGCAATCGCGCCTGCGGCCACACTCAGAGACAGGATCGACAGATCGCTGGTGTAGAACAGCGCGATAATCACAATGGCGCCAAGATCATCGATGATCGCCAGCGCCATCAGGAAGATTTTCAGCGCAACCGGCACGCGGCTTCCCAGCAAGGCCAGCACCCCGAGCGCAAAGGCGATATCCGTCGCGGCCGGGATCGCCCAGCCGTGACGTGCAACCGGATCCTGCCAGGTGAACGCCAGGAAGAGCAGCGCCGGCACCACCATCCCACCGAGCGCGGCAATGACCGGGAACGCCGCGCGCTGGCGGCTGGCAAGCGAGCCCAGAACCAGCTCACGCTTAACTTCAAGCCCCACCAGCAGGAAGAACACCGCCATCAGCGCATCGTTGATCCACAGCAGCATGTTCTTGTTAATTTCCAGCGCCCCGACCTTCAGCTCAACGGGCGTTTCCAGAAATGCATGATAGAGATCCCGCGTGATGCCAAGATTAGCCAGCACCATCGCGGCCGCTGCGGCAATAATCAGGAGCACGCCACCGGACGCCTCACTGCTAAAGAAACGGTGTAGTAATTTCATTTAAGTTCTCTCTTTTACAACAATACCTCGATAAAACCATAATACCAGGCCAAATAGCTCGACAAAAACAGATTAATATTGAGTATAGATTCACTTTTACCGAGCAATACCCGTAAATAAAAAAAGCCCGGAATCGCTTCCGGGCTTTTTGAAGATGGAAACCAGCTAACGGATTAGCGGGTCAAATCATCGAAGAATTTTTTGACGCCATCGAAGAAGCTTTTGGAACGCGGGCTGTTTTTCTCACCCGTCGGACCACCAAAGCTTTCCTGCAACTCTTTCAGCAGCTGTTTCTGCTTATCGTTCAGGCCAACCGGTGTTTCCACGACGACGCGGCACAGCAGGTCGCCCTGCGCACCACCGCGAACGGATTTAACGCCTTTCCCGCGCATGCGGAACAGCTTACCGGTCTGGGTCTCGCCCGGGATCTTCAGATTGACGCGACCATCCAGCGTCGGCACTTCGATTTCGCCGCCGAGAGCCGCCATCGCGAAGTTGATCGGCACTTCACAGTACAGGTTGTTCCCTTCGCGCTCGAAGATAGCGTGCTGTTTCACCTGCACCTGAACGTACAGATCGCCTGCCGGTGCGCCGTGTTCGCCAGCTTCACCCTCACCCGCCAGACGGATGCGGTCGCCCGTATCCACGCCAGCCGGGATTTTAACGGACAGGGTCTTGGTTTTCTCAACGCGACCGTGGCCGTGGCATTTGGTACACGGATCTTTAATCAGCGTACCGCGACCGTGACAGTGAGGACAGGCCTGCTGTACCGCGAAGAAGCCCTGACGCATCTGGACCTGACCGGAGCCGTGACAGGTTGGACAGGTCTGCGGCTGGGTACCCGCTTTCGCGCCGCTGCCGTGGCAGACGTCACACTCTTCCAGCGTCGGAATACGGATCTCTTTGGTAACACCGCGAACGGCCTCTTCCAGCGTCAGATCCATGTTGTAGCGCAGATCCGCGCCGCGCGCCGCGCGCTGACGACCACGACCGCCGCCGAAGATGTCGCCAAACACATCACCAAAGATATCGCTGAAGTCGGCACCGCCGCCAAAGCCGCCGCCACCGAATCCACCGCCGCCCATGCCGCCCTGTTCAAAGGCTGCGTGACCGTACTGGTCATAGGCTGCACGTTTTTGTGCATCGGTCAGGACTTCGTAGGCTTCTTTGATCTCTTTAAATTTGGCTTCAGCCTCTTTGTCACCCTGATTACGGTCCGGGTGGAATTTCATGGCCAGGCGCTTATACGCCTTTTTGATTTCACGCTCTTCCGCAGTTTTCGGAACGCCTAAAATCTCGTAATAGTCTTGCTTTGCCATTGGTTTTTTTAAGCCCCTTAACATGCGAGCACGGGCGTGGAGAGTTCTCCTACGCCCGTGCCGATAAATTACCCTGCATCAGGGCGATTATTTTTTATCTTTAACTTCTTCGAACTCAGCGTCGACAACGTCGTCGTCTTTCGCGTTGTTCGCCGAAGCGTCAGCGCCCGCCTGCTGTTGAGCGTGCTGCTGCTGAGCGATTTCCATCAGCTTCTGAGAAGCCTGTGCCAGTTCCTGCATCTTCGCTTCGATGTCCGCTTTATCTTCACCTTTCAGTGAGGATTCCAGCGCACTCAGTGCAGCTTCGATAGCAGTCTTGTCTTCCGCTGGCAGTTTATCGCCTGCTTCTTCAACCTGCTTACGGGTGCTGTGCAGCAGATGGTCACCCTGGTTGCGGGTCTGAACCAGCTCTTCGAACTTACGGTCGGATTCCGCGTTAGCTTCGGCATCGCGAACCATTTTTTCGATTTCCGCTTCGTTCAGACCAGAAGATGCCTTGATGGTGATCTTCTGCTCTTTACCGCTGTTTTTGTCTTTCGCAGACACGTGCAGGATACCGTCAGCATCGATGTCGAAGGTGACTTCGATCTGTGGCATGCCGCGCGGTGCCGGGTTAATACCGTCCAGGTTGAACTGACCCAGAGATTTGTTATCCGCCGCACGCTTACGCTCACCCTGCAGCACATGGATGGTTACCGCAGACTGGTTGTCTTCAGCGGTAGAGAACACCTGGCTGTGCTTGGTTGGGATGGTGGTGTTTTTGTTGATGAGCGCAGTCATCACACCGCCCATGGTTTCGATACCCAGAGACAGCGGGGTAACGTCCAGCAGCAGTACGTCTTTCACTTCACCGGTCAGTACGCCACCCTGAACCGCAGCACCGATAGCCACTGCTTCGTCCGGGTTAACGTCTTTACGTGGCTCTTTACCAAAGAACTCAGCCACTTTCTTCTGCACCATTGGCATACGGGTCTGGCCACCAACGAGGATAACGTCGTTGATATCAGACACGGACAGGCCAGCGTCCTGCAGAGCAACTTTCAGCGGCTCGATAGAACGGTTCACCAGGTCTTCTACCAGGCTTTCCAGTTTCGCACGGGTCACTTTGATGTTCATGTGTTTAGGACCGGTCGCGTCTGCAGTGATGTACGGCAGGTTCACGTCGGTCTGCTGAGCGGAAGACAGTTCGATCTTCGCTTTCTCAGCGGCTTCTTTCAGGCGCTGCATAGCCAGCGGGTCGTTACGCAGGTCAATGCCCTGATCTTTCTTGAACTCGTCAACGAGGTAGTTGATCAGACGGGTATCGAAGTCTTCACCACCCAGGTGGGTATCACCGTTGGTTGCCAGAACTTCGAAGGTTTTTTCGCCGTCAACTTCGTCGATTTCGATAATAGAGATATCGAAGGTACCACCACCCAGGTCGTAAACCGCGATAGTACGGTTGCCGACTTCTTTATCCAGACCGTAAGCCAAAGCAGCCGCGGTTGGTTCGTTGATGATACGTTTTACTTCCAGACCTGCGATACGGCCAGCATCTTTGGTTGCCTGACGCTGAGCATCGTTGAAGTATGCAGGAACGGTGATAACAGCTTCAGTTACCGGCTCACCCAGGTAATCTTCAGCGGTTTTCTTCATTTTTTTCAGCACTTCAGCAGAAATCTGCGGTGGTGCCGTTTTGGTGCCTTTCACATCAAGCCATGCATCGCCGTTATCTGCCGCGATGATTTTGTAAGGCATGATGGAAACGTCACGCTGAACTTCTTCGTCCTGGAAGCGGCGACCGATCAGGCGTTTAATCGCAAACAGAGTGTTTTGCGGGTTTGTCACTGCCTGACGTTTAGCCGGCTGACCAACCAGAGTTTCACCGTCCTGGGTATAAGCAATGATAGAAGGCGTGGTGCGATCGCCCTCGGCGTTCTCCAGCACGCGTGCAGTAGTGCCATCCATAATCGCTACACAAGAGTTGGTAGTACCCAGGTCGATACCAATAATTTTACCCATCTAAACGTCTCCACTAAAAATTCAGTCAACATGTGGTTGTGTACCTGTAATAAGGGCAGAACGTGCTTTTTCAACTGCCCAGATTTGATTTTTTTCAGGTCCACACACTGCGGTTGACTACAAGATGGGGTCGCGACGGCATCCATCAAGGGGCAAGCATAAAAAAAATTTTAATTTCACCCTGATGAGATCATAGACGCCATCGATTGCGCCCATTATGATGCCGCGCCCCGTCAGGGAGAACTGACGCGGGTTTAACCATTTCACCATATTAATGATGATTTTTTTGAGGACTTATGGGCAACACTAAGTTGGCTAATCCGGCTCCGCTGGGCCTGATGGGTTTTGGCATGACCACTATTCTGCTGAACCTGCACAATATCGGGATGTTCCCGATGGATGGCATCATCCTGGCGATGGGCATTTTTTATGGCGGTATCGCGCAAATCTTTGCGGGCCTGCTGGAATATAAGAAAGGCAATACCTTCGGCTTAACCGCCTTCACCTCTTACGGTTCTTTCTGGCTGACCCTGGTCGCCATTCTGCTGCTGCCTAAAATGGGCATGGCAGACGCGGCAAACGCCCACTTCCTGGGCGTCTACCTGGGCCTGTGGGGCGTCTTCACCCTGTTCATGTTCTTCGGTACCCTGAAAGGCAACCGCATGCTGCAGTTCGTCTTCCTGAGCCTGACCGTGCTGTTTGCCCTGCTGGCAATCGGTCACCTGGTGGATAACGAAGGCATCGTTCACGTTGCCGGCTGGATTGGTCTGGTTTGCGGTGCAAGCGCTATCTACCTGGCAATGGGTGAAGTGCTGAACGAGCAGTTTGACCGCACAGTGCTACCGATTGGTGAAAAACACTGATCCCTCTGTCGTGCCCGCCTCGCGGGCACGACATCCCCCCGCCTGACGAAGCCAAAATCCCAATACCAGCCCCATCACCGACAGCGCCAGCACGTACCAGGCCGGAGCCATGGGAGAGACGCTCATCAGGACCGTCACCGCAATCGGCGTCAGCCCACCGAAAATGGCATACGACACGTTGTAGGAAAATGAGATCCCGGTGAAGCGAACCTCCGGCGGGAACGCGCGCACCATGACGTAAGGCACCGCGCCGACAACGCCCACGCACAGCCCTACCACGCCGTACAGCAGGAACAGCTGTTCAGGATGGCTGCCTGCCAGATGGTAAAACGCCCAGCTTGATGCGGCCAGTAGCAGGCTGCCGACAATAAAGGTAACGCTGGCCCCGAAACGATCTGCCGCCAGCCCGGCGGCCAGGCAGCCAAAGCAGAGCATGATTGTCGCGATACTGTTCGCCTGTAGCGTCACGGCTGGGGCGAAACCGTACTGCTTTTGCAGCCACACCGGAGACATCAATATCACCACCACAATCCCGGCCGAGAGTAGCCAGGTGAGCAGCATCGACACCACCACCGCCTTTTTATGACGTACCACAACCGCCTTCACCGGCAGCTCCTGCGCCAGCGCTTTACGCTGCTGCATCTCCAGGAAAATCGGTGTCTCCTGCAGCCAGCGGCGCAGGTACATCGCCACCAGGCCAAACGCCCCGCCCAGCAGGAACGGAATACGCCAGCCCCAGTCGTGTACGGCCTGCTGCGTCATGCTGGTATTCACAATGGTGGCGACCACCGAGCCGAGCAGGATCCCGATGGTCAGCCCCGCGGTTAAGGTTCCGCAGGCGATACCAATGCGGCGCGCCGGAACATGCTCTGCGACAAACACCCACGCGCCCGGCACTTCACCGCCAATCGCCGCGCCCTGAAGCACGCGCATCAGCAACAGCAGCAACGGCGCGAGAATGCCCATCGAGGCATAGGTGGGCAGCAGACCAATGGCCAGCGTGGGTACCGCCATCAGCAGGATGCTGAGGGTAAACATCTTTTTACGCCCGACCAGATCGCCAAAGTGGGCCATGATAATGCCGCCCAGCGGACGCGCCAGATACCCGGCAGCAAAAATGCCGAAGGTTTGCACCTGACGCAGCCACTCCGGTATATCTGCCGGGAAGAAGAGCTCCCCCACTACGGCAGCGAAGAAGACGAAGATAATGAAATCGTAAAACTCCAGCGCACCGCCTAAGGCCGCGAGCGTGAGGGTTTTATAGTCCTGTCGATTCAGAGGTCGGGTGTTATGTGACATAGCGAACCATTATGCGTGTATTGTGGATTTATTTTTACAGCAATCGTAAAGAAAAAATTACTATACCGTAAAACCGTTACCACGCTATCGCCGCTTCAGCTTATGTCACATATTGATTAATTTCAGGAGATTGTTTCGCGACGCGCGTTTTTAGGACGAAAAGCTGCTACCACTTTCTCATCAGTTTCGACATACGGGCCGTCAAGCAGCTGTATACAATACGGTACACTTGCAAAGATGCCGTGAACGATGACGCTGCCGTCTTCCGCTTTTAGCCCTTCCAGCGTCTCTTTGATCGACTTCGGCTGCCCCGGGAGGTTCAGAATCAACGCCTGCTTGCGGATCACCCCTACCTGGCGGGAAAGAATGGCCGTCGGGACAAAGTGTAGACTGATCTGGCGCATCTGTTCGCCGAAGCCCGGCATTTCACGATCGGCAATCGCCAACGTCGCGTCCGGCGTCACATCACGGCGCGCGGGCCCGGTTCCGCCGGTGGTTAACACCAGGTGACAGCTCATCTCATCCACCAGCTCACACAGGGTCTGCTCGATAATCGGCTGTTCGTCGGGAATAAGGCGAGTCTGGATCTCAAACGGGGTAGTCAGTGCACTGGCCAGCCACGCTTCCAGAGCGGGGATGCCTTTATCCTGGTAAACACCGCTGGAGGCGCGGTCAGAAATCGACACTAAGCCGATGCGTAAGGTATTCATATCCATTCCATTCAAAGAGTACTGATTAAAGGGAATGATACACGCAGAGAGGAAATTCAGACAGGGTACGAAAGCAGTCGCGTGACCGGGAGCCCGGTCACGCGGAATGATTACAGCAGGTCGCCGATCATTTTTTCCAGTTTTTCCTGGTCAACAGCAAACTTACGGATACCGTCCGCCAGCTTGTCTACCGCCATTGGATCCTGGTTGTGCTGCCACAGGAACTCGGATTCAGTGATGCGCTCTGGGCGTGCTTTCACTTCACCGGTGTAAGACAGTTTACGCTCCAGGGTGCCTTCGCTTTCTGCCAGCTCTTTCAGCAGCGCTGGCGCGATGGTCAGGCGGTCACAGCCAGCCAGCTCGATGATTTCACCGACGTTACGGAAGCTTGCGCCCATAACCACAGTCTCATAGCCATGCTGTTTGTAGTATTCGTAGATTTCAGTCACAGAAATCACGCCTGGATCTTCAGCCGGTGCGTACTCTTTCTTATCGGTGTTGGCTTTGTACCAGTCCAGAATACGGCCCACGAACGGAGAAATCAGGTATACGCCGGCTTCTGCACATGCACGCGCCTGTGCGAAGGAGAACAGCAGGGTCAGGTTACAGTTGATACCCTCTTTTTCCAGCTGCTCTGCCGCGCGGATACCCTGCCAGGTAGAAGCCAGTTTGATCAGGATACGATCGTTGCTGATGCCCGCATCGTTGTACAGTTTGATCAGACGTTTTGCTTTCGCGATAGACGCTTCGGTGTCGTAGGAGAGACGTGCGTCTACTTCGGTAGAGATACGGCCCGGAACCAGTTTCAGGATCTCCAGACCGATGTTCACGGCCAGTTTATCAGTAGCGTCCACAACCTGCTGCGCGCGGTCGTTGCTCTGCGCTTTCGCCCAGGTCACAGCCTCGTCAATCAGTTTGCGATACTCAGGGATCTGTGCGGCGTTAAGGATCAGAGAAGGGTTGGTTGTGGCATCCTGCGGCTGGTACAGCTTCATTGCCGCGATATCTCCGGTGTCAGCTACGACAGTGGTGAACTGACGAAGGGAGGTCAATTTATCCGTCATGATAGTGTTTCTCTTTTAACGTGCCCTGGATAATTCACGCTACCGACAGCATGCCTGCAGCGGAAAAATGACAGGTTTACTTGTTAGGGGGATGTAACCGGTCTGCCCTGATGATAACACGACGGAGGGGTAGCGCAACCGCAGACAGTGCGCTTAGGCAGAGTATGATAAACTCAGAATATTAACAGGCTGCTAAGCAACAGCATGCCCAATCAGTGGTAGCGCTTACATATTCACGTTGGCATCAACAAGAGGGACGTTAATGCCTGATTTCTTTTTCTTTATTAACGAAGTCCTCTGGGGTTCGATAATGATTTACCTGCTTCTGGGAGCAGGTATTTGGTTTACGCTACGCAGTGGGTTTATCCAGTTTCGCTATATTCGCAAGTTTGGCAGAAGTCTGAAAAACAGCGTCACGCCCCAGCCGGGCGGATTAACGTCGTTTCAGGCGCTCTGTACCAGCCTTGCGGCACGCCTGGGCAGCGGGAATCTGGCGGGGGTAGCACTGGCCATCAGCGCCGGTGGGCCAGGCGCGGTCTTCTGGATGTGGATGACGGCACTTCTCGGTATGGCCACCTCCTTTGCCGAAAGTTCGCTTGCGCAACTCTACAAAGAGAAAGATAAGCGCGGCCAGTTTCGCGGTGGTCCAGCCTGGTACATGGCGCGTGGCCTGGGGATGCGCTGGATGGGCGTCCTGTTCTCGCTTTTTTTACTGCTCGCGTACGGTCTTATTTTTAATACCGTCCAGGCGAACTCGGTCGCCCATGCCATGCGCTATGCCTTCTCCTGCCCCGAGTGGCTCGCGGGTCTCGCTTTAGCTTCGATCGTTCTGCTTACCATTTCATTCGGTCTCAAGGGTATCGCTCGCCTGATGCAGTGGCTGGTGCCCATTATGGCGCTGCTCTGGGTTGCCGCGAGCCTGTTCGTCGCCGCACTGCATCTCGACCAGGTGCCGGGCGTGCTTGCCACCATCGTCAAAAGCGCCTTTGGCTGGCGCGAAGTGGCATCCGGCGCGCTGGGCTACACCTTCAGCCAGGCGCTGATGGCGGGTTTTCAGCGGGGCATGTTCTCCAATGAAGCCGGTATGGGGTCAACCCCCAATGCGGCAGCCGCCGCCTCTTCCTGGCCGCCACACCCGGCCGCACAAGGCATTGTGCAGATGATTGGCGTCTTTACCGATACCATTATTATCTGTTCCGCCAGCGCCATGATTTTGCTGCTGGCAGGCCCCGTCCCCCACGCGTCGGGAACCGTCGGGATACAGCTTCTCCAGCAGGCGCTGGTGACCCTGACCGGCGGCTGGGGAGCCGGATTTGTCTCTCTCATCCTGATCTTGTTTGCCTTCAGCTCGATTGTGGTGAATTACCTCTACGCCGAAAATAACCTTATTTTCCTGAAGCTCGACTCCCGCGCCGCGATCGGAACCCTGCGTCTTGGGGTTATCCTGATGGTGGTAGCAGGCTCCCTGCTCAGTATGCCGCTGGTCTGGCAGCTGGCCGATATCATTATGGCGCTGATGGCAATCACTAACCTCACGGCGATCCTGCTGCTCTCGCCCGTGGTGACCCTGATTGCCAGAGACTATCTGCGTCAGCGCAAACTCGGCGTTCCGCCGGTATTTGATCCCGCCCGCTATCCCGATATCAAGGCGCAGCTTGCCCCCGGCACGTGGGATGATTTGCCGCGGCAATAACAGCTATCGATCAATTCAGGGCGATTTTTTGCTAAAGTCGCTCTAAATTTCCTGCAAGGACTGGATATGCTGATTCTGATTTCACCTGCAAAAACGCTCGACTACCAGAGCCCGCTCGCCACCGAACGCTATACCCAGCCTGAACTGCTGGACTACTCGCAACAGCTGATCCGCGAAGCGCGTAAGCTCTCAGCGCCGCAAATCGCCTCGCTGATGAGCATCAGCGACAAGCTGGCCGATTTGAACGCGACCCGCTTTCACGAGTGGCACCCGGATTTCACCCCGGCTAACGCTCGCCAGGCGATTCTGGCGTTTAAAGGCGATGTGTACACCGGCCTGCAGGCGGAAGATTTTAGCGAAGCCGATTTTGATTTTGCCCAGCAGCATCTGCGCATGCTGTCGGGCCTGTACGGCGTACTGCGCCCGCTGGATCTGATGCAGCCTTATCGTCTGGAGATGGGGATTCGTCTTGAGAATGCCAAAGGCAAAGACCTGTACCATTTCTGGGGCGATATCATCACCGATAAGCTGAATGCGGCGCTGCGCGCGCAGGGCGATAACGTGGTGATTAACCTGGCGTCCGATGAATACTACAAGTCGGTGAAGCCGAAAAAGCTGGATGCCGACATCATCAAGCCGGTGTTCCTCGACGAGAAGAACGGCAAGTTCAAAGTGATCAGCTTCTACGCCAAGAAAGCGCGCGGTCTGATGAGCCGCTACATCATTCAGAACCGCCTGACGAAGCCGGAGCAGCTGACCGCCTTCAACAGCGAAGGCTATTTCTTTGACGAGGCGTCGTCAGGGAAAGGCGAACTGGTGTTTAAGCGCCACGAGCAGTAAAAACAAACCCCGCCGGCTGGCGGGGTTTTGCATTAGTGGTGTTTCCAGTCCGGACCTGGACGATGATCGTCATGATGATGGTCACGCTCGCGATGCTCATCGTGAGGACGCCAGCGGTTATCGCGCCAGTCATAATGCGCCTTCCACCAGTCATGGTCGCGCCAGCGGCCACCGTCCCAGTAGTGCCCGTTATTATCCCGGTCGCCAATCTGCAGTTTGACCGCAGGTACGAGGGTAATTTCAGATGCCTGAACCGCCATGGGAGCGACCAGCATCAGTGAAAGCGCAATCAGCGCAGGTTTCAGTTTTGACATCGGTGACTCCTTATTATCGTTGCCCAACGTGGGCCGTTGTAAGGAGAGTACGCGAGGGGAACGGGGGATGTTATTCTCTGCAATCCTAAACGCTAAGTGACCGCATTTATTGAGAATTTCTGCTTTTTCCCTGCTATTTTTCTCCTTAATTTCTTCACAAAAAAAGCCGGGTGGCGCTTCGCTTACCCGGCCTACGATTTGTTCATCTTGGTAGGCCCGGTAAGGCGAAGCCGCCACCGGGCAACACAATCACGCACGCGTCATCATCAGTTGTAGGTCGGGTAAGGCGTAGCCGCACCCGACAAAAATCACGCGCGGGTCATCATCAGCTTACGCAGCGCCGCAAAGTCCGCCGGCAGCTCATGGGACAGCAGCGGCAGGTCGGCACGCTCGGCCAGTTCTTTCGGCAGCGGCAGCGTTTCGCCCAGGATCGCCTCCACGCTCTCTTTGAACTTCGCCGGATGTGCGGTTCCCAGGAACAGGCCGTATTCACCCGGATTAAGCTGATCGCGCAGCGCGCGGTAAGCAATCGCCGCGTGCGGTTCAGAGGTATACCCCACCGCCTTCAGCTCGCGCATGGTGGATTTGGTGGTCTCATCCGTCACCGCAGCATAGCCCAGGTCACCCAGACGCCAGATCTTACGGCGGAACAGCTCTTCCACGCGCGGCCAGTTGTTCGGCTGAGACACATCCATCGCATTGGAGAGCGTGGCCTGAGTCGCGTTCGGTGCCCATTTTCCGTCCTTCAGGAAACGCGGCACGGTGTCGTTGGCGTTGGTGGCGGCGATAAAGCGTTTCACCGGCAGACCCAGGGATTTTGCCAGCAGGCCCGCCGTCAGGTCACCGAAGTTACCGCTCGGCACGGAGATCACCAGTTGGTTGCGCGCTTCCTGCGGCAGTTGCGCCACCGCTTCGAAGTAGTAGCAGATCTGCGCCAGCAGACGGCTGATGTTGATGGAGTTGGCGGAGTTCAGACCCAGCGCCACCTTCAGCTCTTCGTCGTCGAAGGCCTGCTTGACCAGCGCCTGGCAGGCATCGAAATCACCGTCAATTGCCACGGTTTCAATGTTGCCGCCGAGGGTGCAGAACAGTTTCTCCTGCAGCGGGCTGATTTTACCTTTCGGATAGAGGATCACCACGCGGACGTTTTTCAGGCCGTAGAACGCGTGGGCGACCGCCGCGCCGGTATCCCCGGAGGTCGCGGTCAGGATGGTCACCGGCTTGTCGCCACTGATGTGGGTCAGCATCTGCGCCATAAAGCGGCCGCCGAAGTCTTTGAACGCCAGCGTCGGACCGTGGAACAGCTCCAGGCAGCCAACATCAGGCTCAACCTGCTGAACCGGCGCCGGGAACGCGAATGCCGCGCGTACGCGCTCTTCCAGCAGCTCCTGCGGAATTTCATCGCCGATAAACGCGGACAAAATTTTGGTGCTGCGGGTGACAAAATCCTGCTTCAGCAGGTCATCAATCTCGGTCAACTGGAATTCCGGCAGGTCATGCGGGAAAAACAGCCCCTGATTTTTGCCCAGTCCCTGAGTCACCGCCTGCGCGAAGCTGACCTGCTCGTTATGATCTTTAAGGTTGTAGAGTTTCATTAATTATCCCAGTACTCGTGCGCCAGCCGTGTCCAGACGGCAAATATGAACAAAGCCTTCCTGATTTTGCAGGTAGTGTTTAGAGAGCCAGTCCGCCACGCGCTGCGCAGTGTCAGGCTTGTCGCACAGGGCGAACAGCGTCGGGCCGGAGCCGGAGATGCCGCACGCCTGCGCGCCGATATCCATGGACGCCTGTCGCGCCTCGTTAAAGCCGGGCAGCAGCTTCGTGCGGTACGGCTCGGCAATGACGTCCTTCATCAGTTTGGCCGCCAGCTGCGGCTGACGGGTGTAGCAGGCGTGGATAAAGCCCGCCAGATGACGCCCGTGGGCGATACAGTCCTGACGGCGATACTGCGCAGGCAGGATCGCACGCGCTTCCGCGGTTGATACCTTGATACCCGGATAGGCCAGCACCCACAGCCACTCATCAAACCCTGGCACCTGCTGGCTGATGATGCCATTTTCTTCGATCATCAGCTGCATGCCGCCGAGGAAGCATGGCGCGACGTTGTCATAATGAATGCTGCCGGAGATACGCCCTTCCAGCTCGCCCATTAAGGCAAGCAGGCGGTTGTTGTTCAGCGGCTTGCCGCAGTGCTCGTTCATCGCCACCAGCGCGGCGACCACCGAGCAGGCGCTGGAACCCAGCCCGGAGCCAATCGGCATACTTTTTTCCAGCGTCATGGCAACCGGCACGTTTTTACCGATCTCCTGACAGAAACGCTCCCAGCACTGATAGACGATATTCTCGCGTGGCTCAGACGGCAGTTTGCTGGCGAAGCGGCCTACGTTATTCAGGCTGAAGCTGTCTGCCGCTTCCACCGTCACCGTATCGCCCAGCAGCGAACCGTCTACCGGCGTCACCGCCGCACCCAGCACGTCAAATCCGACGCTCATATTCGCGCTGGAAGCCGGGGCATAAACTTTGACCATGTTAAACTCCTAACTTCCATGACAGGGTACGCAGCAGATCGGCAAAGACACCCGCCGCCGTAACGTCGTTCCCTGCGCCATAGCCGCGAAGCACCAGCGGCAGTGGCTGATAATAGTGGCTGTAAAACGCGAGGGCGTTTTCGCCGTTTTTGACTTTGTACAGCGGATCGTTGCCATCCACTTCGGCAATCTTCACCCGGCACACGCCATCTTCTTCAATGTTGCCAACATAGCGCAATACCTTACCTTCATCACGGGCTTTCGCCACGCGGGCGGCAAACGCGTCGTCAAGCTGCGGCAGCCTGGCCATAAAGGCGCCGACATCGCCGCTGCTGTCAAATTCTGCCGGCAGAACAGGTTCAATCACAATATCGGAAAGCTCAAGCTCACGGCCCGTTTCGCGCGCGAGGATCAGCAGCTTGCGCGCCACGTCCATGCCGGAAAGATCGTCACGCGGATCCGGCTCGGTATAGCCCAGCTCGCGCGCGGCGCGGGTGGCCTCCGAGAGGCTCATTCCTTCGTCCAGCTTGCCGAAGATAAACGACAGCGATCCGGAGAGAATGCCGGAGAAACGCTGCAGCTCATCGCCCGCGTTAAGCAGGTTCTGCAGGTTCTCGATAACCGGCAGGCCTGCCCCCACGTTGGTGTCGTAGAGGAACTTGCGGCGCGACTTGCTCGCCGCCAGACGCAGCTGGTGATAGTAATCCATCGACGAGGTGTTGGCCTTTTTGTTCGGCGTCACCACGTGGAAACCTTCGCGCAGGAAGTCCGCGTACTGGTCGGCCACCGCCTGGTTCGAAGTACAGTCAACGATCACCGGGTTAAGCAGATGATACTCTTTTACCAGACGGATCAGCCGACCCAGGTTGAACGGCTCTTTTGCCTCATTCATCTCGGCCTGCCAGTTTTCCAGGTTCAGGCCGTGGACGTTGGTCAGCAGCGCTCTGGAATTCGCGATCCCGCAGACGCGCAGGTCGATGTGTTTCTTCTTAAGCCATTCCTGCTGACGCTTCACCTGCTCCAGCAGCGCACCGCCGACGCCGCCCACGCCAATCAGGAACAGCTCGATAACCTGATCGGTGTTGAACAGCATCTGGTGAACCACACGAACGCCGGTAGTGGCATCGTCGTTATCCACAACAACAGAAATTGAACGCTCTGACGAGCCCTGGGCAATCGCCACGATATTGATATTGGCGCGCGCCAGCGCGGCAAAGAATTTGGCGGAGATACCGCGCAGGGTGCGCATACCGTCGCCCACCACGGAGATGATCGCCAGACGCTCCTGAATCGCGAGCGGCTCCAGCAATTCTTCTTTCAGCTCCAGATAGAACTCTTCCTCCAGCGCGCGGCGGGCGCGAAGGCAGTCAGCCTGCGGCACGCAGAAGCTGATGCTGTACTCGGAGGAAGACTGGGTGATCAGCACCACCGAAATACCGTTGCGGGACATGGCCGCAAACACGCGTGCCGCCATGCCGACCATCCCTTTCATCCCCGGACCTGAGACGCTGAACATCGCCATGTTGTTCAGGTTGGAGATGCCTTTCACCGGCAGTCCGTCCTCATCGGTACTCGCGCCAATCAGCGTACCCGGCGCCTGCGGGTTACCGGTGTTTTTAATCAGGCAAGGGATCTGGAACTGGGCAATCGGGGAGATGGTACGCGGGTGAAGTACTTTGGCGCCGAAGTAGGAAAGCTCCATCGCTTCCTGGTACGACATCGACTTCAGCAGCCTGGCGTCCGGTACCTGGCGCGGATCGCAGGTATACACGCCGTCAACATCAGTCCAGATCTCACAACAGTCCGCGCGTAAACAGGCGGCCAGCACGGCGGCGGAGTAGTCGGAACCGTTACGGCCCAGCACCACCAGCTCGCCCTTCTCGTTACCGGCGGTGAAGCCTGCCATCAGGATCATGTGGTCAGCGGGAATTTTGCTGGCGGCGATACGGCGGGTTGATTCGGCAATATCAACGGTGGATTCGAGGTAGTGGCCCACCGCCAGCAGTTTTTCAACGGGATCGATCACGGTCACGCTATGGCCGCGCGCTTCCAGCACGCCGGCCATGATGGCAATAGAGAGTTTTTCACCGCGACAAATCAGCGCTGCATTGATGCTGTCCGGGCACTGGCCGAGAAGGCTGATGCCGTGCAGGACATGTTTAATTTGCGCGAATTCTTGTTCAACAAAAGACTTCAGTTGCGCATGCGGGAAGCCAGGCAGCGCTTCTGCCAGGCCTTGCAGTAAGTCAGAGAAGATACGCTCTGCGTCGCTGATGTTCGGAAGTGCATCCTGGCCACCGATGGTTTTTTCAATCATCGCCACCAGATGGTTCGTGATTTTTGCCGGGGCAGAGAGCACGGTCGCAACCTGCCCCTGCCTGGCGTTGCTTTCCAGGATATCGGCAACACGCAGAAAACGTTCTGCATTTGCCACTGATGTACCGCCAAACTTCAACACTCGCATGGTTCTACCTCGTTTCCTTTAGCCGAAAAAAAAGCCCGCACTGTTCAGGTGCGGGCTTTTTTCTGTTTTTCCTGTACGCGTCAGCCCGCATCGTTACCTGTGGTAATGATGATGGTTGTGGTAATGGTGGTGATGCTGATGCGTTTCATGGATGTTGTGTACTCTGTCATTATTATCTGTCTGTGCTGTATTCTTTTAGGGTTAAAGGATCGGGCCCCTTAAGTCAATGGATTTTTAATTTGATCACATTTTGGGAGACTCTCAGGTCCCGCTGCGTGCCGCTTTATTTTCATCCAATTCCCCCAAACGCAACCCGTTCAGACAGACTTATTCGCCATAATAAAAACTTATGGCAGTATTTTACTCGGTAAATTTTTTTTCAATATCGTGCAGCAAACGGTGCAACATGGCGGTGTCCCGTTGCTCAAGACGACCAAGACGCTGCTGCAGCCAGTCGGCCATTTTCTGATCGTCCGCGACGCCAAGGCTCGATAACAGCCCCTGCACGCGAGTTCGCAGCGCGGCCAGCTGATTTTCATTTGCCGCTTCTGGCTGAGGTTGAGGGATTTGCATTAGGGAGGCTAATTGATAGCAATAGACCATGACCGCCTGGCCCAAATTCAGGGAAGGATAATCGGCCACCATCGTCGCACCGGTAAGAACGTCCGCCAATTCCAGCTCTTCGTTGGTTAATCCGGAATCTTCACGTCCAAATACCAGCGCGGCTTTCTCCAGCCACTGGCTTTTCTCTTCGAGCATGGGTACCAGTTCAGCAGGCGTGGCGTAATAGTGGAACTTCGCCCGGCTGCGCGCGGTGGTTGCAACGGTAAACGAAATGTCATGCAGCGCGTCGGCAAGCGTAGCGTAAGTGGTTATATTATCGAGAATATCTCCCGAACCGTGCGCCACCCACCGGGCGGCTGGCTCCAGATGGGCCGTGCTGTCCACAATACGTAAATCGGTAAAACCCATGGTCTTCATCGCACGCGCCGCTGCGCCTATATTTTCTGCTCTGGCTGGTGCAACCAGTACAATCGACAGATGCATTTATGCTCTCTTTTTAATCAGTTAGCCGGTAAAAATGTGATGCACTTCAACATATTACGCAGCGCGAATTTACAAAATTGCAACACAAATCACCGAAATAGCGTTTCATAACAAATTAAAAACGCTAAACTATTCTGTGTCTGAACAATCAGTTAGAATGTTAACAGAACACTATTATCCCTATGTTTTATAATGATAATAGTAACATGAATACTCTATTCTGATTGGATTCGCTTCGTTTATAAATCAATGTCCGCAACTAGTTGGTTTATTGAAAAATTGTGACAAAGGCTAGCATTCGGCTACGATGATTTCATCAAACTGTTAACGTGCTACAATTGAACTTGATATATGTCAACGAAGCGTAGTTTTATTGGGTGTCTGGTGTCACTTAGCCTGTTATGTTGCTGTTAAAATGGTTAGGATGACAGCCGTTTTTGACACTGTCGGGTCCAAAGGGAAAGTACCCAAGACCAAGCTAATGATGTTGTTGACGTTGATGGAAAGTGCATCAAGAACGCAATTACGTACTTTAGTCACGTTAAGCCGATCATGTTAATTTGCGACATGCATCAGGCAGGTCAGGGACTTTTGTACTTCCTGTTTCGATTTAGTTGGCAATTTAGGTAGCAAACATGCAGACCCCGCACATTCTTATCGTTGAAGACGAGTTGGTAACACGCAACACGTTAAAGAGCATTTTCGAAGCAGAAGGCTACGATGTCTTTGAAGCGACCGATGGCGCAGAGATGCATCAGATCCTTTCTGAAAATGATATCAACCTGGTGATCATGGATATTAACCTGCCGGGCAAAAACGGTCTTCTTCTGGCGCGCGAACTGCGCGAGCAGGCGAACGTCGCGTTAATGTTCCTGACGGGCCGTGACAACGAAGTTGATAAAATTCTTGGCCTGGAAATCGGTGCGGATGATTACATCACCAAGCCGTTCAACCCTCGCGAGTTAACCATTCGTGCACGCAACCTGCTGTCCCGCACCATGAACCTGGGCACGGTCAGCGAAGAGCGTCGTAGCGTCGATAGCTACAAATTCAACGGCTGGGAACTTGATATCAATAGCCGTTCGCTGATTAGCCCGAACGGCGAGCAGTATAAACTGCCGCGCAGTGAATTCCGCGCGATGCTGCACTTCTGCGAAAACCCGGGCAAGATCCAGTCCCGTGCAGAGCTGCTGAAGAAAATGACCGGCCGTGAGCTGAAGCCGCACGACCGTACCGTAGACGTCACCATCCGTCGTATTCGTAAGCACTTCGAATCTACGCCAGATACGCCGGAAATCATCGCCACGATCCACGGCGAAGGGTACCGTTTCTGCGGTGACCTGCAGGAGTAATCCCGCAGTTAACGCAATAAAAAACGGCGCATTTGCGCCGTTTTTTTTATTCCCGCCACGGCATAATCGGCACCGCGCTGATCGCGTTTTTCGGTGAACCTTCTACCACTTTATCGGAATAGGCCAGGTAAGCCAGCGTATTGCGTTTGGCATCATAGAAACGCACAACCTGCAGCTTTTTGAACACCAGCGAGGTTCGTTTCTGGAATACCACGTCGCCCTGCGCTTTGCCGTTTTTAATTTTATCGCTCAATTCAACCGGGCCCACCTGCTGACAGGAGATCGCCGCATCGGAGGTGTCTTCCGCCAGCCCCAGACCGCCCTTGATACCGCCCGTTTTCGCACGGCTGACATAGCAGGTGACGTTTTTCACGTCCGGATCGTCAAACGCCTCCACCACGATTTTGTGGTCCGGGCCAAACATTTTGAACACGGTGTCGACAGAACCAATCTGTTCCGCCTGTGCGACGCGCCCGGCCATCAACATCAGCGCGGTGAAGAGCAAAGTCTTGTATTTCATATTGTTACCATTCTTTAAAATTACACTGAGCGATTATTCAACACTTTAGACAAAAATGTAGCAAGATCACAGGATTAGAATATATTTACCCATAATGCCCTACAAAAAGCATGAAAGCGCAAAAAAAACACTGAATGCTAAAACATCAAAAAATGCTATTATCCGCTAACCTGTTATCAGGCACCTGCTGTTTTAAGGATGAGGATAGTATATGGATCAGGCTGGAATTATTCGCGACCTGCTCACCTGGCTGGAAGGTCATCTCGACCAGCCTTTGTCACTGGATAATGTGGCGGCTAAAGCAGGCTATTCCAAGTGGCATCTGCAAAGGATGTTCAAGGATGTCACCGGTCATGCTATCGGGGCCTATATTCGCGCACGTCGTTTATCGAAATCTGCTGTGGCTCTGCGCCTGACCGCGCGCCCGATTCTGGATATCGCCCTGCAATATCGTTTCGATTCGCAGCAGACCTTCACCCGCGCCTTTAAAAAACAGTTCTCGTTGACGCCAGCGCTGTATCGTCGCTCGCCTGACTGGAGCTCGTTTGGCATGCGTCCGCCGCTGCGTCTGGGCGAGTTCGCGATGCCGAAGTATGAAATTATTACCCTGCCGGAAACCCATCTGATCGGCACGACGCAGAGCTACTCCTGTTCGCTGGAGCAGATTTCCGAGTTCCGTCATCAGATGCGCGTCCAGTTCTGGCGCGACTTCCTGAGCCACGCACCGGCGATCCCGCCTATTCTGTATGGTCTCAACGAAACGCACCCAAGCCAGGAAAAGGACGACGAGCAGGAGGTGTTCTACACCACCGCGCTGACGCCAGAGATGGCCAATGGCTACATTCAGGGTTCAAAACCTGTCGTGCTGGAAGGCGGTGAATATGTGATGTTCGCCTATGAAGGGCTGGGAACGGGCGTTCAGGAGTTCATCCTGACCGTTTACGGAACCTGCATGCCGATGCTGAATCTGAATCGCCGTAAAGGTCAGGACATTGAGCGCTACTACCCGGCGCAGGATGCCAAACCGGAAGAAGGCCCCATCAATCTGCGTATGGAATTCTTGATTCCGATACGTCGTTAACGCTGCAGTTCGTCAAGCGCAGGGGCATCAAGATGCGAAATGTCCCCTGCCATCTCCACCACCCAGCCTGACGCCAGCCACGCGCTCTCCTGATAATCAATTCGGGAAATAGAGCAGTTGCGCAGACGCAAACGGCGCTCAGCGTAAGCCGGTAGTCCCAGAATGGTGCTCACCAGGCATCCCAACGCAATCCCATGACTCACCAGCAGCGGACGGCTTCCTGCCGGGAGCTTCAGGCATTCCGCCAGGGCGGCATGCATACGTACGCTGAGCTCCTGCATGGATTCGCCCTCAGGAATACGGCCATCTTCGGTACCGTTTACCAGCGTGCGGCGCCAGCCCTCTTCCGTTTCCGTCAGCGTATCGATATGCCGTTTTTCCAGCACGCCCATATCCAGCTCGCGCAGGCGCGGCTCAAGCATGACGTCACAGCCGCAGGCGTCTGCGATGATGCGCGCCGTCTGCTGTGTGCGACCTAAGTCGCTGGTAATCACGTGGGTAATGCCCAGCGTTCTGGCACGCTCTGCCACCTGCCACGCTTGCTGCACACCCTTCTCAGTGAGAGGACTGTCTGACTGGCCTTGAATACGTCGCTCGGCGTTCCACTGCGTTTCACCGTGGCGAACAAGGTATACCTGTAACATGCTTTTTTTCCGTTATACTGCGATGAGTTTTTTTTGAATCGAGCTTAATTATGCACCATGTTGTCTCTGCTACCACTAATCCTGCCAAAATTCAGGCAATTCTAAGGGCATTTGACGAGATCTTCGGCGCAGGATCCTGCCATATTGAGGCCATCGGCGTCGAGAGTGGCGTTCCTGAACAGCCGTTTGGCAGCGAGGAAACGCGCGCTGGCGCACGAAATCGCGTGGCAAATGCCAGGGCTGCGGCCCCGGATGCGGACTTTTGGGTGGCGATTGAAGCCGGTATCGACGAAGGCGCAACCTTTAGCTGGGTGGTGATCGAAAGCCGTGAACAGCGCGGCGAAGCGCGTTCGGCCACCCTGCCCCTGCCGGAGATCATTCTGGAAAAAGTGCGTGCGGGTGAAGCGCTTGGGCCGGTGATGTCGCAGTACACCGGCATTGATGAGATTGGCCGTAAAGAAGGGGCGATTGGCGTCTTTACCGCCGGCGCGCTGACGCGTTCAGGCGTTTACCATCAGGCGGTGATCCTGGCGTTAAGCCCGTTCCATAACGCGATCTATCGTTAGGCGTTTTTCAACAACACCGCTTCCAGCCACTGGCGCAGCTCAACGGGCGCCGACTTCAGGCTGTTCGATCCGCGGGTAATCGTCGCAATGCCCGCGCCGAGCTCATTTTTCAGCTCGCGCTGGCTCATCTCGCCGCGCAGCAGCTCTTCAATGATCCGCACGCGCGTGCCCAGCGCCTCACGCTCGTCTGGCGTGAGCATTAGCTGCATCAGGGGTAAATGCAAATCCTGCTCGTAAGACTGGCGAAGCAGCTCCACAAAACGAAGCCACTCCTGATGACGTTGTTCGGCCATTGCCGAGGAATACGGGGAATGCTGGGTCATGTTATGCTGCCTCTTGTACTCTTTAGCGAGTACAGCATAACACAACCCACGCCGATCAGTAACGTCTCTGCCACTCGGCATCGCTCATCAGGGTATCTTTCTGCCCCATGAAGTAGCGATAGTAGGCGTCATAAGCCAGCACGTTCTTCACGTAGCCGCGCGTTTCCGAGAACGGGATGCTCTCGACAAACGCAACGGCGTCGATGCGTCCGGCGCTGTTGCCGAGCCAGGTGCGCACGCGACCCGGTCCCGCGTTGTATGCCGCCGACGCGAAGATACGGTTATTGCCGAACTGCTGGTACACATACTGCAGGTAGCTGGTACCGATGTTGATGTTGGTATCCGGATCGAGAAGCTGTGACGGGCTACTGTATCCAGGGATGTTAAACATCTTCACCGTGTGCGTCGCCGTGCCCGGCATGATCTGCATCAGGCCGCTGGCACCCACCGGGGAACGGACTTTCGGGTTCCAGGCGCTTTCCTGACGGGCAATCGCCATCGCGTAACTTTGCGGGATATCTTTGCCGCTGGTGTAGCGATCGAACAGATCCTTGTAAGCCAGCGGGAAACGCTCTTCGAGATGATCCCACAGCTTACCGGCGATCGTCGCCTGCACGCTCAGATCCCACCAGTGGTTATCAAACGCATAGCGGGCAAGCTGAGCTTTTTCATCGGTGGTGCGGCTGGTCACCAGATTCGCCCACTCGCTGCGCGCGGTGTTGTCCATATTCCAGTACATCAGCTCGCGAACGCGCGCCATTTCTGGCCCCTGGGTCAGCGCCGGATTCGCGTTAGCGGGCGCTTTATCGATGCGGAAGGTGTACTCCTCGCCCAGGCGCTGCGCGGCCGCCATCGGGTAGAACCCGCGCTGCTGCATCAGCGTATGAAGAATTTCTTTGGCCTCATCATCACGACCGCGCTCCAGCAGCAGATCGGCCTGCCAGTAACGCCATTCATCTTTCTCTTTGGCCTCCATAGGCAACCGGGCGAGCCAGGTATTGAGCCCACGACGGTCGCCCGTACCCAGCGCCATTCGCACGCGGCGTTCCACCAGCGACGTGGAGTTCGAACGCATAATCGCATCGTCTCGCCAGCGCGCCTGCTCGTCGGTCACATCGGTGCCCATCAGTCGCCACGCCACGATATCGCGCAGCTCCTGCGTTTGCTCCTCATTAAGCTGCTGCGCCTGCACCAGCTGCGGGATCATCAGCCGCGCGTTTTCCACATCGTCACGCGCCACGCTGGCAAAAGCCACCGCCGCCATCTGGCGGGTAAAATCGGTCGCGCCCGTACTGCGGGCAAAGGTCAGGACGCTGTTGGGATCGTTTGCCAGCGAGATAACTGCCGTGGAAATCGTCTGGTAATCGGACGGCATCTGCCCCGCCAGCGCAGTCACCAGACGCGTATTACCGGCTTTCATCGCCAGGCGGATACGCTCGAGGTAGGACAGCGGATCCTGCTTGCCGGAAGCACGCCACGCGCCGAACAGGGAATCACAGGCGTTCGGCTGGTTTTTCCCGGTCAGCCAGAGCTCTTTCGCCCCGGCCCAGGCCTCTTCCTGCTGGCCGGTCGCCCATTTCGCGTAGTAGTAGTTACACTGCGCTTCGGTGGTATTCGGCTTTTCAGGGCTAAACGCCAGCAGTCCGCGCCAGTCTTCGCGTCGCGCCAGTTCGTTCACAAATCGAGACTGGAGATTTCGGGCAGGCGGCAGGGTCGGGTTCGCCTGAATGAAGTTATTCACGGTAACGGTGGGCTGGTTCATGAGATCGTCCGTAATTTGACGATACTCCAGATACGGATACAGCGGATAATCCTTGAGCGTCGGCATCAGCGCCTGCACGGTATCCATCTGCTTGTTGTCCCATGCCTGCTTAATCTGGGCATACCGGTTACGTTGTTCATCCAGTGAATCGGCATGCACCGCCTGGCTTACCGCCATTACGCATACGCTGGCAGCCAGCAGACGCCAGACCACCCGTTTGGCTTTTTCCACAAGCTCTTCCTCATTGTTTTTTCGTCAATTGCAGCGTCTTGCCACGTCAAAGTCTCATTAACTTATGCTAACCAGGCATCCTGCAACGCGCCACGTCATGGACACTTTTTTACCTTTCTTGCGCGTTTTAACACTCCCGACGTTCCTGGCTGGGATTAGGGCGGGAAAAAGGCTACACTTCGAGGCTGAAATTCCTTCTCATTACGATAAAAGAGGCGAAGTCCAACGTGGCTCAATTCGTTTATACCATGCATCGTGTCGGCAAAGTTGTCCCGCCGAAACGTCATATTCTTAAAAATATCTCGCTGAGCTTCTTCCCGGGCGCAAAAATCGGTGTTCTGGGTCTCAACGGTGCCGGTAAGTCCACCCTGCTGCGCATCATGGCCGGCATTGATACAGACATCGAAGGTGAAGCCCGTCCGCAGCCTGGCATCAAGATTGGCTACCTGCCGCAGGAACCTCAGCTGAACCCGGAACACACCGTTCGCGAATCCGTTGAAGAAGCGGTGTCCGAAGTGGTTAACGCCCTGAAAGGTCTGGATGAAGTGTATGCCAAATATGCCGAACCGGATGCGGACTTCGACAAGCTGGCCGCACAGCAGGGCAAGTATGAAGAGATCATCCAGGCGCACGACGGTCACAACCTGAACGTGCAGCTGGAGCGCGCGGCGGATGCCCTGCGTCTGCCGGACTGGGATGCAAAAATCGCGAACCTCTCCGGTGGTGAACGCCGCCGCGTGGCGCTGTGCCGCCTGCTGCTGGAAAAACCAGACATGCTGCTGCTCGACGAACCGACTAACCACCTGGATGCGGAATCCGTGGCGTGGCTGGAGCGCTTCCTGCACGACTTCGAAGGCACCGTTGTGGCGATTACCCACGACCGTTACTTCCTCGACAACGTCGCCGGCTGGATCCTGGAGCTGGACCGCGGTGAAGGTATTCCGTGGGAAGGCAACTACTCCTCCTGGCTGGAGCAGAAAGATCAGCGTCTGGCTCAGGAAGCGTCTCAGGAAGCGGCGCGCCGTAAGTCTATCGAGAAAGAGCTGGAGTGGGTGCGTCAGGGCACAAAAGGCCGTCAGTCTAAGGGCAAAGCCCGTCTGGCACGCTTTGAAGAGCTGAACAACACCGAATACCAGAAACGTAACGAAACCAACGAACTGTTTATTCCACCTGGAGCTCGTCTGGGGGATAAAGTGGTTGAAGTGACCAACCTGCGTAAGTCCTACGGCGACCGCGTGCTGATCGACGATCTGACCTTCTCCGTACCGAAAGGCGCTATCGTGGGCATCATCGGTCCGAACGGCGCGGGTAAATCGACCCTGTTCCGCATGATGTCCGGTCAGGAACAGCCAGACAGCGGCTCTATCACCCTGGGTGAGACCGTGAAGCTGGCCTCCGTTGACCAGTTCCGCGACGCGATGGATAACAGCAAAACCGTGTGGGAAGAAGTCTCCGGCGGTCTGGATATCATGCGTATCGGCAACACCGAGATGCCAAGCCGCGCCTACGTTGGCCGCTTTAACTTCAAAGGCACCGACCAGGGCAAACGCGTGGGCGAGCTGTCCGGCGGTGAGCGCGGTCGTCTGCATCTGGCGAAGCTGCTGCAGGTGGGCGGTAACGTTCTGCTGCTCGATGAACCAACAAACGACCTGGATATCGAAACCCTGCGCGCGCTGGAAAACGCCCTGCTGGAATTCCCGGGCTGCGCGATGGTTATCTCGCACGACCGCTGGTTCCTGGACCGTATCGCGACCCACATTCTGGACTACCAGGATGAAGGTAAGGTGGAGTTCTTCGAAGGTAACTTCACCGAATACGAAGAGTACAAGAAACGCACGCTGGGCGCCGACGCGCTGGAGCCGAAGCGTATTAAGTACAAGCGTATTGCGAAATAAGTGCCTGAGTGCCGGGTGGCGGCTTCGCCTTACCCGGCCTACGGTACTGCGCAGTTTGTAGGCCGGGTAAGCGTGAGCGCCACCCGGCTTTTTTATTTGCCCACGTAATACCGCTTCACCTCGTCAAACTGCATCGCAAACTCGATATAGCTCATCAGCGCGGGCGAATTCAGCTTGCGGCTCGGGTAGGCCAGCCAGAGGTCGTTGCCTTCAACATTCCATTCCGGCAGCACCTGAACCAGCGCCCCTTTCTCGACCTTATCTTCCAGCAAAAAAGCCGGAAGGAGCGTAATCCCCGCACCGGCAATCGCACATTCGCGGGCGTATACCAGGTTATCGGTCATGTGCGCGTTATCCGGCAGGTAGCGGTAATCCTCGCTCTCGCTTCGCAGAAGCCACTCTGACCACGCCCGATGCGTAATGCTGCGGTGCTCCACCAGCTGACGGGGATGCGTTAGCGGCCCACGGCGCGCCAGATAGTCCGGCGAGGCCAGCATGTAGCGCGGGCAGTGCCCGATCATGCGGCCAATCAGGGAGGAGTCCTGCGGCTTGCCGGTACGCAGCGCCACGTCAAAGCCGGCCTCGACCAGATCCACCACGTCATCAGAGATCGACACGTCCAGCGAAACCTCGGGATAGCGAAGCTGGAACTCGGCATTCATATGCGCCAGCAGCGTCGCGCCAATCCCCGCCGGGCAGGTGATGCGCAGCCGCCCGCTGGGGTTTTCGCGCAGGCGCTGGATGGCGTACTCCGCCCGCTCGCTGGCCGCCAGCATTTCACGGCAGTGCACCAGATAGTGCTCGCCCGCAAACGTCAGGTTCAGCCTGCGTGTGGTGCGGTTAAGCAGGCGAATGCCCACCTGCTGCTCCAGCTGGCTAATCCGCTGGCTTACGCTGGATTTTGGCAGCTCCGCCTTCTGGGCTGCCGCGGTAAAGCTGCCCATCTCGGCCACCAGCGCGAATAGCGCCATATCCTGCAGCTGTTTAAACATGATTGTTCATCCTGTACGAACGCTGAGTTCTTAATTGTCCATCTTATCACGCAGATGGCCACTTAATAGACTAGCCTCAACAAAACGCATGCCATTGAGGAGCACACCATGTCAGTTAAAGCCATCGCCGTTAACCCTGAAAATCCCTCTACTTTCATTGAAATCACTCCACCGATGCCGCAGCCCGGCGAGCACGATCTGCTGGTGGAGGTGAAAGCCGTCTCCGTTAACCCGGTCGATACCAAAGTCCACGCGGGCATTGCTAAGAACGGGCTGAACGAGCCGCGCGTGCTGGGTTGGGATGCCAGCGGAATCGTCAAAGCCGTTGGGGCTGGCGTCACCGGATTCAAACCGGGAGATGAAGTGTGGTACGCAGGCGACATCACCCGTCCGGGCAGCAACGCTACGCATCAGCTGATCGATGCACGCATTGTCGGGCACAAACCGTCAAGCCTCGGCTGGGCGGCTGCCGCCGCGCTGCCGTTGACCGCGCTCACCGCGTGGGAAGGCCTGTTTGAACGGCTGAACATTCAGGACGCCGGTGCGGACAAAACCCTGCTGATCGTCGGCGGTGCGGGCGGGGTGGGATCGCTGGCGATCCCGTTTGCGAAGCACAACAGCAAGGTAAAGGTGATCGCAACCGCGTCCCGAGAAGATTCCGCCCGGTGGTGCCGCGATCGCGGTGCAGATGTGGTGGTGAACTACCGCGATCTGAAAGGCGAACTGGCGAAGCACGGGCTGACCTTTGTGGATTACATTTTCATCCTCAACGACACCGACGGGCACTGGGATGCGGTCAGCGACCTGATTGCACCGCAGGGGCATATCTGTTCCATCGTGGAGAATGAACACCCGCTGAACCAGGACAAGCTGAAGTCCAAATCCGCCGCCCTGCACTGGGAATTTATGTACACCCGCAGCATGTACCAGACCGCTGATATGGCGCGTCAGGGTGAGATCCTCAATGAGGTGGCGAAGCTGGTGGATAACGGCGTGGTGGAAAGCTCACTGAGTGAAACGCTGCACGGGCTGAGCGTGGAAAGCATTACCGAGGCGCACCGCAAGGTGCTGGACGGGCATATGCGTGGGAAAGTGGTGGTTGAGTTCTGAGTGGACTGATTCCCTCACTCCGGCCCTCTCCAAAGGGAGAGGGCGGTTAACGCTTACCCCTGCTCCCCCATCATCTCCTTCACCAGTTCGACGCAGCGCAGGAAACGGGAATCGTAGTCTGACTCTTCAACGTGCACAAACTCAACGTTGTTTTCGTTGAGCATCTCCACCAGCATGGACTGGAATTCCCGCCTGTCCACCGAGCTGCCGAGGCTGCGCATGCCGTCGGCCACCCACGGGGTGTTGTTTTCCAGCAGGATCACCAGGTCAAAGCGGTATTCGTCAATCAGCGCCTGCACGAACGGGTGCTCGCGCCCTTCGTACTTTTTGCAGAACGCCTGGGTGGTGACAAAATCGGTATCGATGAACGCCACCTTGTTGGCGTATTTCACCGCGAAATCAATGTACTGAGCGTGACCGAGCGCGATTTTGTCGTAGTCGGAATACTGCAGCGCCATCTCGTCGCCGCCCAGGTGCGAGAAGACATAGTCGCGGCCGTACTCCCACGCGCTGGTCGTGTTGAAGATGTTAGCGAGCTTGTTGACCAGCGTTGATTTACCGCTCGACTCGCCGCCCAGGATCGCGACGGTGCGCACAAAGAACGGCTTCACCTCGGTCGGGATGTAATCCCAGTAGCGGAACGGGTTTTCGCGGATCTGCGCTCCGCTGATGTTCATGAAGGTGCGTTTCGGGTCGATCAGCACCGTCTCGATGCCCAGATGCTCGCGGAACTGCGGCGCGTCGGACTCTTCAGAGGTGTAGATCCAGTTCGGCGCAATGCCCTTCTCTTCCATAAACGCTTTGATGCCGTTGCTCCACACGTCCCAGCCGTGTGGGTACGGCTCCATACCCTCTTCGTTAAAGGCATGAATGCGAATGTTTTTCTGGTACTTGAAGGTCTGAAGCAGCCAGCGCAAACGGTCCGGCACGGTCGGCTGCTGCGACATGGCGCTGTCTTCAAACAGCTGACGATCGCGGGTTTCGTCGTACCCCATGATGATGTGCAGCTCGTCCACCTGGCTACAGGCGCGCTGGATCAGATAGATATGCCCGGTATGCAGCGGGTAAAACTTGCCAAACACCACGCCGATGTTCTTTTGCATACGCGGGAATTCCAGCCCCAGAAAGCGGTGCAGCGCTTCCAGCTTCTGCGCGCTGGGGCTTTTGATTTTGGCGTTCAGCAGTTGGCTCAGGTAGCCTTTGGTCATACCGCTGGCGTCTGCCACCTGCTGCAACGTGCAGCCTTTCTGGCGGATAGCGGTCTTGATGTAGTCAAATGATGACATAAATTACGGTGCCTCCTGCAAAATCGAATACGTAATTATAAGTCGTCAAAGACATTTAACGCATCTGCGAGTTTCTTCACGCCAAAGACCTGCATCCCTTCCGGGATTTTTTTCGGCACGTTGGCGGCGGGAACGATAGCCCGACGGAAACCGTGTTTTGCCGCCTCGGAGATACGCTCCTGGCCGCTCGGCACCGGACGGATTTCCCCGGCGAGGCCCACTTCGCCAAAGACGACCAGATCCTGCGGCAGCGGTCTGTCGCGCAGGCTGGAGACCATCGCCAGCAGCAGCGCCAGGTCTGCGCTGGTCTCGGTGACTTTGACGCCGCCGACCACGTTCACGAAGACGTCCTGATCCGCCATCTGCAGCCCGCCGTGACGGTGCAGCACCGCCAGCAGGATTGCCAGGCGGTTCTGTTCCAGACCGACCGCCACGCGTCGCGGGTTGCCCATCATCGAGTGATCCACCAGTGCCTGAATTTCGACGAGCAGCGGGCGCGTCCCTTCCCACAGCACCATCACCGAGCTGCCGGAGGTGATTTCATCTCCCCGGCTCAGGAAGATGGCCGACGGATTGCTGACTTCGCGCAGCCCCTGTTCGGTCATGGCAAACACGCCCAGTTCGTTAACCGCCCCAAAGCGATTTTTATGGCTGCGCAGGGTACGGAAGCGAGAGTCTGCGTCGCCGTCGAGCATTACCGAGCAGTCGATACAGTGTTCGAGCACCTTCGGTCCCGCCAGCGAGCCGTCTTTGGTCACGTGGCCGACCATCACAATCGCCACGCCGCGCGTTTTGGCAAAGCGCGTCAGGTAGGCCGCGGTTTCACGCACCTGCGCGACGCTGCCCGGCGAGGACTGGATGTCCGCCATGTGCATCACCTGGATGGAGTCGATCACCATCAGCTTCGGCTGCTCTTCTTCGGCGATCATGCAGATCTGCTCGATGCTGGTTTCCGACAGCATATTCAGGTTGCCGGTCGGCAGGCCGAGACGGTGCGCGCGCATTGCCACCTGCTGGAGTGATTCTTCGCCCGTGACGTACAGGGTTTTCATCTGTTCGGCGAGCTTGCAAAGCGTTTGCAGCAGCAGAGTCGATTTACCCGCGCCCGGGTTACCGCCGATCAGGATCGCGCTGCCCGGCACCACGCCGCCGCCGAGCACGCGGTCAAATTCCTTGAAGCCGGTGGAGAAGCGCGGCAGCGCCTCCAGGCTGATGTCTGAAAGTTTTTGTACCTTCGACACGCCTGCATTGCCCGCATAGCCACTCAGGCGTTCATTGCGCGCCACGCTCGGCGAAGCCGCCACACCACGCACTTCGGTGATGGTGTTCCAGGCATGGCAGGCGCTACATTGCCCCTGCCAGCGCGGATAATCCGCACCACATTCATTACAGACAAATGCGCGTTTTGGAGCTTTCGCCACGGTTTACCTCGTTATTTCTCTGCGGCCTGCGAGCCGGGTGGCGCTTACGCTTACCCGGCCTACAAAGCAGACCGTTATTTCTGATTAAGGCTGCCGGAGAGAATGCAGAACACCCCCATCAGGTCAGCGTGACGGATAGTCACTTCCGTCTTTTCATTCACTTTTGGCTTGGCATGGTAGGCAATGCCCAGGCCGGCCGCTTTGATCATCGGCAGGTCATTCGCGCCGTCACCGATGGCGACGGTCTGGACAACCGGAATTTCATATTTTTCCGCGAGGCGCGTCAGCGTATTGGCTTTGTACTGGGCATCCACAATATCGCCGATCACCTGGCCGGTCAGCTTGCCGTCCATGATCTCCAGCTCGTTGGCCACCACGGTGGTCAGATGCAGTTTTTCCCGCAGATAATCCGCGAAGAAGGTGAAGCCACCGGAGGCGATCGCCACCTTCCAGCCGAGGGACTGCAGCTTCAGCACCAGCTGCGTCAGCCCTGGCATCAGGGGCAGTTCATCGCGCACCTGACGCAGAATGTTGGCATCGGCCCCTTTCAGGGTCGCCACGCGCTGTCGCAGGCTGGCGGTGAAATCCAGCTCGCCGCGCATCGCACGCTCGGTGACTTCAGCCACCAGCTCGCCGCTGCCCGCCAGCTTCGCAATTTCGTCGATACACTCGATCTGAATGGCGGTAGAGTCCATGTCCATGACCAGCAGGCCAGGCGTTTTCAGGTGCGGAATTTTACCCAGCGGTGCGACATCCAGCCCGGCGTCATGCGCCAGGCGCGTGGCGCGCTGGGTCAGAGAGCCCGCCAGGCGAATGACCTGGTAGTCTTCCACGCACCAGGCGGCGACGATGACCATCGCGGCCCCCAGTTTGGTTTGATACTGGGTCAGGCGTTGCTTATCCAGACCGCGTCCGTACAGCAGCCAGCCGCTACGACCGGCGTGGTAATCCAGAGGCATCACCTCATCGCCACTTAAAGAGAGCGGCAATCCTGGCCATAAAGAGACATCCGTTGGCAGGTCACACCAGGTAATGTTCGGCATTAAAGCTCCTGTAATTTCGTTCGCGCCGGAAGGTTGCAGAGGGAAAATAACGCATGAGGCTACCCTGTAACCATCACTTCTGGCAACATTAAGCCGTAAATTTTCAGCAGGTGGAATATGGCTCGCGCAAAACTGAAATTCCGGCTCCATCGCGCCGTGATTGTCCTTTCCTGTCTCGCACTCTTAGTGGTGCTGATGCAAGGGGCATCGTGGTTTAGCCAGAACCATCAACGGCAACGCAACCCGCAGTTTGAAGAACTGGCCCGCACGCTGGCACGCCAGGTCACGCTCAACGTCGCGCCGTCCATGCGTAACGAAACGCCTGACGAGAAGCGGATAGGCCAGGTTTTACGCCTGCTCACGGAGAACAGCCGCATTCTTGATGCCGGTGTCTATGATGAGCAAGGCAACCTGATTGCCCGAGCGGGTGAGCACGTCGACGTGCGAGACAGGCTGGCGCTGGACGGCAAAAAAGCCGGCGGCTACTTCAACCAGCAGCTTGTTGAACCTATTCAGGGGAAGAATGGCCCGCTGGGCTATCTGCGCCTCACCCTTGATACCCACACCCTGCCCACTGAAGCCAAACAGGTCGATAATACCACCAACATTCTGCGCCTGATGCTGCTGCTTTCACTCGCCATCGGCGTTGTGCTGGCACGCACTCTGCTTCGGGGCAAGCGCACGCGCTGGCAGCAATCCCCGTTCCTGCTGACCGCCAGCCGGTCAGTCCCCGAAGACGAAGAGAGCGAGAAGAAAGAATAGTGATAAAGTAGGCGAATGATTCGGAAAAGGAACTCTGCCATGTCGACGTTACGCCTGCTTATCTCTGACTCTTACGATCCCTGGTTTAACCTGGCAGTGGAGGAGTGCATCTTCCGCCAGATGCCTGCCACCCAGCGCGTACTGTTTCTCTGGCGCAATGCCGATACGGTGGTTATTGGTCGTGCGCAAAACCCGTGGAAAGAGTGCAACACCCGCCGTATGGAAGAGGACAACGTCCGTCTGGCGCGCCGCAGCAGCGGCGGCGGCGCGGTATTCCACGATCTGGGCAATACCTGCTTTACCTTTATGGCGGGCAAACCGGAATACGACAAAACCATCTCAACGTCCATCGTCCTCAACGCGCTCAATTCGCTCGGCGTGACGGCGGAAGCCTCCGGACGTAACGATCTGGTGGTCAAAACGCCCGATGGCGACCGCAAGGTATCCGGCTCTGCCTATCGCGAAACGATGGATCGCGGATTCCACCACGGTACCCTGCTGCTGAACGCCGATCTCAGCCGTCTGGCTAACTACCTTAATCCAGATAAGAAAAAGCTACAGGCTAAGGGCATCACCTCCGTGCGCGGGCGCGTGGCGAATCTGGTGGAACTGCTGCCCGGGATTACTCACGAGCAGATTTGCGATGCGATTCGTGAAGCCTTCTTCGAACATTACGGCGAGCGGGTAGAAGCTGAAGCGATCTCCCCTGACAAAACCCCGGACCTGCCCAACTTCGCGGAAACCTTTGCGCGCCAGAGCAGCTGGGAGTGGAACTTCGGTCAGGCCCCTGCCTTTTCCCATCTGCTGGACGAACGGTTTACCTGGGGCGGCGTGGAGCTGCACTTCGACGTGGAGAAAGGCCATATCACCCGCACGCAGGTCTTTACGGATAGTCTCAATCCGGCACCGTTAGAGGCGCTGGCCGCGCGTCTGCAGGGCTGTTTGTATCGGGCGGATATGTTGCAGCAGGAGTGTGATGCGCTGATCGGCGATTTTCCGGAGCAGGAAAAAGAGTTAAGGGATTTGTCAACATGGGTTGCACAGGCCGTGCGCTAGTAAAAAAGCCCGCTTGCGCTGCGCTTAGCGGGCTTACAAAACCGTAGGCCGGGTCAGGCGAGGCTGCCACCCGGCACAACAGCTCTTACTCTTTATCGCCCAGCAGAACGGATTCCAGCGCGATTTTGATCATGTCGTTGAAGGTGGTCTGACGCTCGGCAGCGGTAGTCTGCTCGTGGGTACGGATATGGTCAGATACGGTGCAGATGGTCAGCGCTTTCGCACCGAATTCAGCCGCTACGCCGTAGATACCGGCCGCTTCCATTTCCACGCCCAGGATGCCGTATTTTTCCATCACGTCGAACATGTCGCCTTCTGGCGAGTAGAACAGATCGGCAGAGAACAGGTTGCCCACGCGCGCGTCAACGCCCAGCGCTTTTGCCGCGTCAACCGCGTTACGCACCATGTCAAAGTCAGCGATGGCCGCAAAGTCATGATCCTTAAAGCGGATGCGGTTGACTTTAGAGTCGGTACACGCGCCCATGCCGATCACCACGTCACGCAGCTTAACGTCCATGCGCACCGCACCGCAGGAGCCTACGCGGATGATTTTCTTCACACCGAAATCGGTGATCAGCTCTTTGGTGTAGATGGAGCAGGATGGGATACCCATGCCGTGGCCCATAACGGAGATTTTGCGGCCTTTATAAGTACCCGTGAAGCCCAGCATGCCGCGAACGTTGTTCACTTCACGCACGTCTTCCAGGAAGGTTTCTGCAATGTGCTTCGCGCGCAGCGGGTCGCCCGGCATCAATACGACGTCAGCGAAATCACCCATTTCTGCATTAATGTGAGGAGTTGCCATCTTCAGTTCCTTTTAACTTGTTGTTTTTGCCGGGTGGCGGCTACGCCTTACCCGGCCTACAAAACCGTAGGCCCGGTAAGCGAAGCGCCACCGGGCAATGACATCAGAACATGGCTTTGCCATATTCCATGTCAGACGTACCAAAGTATTTCGCCAGGGTCTGGCCGATGTCCGCGAAGGTTTCACGGTGACCCAGCGAACCCGGCTTCACTTTCGGACCGTACACCAGCACCGGAATGTGCTCACGGGTGTGGTCGGTACCGGTCCAGGTCGGATCGCAGCCGTGGTCCGCGGTCAGGATCAGAATGTCATCTTCACCCACCAGCTCCATCAGCTCCGGCAGGCGGCGGTCGAACAGCTCAAGACCCGCAGCATAACCCGCTACGTCGCGACGGTGACCCCAGGAGGAGTCGAAGTCGACGAAGTTGGTGAAGACAATGGTCTTGTCGCCCGCTTCTTTCATCTCTTTGATGGTGGCATCGAACAGCGCATCGAGTCCGGTCGCTTTGACCTTTTTGGTGATGCCGCAGTTAGCGTAGATATCCGCGATTTTACCTACAGAAACCACGTGACCGCCTTTCTCATCAACCAGCTTCTGCAGCACGGTTGGCGCCGGCGGCTCAACGGCCAGATCGTGACGGTTACCGGTACGCTGGAAGTTACCCGCTTTGTCGCCAATAAACGGACGCGCGATCACGCGGCCAATGTTGTAGCCGCCTTCGGTCAGCTCTTCACGGGCGATTTCGCACAGCTCGTAGAGTTTATCCAGGCCAAAGGTCTCTTCGTGGCAGGCAATCTGGAACACGGAGTCAGCAGAAGTGTAGAAAATCGGCTTGCCGGTTTTCATATGCTCTTCGCCGAGCTGGTCAAGAATCACGGTACCGGAGGAGTGGCAGTTGCCGAGGTAACCCGGCAGGTTGGCACGCTTCACCAGCTTATCGAGCAGCTCCTGCGGGAAGCTGTTCTCGTGATCGGAGAAGTAACCCCAGTCGAACAGCACCGGCACACCGGCGATTTCCCAGTGGCCAGACGGGGTGTCTTTACCGGAGGAGAGCTCGTGCGCCCAGGCATAGGCGCCCACGACTTCCGCATTGCCGTCCATACCGGCTGCGATTTTACCGGTAGAGCCTTCATGCGCTTTCACCAGCCCGAGGCGGGTCAGGTTAGGTAGAGTCAGAGGGCCTTTACGACCGTTGTCCGCTTCGCCTTTCGCACAGGCTTCCGCGATGTGACCCATGGTATCGGAACCCACGTCACCAAAACGTTCCGCATCTTCGGTTGCGCCGATGCCGAATGAGTCCAGCACCATAATAAATGCACGTTTCATAATTGTTCTCCGTACGTAGTGCTTCAAAAATTATCGATCAGATCAGTATACCGCTATTCGGTGATACGGCGATAGACAGTCGGTGTGGTTTCCGGCGCTTTATTGTCAAGCGTAATAGCCGCCTTCACCGCTTTCGCCGCTTCCTGCCAGCTGGCTTCATCTTTGGCGTGGATCACCGCCAGCGGACGTTGGCCGTCAACGCTGTCGCCCAGACGGGCCATATCGGTAAAGCCGACGCTGTAATCAATGGTATCTGACGCCTGACGACGGCCGCCGCCCATAGACACGACCGCCATACCCAGCGCGCGGGTGTCCATGGCGGAGACAAACCCTTCGCTGTCGGCATACACCGCTTTGCTGAGCGTCGCGGTCGGCAGGTACTTCGCGTAATTTTCGACGAAGTCGGTTGGGCCTTTCTGCGCCGCAACCATGCGGCCAAAGATCTCCGCCGCTTTGCCGTTGTCCAGTACCGCCTGTAGCTTCGCGCGGGCGTCGGCGTCGTCTTTGGCAAGCTTGCCGGAGATTAACATCTCCACGCACAGCGCCATGGTGACGTCGAACAGACGCGGGTTGCGGTATTCGCCTGTCAGGAACTGGACGGCTTCACGCACTTCGACGGCGTTACCGGCGCTGGAAGCCAGCACCTGGTTCATGTCGGTGAGCAGTGCGGTAGTGCGCACGCCCGCGCCGTTGGAGACGCCAACGATCGCTTCGGCCAGCGCCTCAGAGAGTTCATAGGTTGGCATAAACGCGCCGCTGCCTACCTTCACGTCCATCACCAGCGCGTCCAGCCCTTCTGCCAGCTTCTTCGCCAGGATAGAGGCGGTGATCAGCGGGATGGAGTCAACGGTCGCGGTGATGTCGCGGGTCGCGTAGAAACGCTTGTCTGCCGGAGCAAGAGAGCTGGTCTGGCCGATAATCGCCACACCAACGTCTTTAATAATGTCGCGGAAGCGGTTGTCATCCGGGAAGATATCGAAGCCCGGAATGGCTTCCAGTTTGTCGAGCGTACCGCCGGTGTGGCCCAGGCCGCGCCCGGAGATCATAGGAACGTAACCGCCGCAGGCTGCCACCATAGGGCCGAGCATCAGGGAGGTCACGTCGCCCACGCCGCCGGTGGAGTGTTTGTCCACAATCGGGCCGTTGAGGTTGAGGCTTTTCCAGTCCAGAACGGTTCCTGAATCTCGCATCGCCATGGTCAGCGACACGCGCTCAGGCATCGACATATCGTGGAAGAAAATGGTCATCGCCAGAGCCGCAATCTGCCCTTCTGAGACGGTGTTATCACGAATGCCGTTGATGAAGAAGCGGATCTCATCGTCGCTTAATGCATGACCATCACGTTTTTTACGAATAATTTCTTGTGCGAGAAACACGGTAACCCCCATGAGGAATCGGGTGAATGGTGGCGGGTACGGTTTACCCGACCACGATCCGGGTAGGCCGGGTAAGCGTAGCGCCACCCGGCAATTCAAACTTAGTAGCTGCTTGCGCTCTTACCGTCGCCGTGACCCAGCGCTTTCAGCAGGCTGGCCAGCAGGCTGGAGGCGCCAAAACGGTAGTGACGGGAATCGGCCCAGTCGGCGCCGAACAGCTCGTCGGCAATCGCCAGGAACTGCTGCGCGTCTTCCGCGGTACGCACGCCGCCCGCAGGTTTGAAGCCCACGGTTTTGGACACGCCCATGTCGCGGATCACTTCCATCATGATGCGCGCGCTTTCCGGGGTCGCATTTACCGGTACTTTACCGGTAGAGGTTTTAATGAAATCCGCACCGGCTTTGATGGAGATTTCAGAGGCTTTACGAATCAGCGCCTCTTCTTTCAGCTCGCCGGTTTCGATGATCACTTTCAGCAGCACGTTTGCCGCCGCACACGCGTCTTTACAGGCCTTCACCAGGTCAAAACCGACCTGCTCGTTGCCGGCGATCAGCGCGCGGTACGGGAACACCACGTCCACTTCGTCTGCGCCGTAGGCAATCGCCGCGCGGGTTTCTGCCAGCGCAATCTCGATATCATCGTTGCCATGCGGGAAGTTAGTGACGGTTGCAATGCGCACGTCCGGGGTGCCCTGCTCTTTCAGCGTCTTACGGGCAATCGGGATAAAGCGCGGGTAGATACAGACGGCTGCGGTGTTGCCCACCGGCGTTTTCGCCTGATGGCACAGGGCGATGACTTTCTCATTGGTGTCGTCATCGTTCAGGGTAGTCAGGTCCATCAGTTTCAACGCGCGCAGGCTGCTTGCAGTTAAATCGGTCATAACATTCTCCAACGGCAGTGCCGTATAAATTTTACCTTGTGGGTCTGTGAGTATTCTAACATCCACCCGCATCCACACTTCGACATTCATCACAGTTAATGAAAACTGCGTGCAAATTTGCATTGCTGTAATGAGATCTTATTCAAACTTTAGCGCGCATATTGCGGACTAAAGCAGCGATACCCCCTGTCGGATCAAAAGTGCCGACAGGCAGGCTTTCTACAATCCGTTCATCATCCGCAGAACACTCAAGGAAGCGAACATGTCCCACTCCAGCCCCGACGCCCTGCAACAACGTTGCCAGCAGATTGTGACAAGCCCGGCGTTAACCCCGGAACAAAAACGTCACTTTCTGGCGCTGGAAGCGGAAAACAACCTGCCGTATCCGGCACTTCCTGAAGCTGCGCGCGCCGCGCTGGACGAGGGGTTCATCTGCGACATGTTCGAAGGCCATGCGCCTTACAAACCCCGTTACGTTCTGCCGGATTACGCAAAATTTCTGGCTAATGGTTCAGAATGGCTGGAGCTGGAAGGGGCAAAAGATCTCGACGACGCCCTCTCACTGTTAACCATCCTCTACCACCATGTTCCGTCCGTCACATCGATGCCGGTCTATCTCGGTCAGCTTGATGCGTTGCTGCAACCTTATGTTAGAATTCTAACACAAGAAGAAATCAATAGCCGAATAAAACGTTTCTGGCGCTATCTCGACCGTACGCTGCCCGATGCCTTTATGCATGCCAATATCGGGCCGGAAGATACCCCCGTCACGCGTGCCATTCTGCGTGCCGATTCAGATCTGAAGCAGGTCGCGCCGAACCTGACCTTTATTTATGATCCAGCGATCACCCCGGATGATTTGCTGCTTGAGGTGGCGAAAAACATATGTGAATGCAGCAAACCGCATATTTCTAATGGCCCGGTGAATGATAAAATTTTCACAAAAGGCCATTACGGCGTAGTGAGCTGTTACAACTCCCTGCCTCTGGCAGGCGGTGGCAGCACCCTGGTGCGCCTCAACCTTAAGGCCATCGCCGAACACAGTACGTCAATGGAAGACTTCTTCAGCCGCGCCCTCCCGCATTACTGCCAGCAGCAAATGGCCATCATCGATGCCCGCTGCGATTTCCTGTATCAACAATCCGGCTTCTTTGAGAATAGCTTCCTGGTGAAAGAGGGGCTGATTGATGCCGATCGGTTTGTGCCGATGTTTGGCATGTACGGCCTGGCAGAAGCGGTAAACGTGCTCTGTGAGAAAGCCGGGATGACTGGGCGTTACGGCAAAGACGAGCAGGCCAACGCGCTGGGCTATCGCATCAGCGAACAGCTTGCGGCGTTTGTCGAAAACACGCCGGTGAAACACGGCTGGAAGCAGCGCGCGATGCTGCATGCGCAGTCGGGGATCAGCTCTGACTCGGGCACCACGCCGGGCGCACGCCTGCCCTACGGCGACGAGCCGGATCCCATCAGCCACCTGCTGGCGGTGGCGCCGCACCACAAGCACTACGCTTCCGGGATCAGCGATATTTTGACGCTGGATGAGACGGTAAAACGTAACCCGCAGGCGGTGGTCCAGCTCTGTCTCGGCGCGTTCAGGGCGGGGATGCGCGAGTTTACCGCCAACGTCGCGGGTAACGATCTGGTGCGCGTCACCGGTTATATGGTGCGGTTGTCGGATCTGGAGAAGTACCGGGAAGCCGGATCGCGCACCAATACCACCTGGCTGGGTGAAGAAGCCGCGCGCAATACCCGTATTCTGGAACGTCAGCCGCGCGTGATAAGCCATGAACAGCAGATGCGCTTTAGTTAGTCAGGTCATCCCTTTTTCCTGCGTGGACGGGCCGGGCAGCCGCCTGGCCCTGTTCCTGCAGGGCTGCAACCTGCGCTGTAAAACCTGCCACAACCCGTGGACGATCGGCCGCTGCAACGACTGCGGGGACTGCGTGCCCCACTGCCCGCACGACGCACTGACCATACAGGCGGGACGCGTCTGGTGGCAGGAGAGTGACTGCCAGCAGTGCGACACCTGCCTGCACCTGTGCCAGCAGCAGGCGACGCCCATGGCGCACCGCCTGAGCGTGGAGGAGATCCTCACCCAGGTCCGCAAATCCGCACCGTTTATCGAAGGGATCACCGTAAGCGGCGGTGAAGCCACAACGCAATTACCGTTTTTAGTGACGCTGTTCACCGCGATCAAAGCCGATCCCGCCCTGCGTCATCTGACCTGTCTGGTCGACAGCAACGGTTTGTTAAGCGAAACCGGCTGGCGAAAGCTGCTGCCGGTACTGGATGGCGCGATGCTGGATCTCAAGGCCTGGGGGAACGCGCATCACCGCTTCCTGACCGGGCGCGACAATCCGCAGATCAAGCAGAGTATCCGCTGGCTGGCAGAACGCCACCGTTTGACGGAGCTCCGCTTGCTGGTGATTCCGGGGCAGTGTGATTACCTAGAACATCTGAAGCCGCTGACGGCGTTTATCCACGGGCTGGGAAACGTGCCGGTACGCCTTAACGCGTTTCATGCGCACGGCGTATACGGTGAGGCAGCGTCATGGCGCAGCGCCACGCCCGAGGACGTTGAACCGCTGGCGCGGGCGCTGGAAAAACAGAGGATAACGGTGATCCGCCCGGCGCTTTATCTATAGCGTGATGCCAAATACCGAACGCGTATTTTCCAGCAGCGCATCGGCAATCACCGCTTCCGGCTCCTGTCGCAGTTCACACAGGGTGGTGAACACGCGCGCCGCCTGTTCCGGGCGATTCGGCTGTCCCTGAAAACCGTTCAGCGGCATGTCCGGCGCGTCGGTTTCCAGCAGAAGCGCCGACAGCGGCAGCTGTGCCATCACGTCCCGGGTTTTGCTGGCGCGCGGATAGGTGATGGTGCCCCCAACGCCGATTTTGTAGCCCAGCTCGATAAAACGCTGCGCCTGCTGCAGGCTGCCGGAGAAACCGTGCACGACGCCCTTACGCGGCAAATCGATACGCTTCAGGTGCATTGCCAGCTTATCGTGCGTGCGTCTTGAATGAAGGATCACCGGCAGATCGTGACGCTTCGCCAGCCTGAGCTGCGCGTCGAGGATCGTCTGCTGGCGCTCAAAATGCGGCTCCTCGCGATAAAGATCGAGGCCGATCTCACCGATGGCGACAAGCTTGTCGCCTGCGGTCTGCACTATCTCATCAAGTCGCTCAATGTCCTCATCCCGATGCCGCTCAATCACGATCGGATGCAGGCCGAGCGCCGCATAGAGCGCGGGGTGCTGTGCAGCAAGATCCAGCACCCGGGAAAAGTAAGCCGCTTCCACTGAAGGCACAATAATGGCCTGAACGCCTGCCTCGGCCGCTTTCGCAATGCTTTGCTCTTCATCTCCCGTAAACGGCGGGAAATCAAAGTGGCAATGGGTGTCGACAAAGCGGTGCATCACGCCAGATCCTCGTTATCCAGTAAAGCGTCATTCGCCTGCGGAATGTCGACCAGCGGCACCGTCAGGGCGTCGTTGGCGACAATCGCAGGCGGCGTAATAATGCGTTTATGGCGATGAAGCGGCGGCTGCTCCGCCAGCATTTTCCCCACCGTCGCCAGGAAGTAGCGCCCGCACAGCCGCCCCGTTTTGTAATCCATACGCAGCGCAGGAACGCGGCTGCCCAGCGCCATGCTCAGCAGCGGCTTAGGCGGATAAATTTCAAAAATACGCAGCTTGCCCGGCGGTTTCTCAATGAAGCGCTGCATCGCGCCGTAGGTGGTTTCATGCTGCTTCGCGATATTCACCAGCGGCTGCAGGCTGCTGTCGCCCAGCCAGCGCTCCATCCGCTTAAACCACTGCGGGGTGTAATACATTTGCGACGGTACGGTACGGATCACCACAATGGTTTTCGCCCCGCGACGGGCAGCTTCCTGCACCGGCACCGCGTCACTGATCCCCCCGTCCAGATAGCTAATACCGTCCAGCAGGGCACCGGTACGATAAAAGCCGGGGATCGCGCTGGAGGCGCGGATAATGTCCAGCCAGTTCTCTTTCTGAGGCGAAAAATAGCCCGGCGAATAGTCATCGCCCCGGCTGGCACACATCCAGAATTCTTTACCGCTATCAAACAGACGGGCGGCAGTATCCATGGCCAGCGGCATCTGGCTGGAGGTTGACTCCAGCAGCCAGTCGAGATCGATCAGGTTGCCGCCGCGCACAAACCGCACCGGGTTAAAAAATTCTTTCGCCGTGGTGTAGCGCATGATGACCTTTCGCGCGTAGCCGGGCTGGTTACAGACATAGGCAGAGAGGTTCTGCGCCCCGGCAGAGGTGCCGAAGTACAGGTCAAACGGATTGAACTGCGCGCGCATAAATTCGTCCAGCACGCCAGCGGTGAAAATGCCGCGCTGTCCGCCACCCTCGCAGACCAGCGCGAGTTGACCTGCGCGAAACGGTTTTAACGTCAGCGGCGCAATGTTGCCGAGCGTAACGGGAATTCGTTGCCCCACCTCTGCTTTCCTGTTTTGATTATTTTATAACACCACAGTAACGCACCCGACCTGTTACGCAAATAAGAAAAAGCCAGTCACAGTGACTGGCTTTATTTTGTTGACGGAATATTGCGTTTGCTACGGACGTCGACGCCCCGTAAACAGGCTGACCAGGAACAGAATAATACCGACAACGAAGACAATTTTAGCTGCCCATGCCGCTGTACCTGCCAGTCCACCAAAGCCCAATGCGGCGGCAATTAACGCGATAACCAGAAATATAATGCCCCAACGAAACATAAGCTTCTCCTTTACCATAGTTAATGTCGGCCGCTAAACGTGAGCGCTCAGGTCACTCACCGGCGTTTTTCCAGAGTCGTTCTTATTTCGCCCGCAGGGTTTAGCCAGACGGGCGAATGGTCGAGATTTACTTCGTTTTCAGATCGTTTTTAACGCTTTTCACACCATCAATCGCCTTCGCGATGGACTCGGCACGTTCACTTTGCGCCTGCGAATCTACCGTACCGGAAAGCTGAACCACGCCATCGGTGGTTTCAACTTTCACCTTACGGGACGGCACGATGTCATCTGCTAAAAGTTTAGCTTTGATTTCGCTGGTGGTGGCTGCATCACCGGCATAACCTTTCACCGACGCGTTTTTGCCGTCACGGACGTGCAGCTTATCGCTGACGGAGGCGACGCCTTCGACGCCTTTCGCCACTTTCACCGCCTGTTCAGCCTGAGCCTGGCTTTCAACAAAGCCGCTCAGCGTGACCACTTTCTTGTCGGTCTTAACGGAAATATCGGTGCTCTTGATGGCTTCATCATCCACCAGTGCGGCCTTCACTTTTGCTGTGATAGAGCTGTCATCCATGAAATTGCCGACTTTATTCATAGAGCTATCGATTTTTTGCCCTGCGCTATCGGCCGTGGATTGTGCTTTATCCATGGTGCTGCTTTCCGCCAGGGCGGAGCCGCTCACCAGAACGCTACCCAGTGTTACAGCCAGCAGAGTTTTAGAAATCTTCAGTCTTGTCATATTCATCGATCTATTCCTGTGTTGACCCGTTATTCGGGCTACATACTTCCTTAGTAGTGATATATATTGCGAATAAACACGCGAGCAAATTGGATAACCTAAAGCCATGCATTGAACAGTTAATTTATCCACGCCCGGTGTTAAACACTGAGTTAAATATAGATCACTCTCACAGAGCCGCTTTCAGAATTGGGTAAAAAATGGGCGAATAGCGTGAAATTGCGTTGAATTAAGAACATTCCGCAAGGGATTAATAAGACAGGAAATAAAGAAGAGCACGGCGAATGCCGTGCTCTGAGAGGGGATTAGTGCTCGCGGGTTTTACGGAACTGAACGTCCGGATAACGTTCCTGCGTCAGGTTCAGGTTGACCATCGTTGGCGCGATATAGGTCAGGTTATCGCCGCCATCCAGCGCCAGCTGAACTTCATTCTTACGCTTAAATTCTTCGAATTTCTTCACGTCAGAACACTCAACCCAGCGCGCGGTCGCGACGTTCACCGATTCGTAAATCGCTTCTACGTTGTATTCGCTCTTCAGGCGCGCAACGACCACGTCAAACTGCAGCACGCCGACCGCACCCACGATCAGATCGTTGTTCGCAATCGGGCGGAACACCTGCACGGCACCCTCTTCGGAGAGCTGAACCAGGCCTTTCAGCAGCTGTTTCTGCTTAAGCGGATCGCGCAGACGAATGCGACGGAACAGCTCCGGCGCGAAGTTCGGAATACCGGTGAACTTCATCATTTCGCCCTGCGTGAAGGTGTCGCCAATCTGAATGGTGCCGTGGTTGTGCAGACCGATGATGTCGCCCGGATAGGCCTCTTCAACGTGCGAACGGTCGCCCGCCATAAAGGTCAGCGCGTCGGAGATGACAACGTCTTTCCCGATACGCACCTGGCGCAGCTTCATGCCCTTTTCATATTTACCGGACACCACGCGCATAAAGGCCACGCGGTCACGGTGTTTCGGGTCCATGTTGGCCTGAATCTTAAACACGAAGCCGGTGAACTTCTCTTCTTTCGCTTCCACTTCACGGGTGTCGGTTTTGCGCGGCATCGGCTGCGGCGCCCACTCCACCAGACCGTCGAGCATGTGGTCAACGCCGAAGTTACCCAGTGCGGTACCGAAGAAGACCGGGGTAATTTCGCCGCTCAGGAACAGCTCTTTGTCGAATTCGTGAGACGCGCCCTTGACCAGCTCCAGCTCGTCGCGCAGCTGCGCGGCCAGCTCTTCGCCGACCGCCGCGTCCAGATCCGGGTTGTCCAGACCTTTCACGATGCGCACTTCCTGAATGGTGTGGCCTTTACCGGTCTGATACAGGTAGGTTTCGTCTTTATAGAGGTGATAAACGCCCTTGAACAGCTTACCGCAGCCAATCGGCCAGGTGATAGGCGCACAGGCGATCTTCAGCTCGTTTTCCACTTCATCCATCAGCTCCATCGGATCGCGGATGTCACGGTCGAGTTTGTTCATAAAGGTGAGGATCGGCGTATCGCGCAGACGGGTAACTTCCATCAGCTTACGGGTACGATCTTCTACACCTTTCGCGGCGTCGATCACCATCAGACAGCAGTCCACCGCCGTCAGGGTACGGTAGGTATCTTCGGAGAAGTCTTCGTGGCCCGGGGTGTCCAGCAGGTTCACCAGGCAGTCGTGATAGGGGAACTGCATCACGGAGGTGGTAATCGAAATACCACGCTGCTTTTCCATCTCCATCCAGTCGGATTTTGCATGCTGGCTGGAGCCACGGCCTTTAACGGTACCCGCAGTCTGGATCGCCTGTCCGAACAGCAACACCTTCTCAGTGATGGTCGTTTTACCGGCATCCGGGTGCGAGATAATGGCAAAAGTGCGGCGCTTGGCCACCTCTTGCAGATAAGGAGACAACGTCATAATTAAATCTTCTTTTATAAGCGCGGCAGCACGCCACGCATCATGGAATACAAAATTGCGGCTATTTTACCCATCAACGGGGGGCAGGCAATCATTGTTTACACAGGAGTTGCTCCAGTTCGTTCAACGACGTCACGGTCCAGGTCGGCTCGATGCCTTCAGGCTTCACGCGGCCATGCGCATTGAGCCAGACGGTCGACAGACCAGCCTTCATGCCGCCCAGAATATCTGACTCTGCCGTATCCCCCACCATCAGGACACGATCGCGGTCGGGATTGCCAGCCTGCGCCAGCGCGTAGTCGAAAATTCGCGGATCCGGCTTCGGCACGCCAACCTCTTCCGAGATCACCAGCGCGTCAAAATGATCGCGCAGGCCGGTGCGCTCAAGGCGGATCTGCTGCAGGGCGGTAAAACCGTTGGTGATGATCCCCAGTTTCACCTTACCTTTCAACGCATTCAGCAGGGAAACCGCGCCCGGCAGGGGCGCACAAATATCGGCCATGGCGTTGAGGAAAGCCTCGTTCAGCGTTCCCGGACTGACCTTTAAGCGTTCCGCCCAGACGTCAAAGCGCTGGTGCTGAAGCTGTAACGCAGTGATGGCACCGTTCTGGTAATCCACCCACAGCGGTTTGTTGACCGCCTGATAGTCCTGAAAATCTTCAGCGGTGAAGGTTACGCTATAGTCGAGAAACATCCGCTGCAGGCCGCCGAACGAGTCGAACGTAAACAGCGTTTCGTCGGCATCAAAGAAAATCCAGTCCCATTTCATCGTTACAACCTTATTTTTTATTATCCAATCGGCAGAGCCATTATGATGGCGTCTTCACGTCCCTCTGCGGTGGGGTAGTAGTTACGGCGGATTGTCGCCTCGTTAAAGCCTAAGCTTTCATAGAGCGCGATGGCGGCGACATTCGACGCGCGCACCTCCAGCCACAGGGTGAAAACGTCACGGGTTTCGAGCTCACGGATGAGATGCTCAAGCAGTTCTCTTCCCAGCCCGCGGCGCTGAAACGCGGGATCAACCGCGATATTAAACAGCGTCGCTTCATCAAGAACAACCTGCGTGATCGCGAAAGCGGCCATGGTGCCGTCAACGTCCAGGCGGTAGTTCAGATACCGTTCGCCCTGATTGCTGGCGAAGGTTTTTTCGCTCCACGGAAACGCGTGGGCGCGTGTTTCAATCGCGAACGCGGTGGACAGGTCAGGCGTCGTGAGGGAAGAAATCGTGTTCATATTCGCAGATTTGTTGCCATAGCGCGCTGCGCGCTTTTGGGTTGGCTTTCAGTTCGTCCAGCGCTGGCGAGCAGATCTGGCTCCCCTGAAGAGAGATCTCATTTGCCTCTCCGATACGCCAGCTGTTACAGCGGCTATCAGGAGGCAGCATCGCGACACGCTCTGGCGTCAGCGGTAAAACCTGGTCGGCCGTCAGCTTCAGGCTGCGAAGGACATCATCGATCAGGGGGTCATTCAGGGCAGGCAGTTCTTCCGCCACCATCACCAGGCGAACGTGCGCCGGTATGGAGATGGCGATTTCGCCCTGCAACGCCGTCGGGCGACGCAAAGCCCACTGGGTAATGCCCAGCTGCTGCAACTGCCAGTCTCGTCGGGATGTCATAGGGAAAACTCCTGTCTCTCAGGCGCGCAAATATAGCAAATGTGTCGAAAGTGCGCCATCTACCTACTATAATCCCCGCCTGAGTTTATTGAGGAACAATTCATGTCTGCATTTACCCCGGCAAGTGAAGTCTTGCTGCGTCACAGTGATGATTTCGAAGAAAGCCGTATTCTGTTTGCCGGAGATATGCAGGATGACCTGCCCGCGCGTTTCGACTGTGCTGAAAGCCGTGCCCACACCCAATACTACCACCACTGGCAGGTGCTGAGCCGCCAGATGGGCGAGCGCGCGCGCTTTAGCCTGGTGGCAGAGCAGAGCGATATCGCCGACTGCGATACGCTGATCTACTACTGGCCGAAGAATAAACCGGAAGCCCAGTTCCAGCTGATGAACCTGCTCTCCCTGCTACCGGTCGGCTGCGATATTTTCGTGGTCGGTGAAAACCGCAGCGGCGTGCGTAGCGCGGAACAGCTGCTGGAAGGCTACGCGCCGCTGAATAAAGTCGACAGCGCTCGCCGCTGTGGTCTGTACCATGGCCGTCTGGAAAAACAGACAACGTTTGATGCGCAGGCATACTGGGACGAGTACCAGCTTGAGGGCCTGACCATCAAAACCCTGCCGGGCGTGTTCAGCCGTGACGCGCTGGATACGGGCAGCAAGCTGCTGCTTTCCACCCTGACGCCGCACACCAAAGGCAAAGTGCTGGACGTGGGCTGCGGCGCGGGCGTGCTCTCTACCGTGCTCGCCAGCCATTCGCCAAAAGTGCGCTTAACCCTGTGTGACGTGAGCGCCCCGGCGGTTGAAGCCAGCCGCGCAACGCTTGCCGCAAACGGCATTGAAGGCGAAGTCATTGCCAGCAACGTCTTCTCCGACATCACCGGTCGCTTCGACATGATCATCTCTAACCCGCCGTTCCACGACGGTATGGAGACCAGCCTGGAAGCGGCACAAGCGCTGATCCGTGGCGCAGTTCGTCACCTCAACAGCGGCGGTGAGCTGCGTATCGTCGCGAACGCCTTCCTGGCATACCCGAAAGTGCTGGATGAAACTTTTGGCTTCCACGAAGTTATCGCCCAGACCGGCCGCTTTAAGGTCTACCGCACCGTGATGACGCGTCAGGCCAAAAAGTAATCGCCTCCCCTGTAGGCCGGATAAGCGAAAGCGCCATCCGGCTATACACGGCGCGTCCATCGGCCATTTTTGCATCAATCAAGGCATCACGCGCACTTTTCTGTTGACGTAAAGCTGAAAACATCTAGAATGCGCCTCCGTGGTTACGATACTTTTACAGTATCGATGGTATGCGAAGGTGGCGGAATTGGTAGACGCGCTAGCTTCAGGTGTTAGTGTCCTTACGGATGTGGGGGTTCGAGTCCCCCCCCTCGCACCATAAATCACGATGATATTGCTCGCACTGGGCGAAGGTGGCGGAATTGGTAGACGCGCTAGCTTCAGGTGTTAGTGTCCTTACGGATGTGGGGGTTCGAGTCCCCCCCTCGCACCAACGAGGCGATATCAATATAGCAATAAAGAGTAAGATGACTGTGCGAAGGTGGCGGAATTGGTAGACGCGCTAGCTTCAGGTGTTAGTGTCCTTACGGATGTGGGGGTTCGAGTCCCCCCCTCGCACCAATTATCTTACAACCCCCTCTGAATTTCTTCTTTTTCCCTGTTATTTCAAACTCATCAGTATCACCAGAATTCCGCTGACCAGCGCGACACAGGATGGCAGTAAAACAAAGTGACGTAGCTGCTTATGCCAGATCATGCCTGACGTGGCTAACAGTCCTGACGCGATGATGGCTTTCCAGGTATCGAGAGAGAGATCGGCAAACGTCAAACCGCCGAGAATGGTTCCCGGTAGCAGTACCCCCCAACCACTGCCCAGCGCTCTGTTCAACATGATTTCCCCTCTTTCAACGATAATGATAACCAATATCATATAACAAAAATTATCATTTGCCAGCTGAATGAATCAAAATCCATCGACCTTTACCTTTCCCGTAATGACAGGAATTGTCTAAGGTGATAAATTGCGCACCTGTTAACAACGTCTAAAGATTTTCTGATAATTACTCTTTGAGTTTTTTGCATATTTTATTGCGAAATAACACCTATTTATCTGTTTTAATTAAATTTTAATAAAAACACGCGACTATGACATCACAATCCTGGCGGTCTTTGGTTCACAGAAAATATCAATTATCGTTACGTTTATTTTTATTTCTGAACGCAACCTCGGCAGTGTTCTCGGTAACAAATCCGCTCAATTCTGTACGCCTGTTTTCTGCCCCTCTGATTGCTATTTTCGCCATCAGTACTGGCCTGTTCGTCTGGCACTGGAGAAAGCGCGCGCGGAAGATAAATATTCCTGTCGTTTCAGCGATCTTCGGTATTTTATGGGCCTGGCAAATTGTCTCCAAATTCGCCTTAATTACTCAGGACCATGCGACGTATTTGCTAATTGCTCTTTTAACGGTACTTTTTATCGGCACGCTGGCGTTCGCCAGTAATATCAAAGCGTTTACGCTGCATTCATTGCCCACCTTTATTGTCTGCCTGTGGTTAAGCGATCACGATATATGGCTGCGAATGACCTATTCTTTCGCACTTCCTGTGGTGGCAATTGCTATTCATAACATTTTGCAAAGACGCAACGACCGTTTCGCTCAGGAGCTGCTCTCTCGCCTTCTGGAAGAACGAGAAACCCTTACCGACCTCAGCATGATGGACCCGCTTACCGGGCTCTATAATCGTCGCGGTCTGCAAAGCCGTCTGGAGAATCTGCCCACGGTAGAAAATGGCGAACACTTTGTCCTGCTGATGGATATCGACCACTTCAAAGCCTATAACGACCATTACGGCCATATGATGGGCGACCAGGCGCTGAAGCGCGTCTCTGCGGCAATCCGTGACGCCGTACGTTCTCGCGATATTGTGGCGCGTTTTGGTGGGGAAGAGTTTATGGTGCTGCTGACCAACATTTCACTCGAACACGCTCGCCAGACGGCCGAGCGGATCCGTCAGAAAGTGTATGATTTGAAAATCCCGCATCTGTTTAACGAAAGCGTCGCGACAAACGTCACTATTAGCATTGGCATCGCCATTTTTGAGGATGAAGACGTGGAAGGCGCGCTGGAAAAAGCGGACAAAGCCCTCTATGAAGCAAAGCATATGGGACGCAATAACATTCTGTTAAGCGAAGAGATTCAGACGGCATAAACCTACCGACGAGGTCACCAGGACAAAAGTCTTGCCATTGGTATGAGCAATAGTTAGGATTGGCAATCATTATCATTTAGATTTCTATCTATACTATGGCCACGCATACCGCACACATCGTCGAACCTCTCCTCTGGCGAGCGCCGCTCACCAGCGGGAATGCTTCGCTTGCAGATGCGATACGGGAAAAGATTGCGGAAACGCGTGCCCACCTGCTGGACTTTATCCGGCTTGATGAAGCGCCCCCGTCCCACGCGATGACGCTCTCAGAGTGGCGCCAACCGTCTAAGCTGCAATCACTGCTGGCCACCTATTCCGACCATATCTATCGCAACCAGCCTACCCTTACGCGGGAAAATAAACCCCTGCTCTCCCTCTGGGCGCAGTGGTATATCGGGCTGATGGTGCCTCCGCTCATGCTGGCGCTGTTAACACAGAAGAGCATGCTTGAACTCTCGCCGGATAATTTCCACGTCGAGTTTCACGAAACCGGACGTGCGGCCTGTTTCTGGATTGATCTCCACGAAGACCACAGCGCTGAACGCCTCACTGCTCAGGAACGTATGGAGCGGCTCATCACGCAGGCCCTGATCCCGGTGGTGGAAGCGCTGGAAGCGACGGGAGAGATTATTGGGAAGCTTATCTGGAGCAATACGGGCTATTTAATCCACTGGTATTTAACGGAAATGAAGCCGCTTCTCGGTGATGAGAACGTTGAGGCCCTGCGTCAGTCCTGTTTCTTTGCAAAGCAGCTTTCCGATGGCCGTGACAACCCGCTATTCCGCACCGTCGTGCTCCGTGATGGGCTTCTGGTTCGCCGCACCTGCTGCCAGCGCTATCGCCTGCCGGACGTTAAGCAGTGTGGGGATTGCACGCTGAAGTAGAGCAGTGATTTGCCCGGTGGCGCTTCGCTTACCGGGCCGACAAACACTAAAAACGGCAACCTGCGTTGCCGTTTTGCTTTTACCTAGGCCACCTGCTGATTGTCCTCTTCCGCGCTACGCTGCGCTTCTTCCGCTTCCTGCTCCAGCAGCTGCTTCTCATACACTTTGAAGAACGGGAAGTAGATGATCGCCGATACGCAGGCCAGAACCACAACCAGAATCGCCGCGCGGAAATCCCAGCCCAGGGCCCACGCTGCGCCTATCGGCGCCGGTGCCGTCCAGGGAACCACGGAGATGACGCGGCCGATCAAATCAAAGGTCATCGCCGCCCACGCCAGCACGGCGTTAACCATCGGTGCCAGCAGGAACGGGATAAAGAACACCGGGTTCATCACGATTGGCGTACCGAAAATGACCGGCTCGTTGATGTTAAAGAAGCTGGGTACCACGCTCAAACGCCCGATAGAGCGTAAATGCGCTGAACGGCTGCGCAGATAGCAAATCACCAATCCCATCGTGGCGCCCGAGCCGCCAATCACGATAAAGAACGTCCAGAACGCTTCCATAAAAATATGCGGCAAAGGCTGACCGGCGGCCAGCGCGGTCTGGTTTGCGCCAAGGTTCGTCAGCCAGAACATCTGCAGCATCCCGGAGACGATAGCGGCACCGTGGATCCCGGCGAACCAGAGCAGATGACCAATCAACACGGCCAGCAGGATCGCAGGCAGGGAATCTGCCGCGGAAACCAGAGGTTTAAAGACCGACATAATGGCCTGCGGGATCAGCATGCCAAACTGAGACTGAATCACCAGGCTCAGAGGATAAAGGGTCACCACCACCACCAGCACCGGGATCAGCAGATCAAAAGAGTTTTTGATCATCGGCGGGACCTGGTCCGGCAGACGAATGCCGATGTTATGCGCTTTGAGGAAACGCATCATCTCAACGCAATAAATCGCCACCAGAATCGCGGTAAAAATGCCCGTTCCCCCCAGGCTGTCGACAGGGAGCGTGCCTTTGGTTTTCGGTGCCGCGACCAGCAGAAACGCCATCAGCGACAGCATGGCGCACATAAAGGGGTCCAGCTGATGAGATTTGACGTAGTGTTTGCCAAGGTTATAGGCAATGGCGGCACAGATATAAATGGACATGATGCCCATCGTCATATCAAACGGCGTCAGGATTTGGCCTTCAAACTGCTTCGCCATATCCAGCCAGGCGCGGGCGAAACCCCAGGTGGTATCAGGCGAAAAAGGTGGGTAAGCAAAGACTAACAAAAACGAACCCACAATCATAAACGGCATCGCGGAGATGAACCCGTCACGAATCGCCATAACGTGACGCTGGGAAGAGATCCGCCCGGCTATCGGGCTGACGTAATTTTCGACGAAACGGAATATCAGATTAAACGCAGCATGGTTGGCAGACATGGCAGATCTCCTGTCAGACGTTTGTTACGGGCACATACGCGCCGCACGTTGTTCCATACATCAGCTTCACAACCTTGCTGGCTTGCCAACCAGCGGTACTGCTCAGACGAAATGGTTTCATATTTGGCTCTTATTATTGGATACAGGGGTCGTTACGTACTCAGTATTAATCTACGCTCTCCGCTCTGCAACCGGTTACTGTAACCGGTTTCTTTGATTGTGAAGAGGATCCAGAAATCAGCCGTTTGGGGTATTTGTTACTTAAGAGATATTTACAGAGCATAAATTCTTATGACAGATTACGCAGGATATTTGTCAGGAGGAAACAATGAGTTTGCAGTCTGTACAGCAGTTTTTTGCCGACAACGCGCCGGATATAGACGTTATTGAGCTTAGTCAAAGTACTGCTACCGTTGCGTTGGCTGCTGCCGCCCATCGTGTCGAGCCGGGACAAATCGCCAAGACCCTTTCACTCAAGGTTAAAAATGAGGTGATCCTGGTGGTGGCGAAAGGCGACGCGCGTCTGGATAACAAAAAGCTCAAAGACACGTTCGGTGCGAAAGCGCGCATGCTCAGCAGTGATGAAGTGGTGACCATTACCGGTCATCCCGTTGGCGGTGTATGCCCGTTCGGACTGGAAAACCCGCTCGCGGTATATTGCGATATCTCTTTGAAGCAGTACGCCGAAGTGCTGCCCGCCGCAGGCGCAATTCACAGCGCTGTGCGCATTTCACCTGACAGAATGGCAGAACTGACTTCCGCAAAATGGGTGGATGTCTGTATCTGATTGACGCGCCAGAGTGTATCTGGCGCGCAAAAGACGGGTTATAAAAATGTGGGCGTGAGGAGAGCCAAACATTGCGGCTCTCTTGCAGGAAGATGCGTAATAATATCCGCCGCATCGAGCAACCCTACGTCTGAATTCACGCCCAGTTTCACCATCGCATTAAACTTATGTGCCCGAATGGTCTTAATATTCCGTTCAAGCTGTGCCGCGATTTCAGGGATGGAATACCCGCAGGACATATAACGCAATATTGCCCGCTCTGTGGGGCTTAGCATCCTGTTCTGACTCCGGTACCAGTGATTCAGCATATTGTCATTGATGCGCAGCGTTTCGCTCAGCAACTCCACGAGTTCCTTCTGCAGATGCTCAAGCGTCACCGATTTACTGACTACTCCGTGCAGGCGCGATGGCGAAAGATGGCTAATTAACCGTGCTTCCATCTCGTCAGAAACCAAAATGATGCGCTGGATATGACCGTGCGTAAACGCCAGATCCCGCAGGTGCGCCAGGCAGTTACGGCGCTCCTCTCGCGCATCGGAAAGGGAGTAGATCAGCGAGAAAAAATTAACGTGATGAAGTGCATTCTTAAAACTGTCAAATTCACTAAACAGGTGTAGCTGATAATGGCTCAGGCCGGGCATCGCAAAAAGATGCTGTAGCCCGACGGCACTCATCGCGCAATTTTCGATGATGGCGATATGTCTTGTTGAATCGGTTTTTTCCATTCCTCGAACTCTCCATAGGCTGATAGCAAACTCAGCTCTCTCATTCCCTGTGTACTGTTGATCCAGGCATACATATCCGCATTACTTCGTAATGACAGCCGTCGCATCGCACTGTTTTTCTGCGCACTGATGGTTTTATTGCTCTTCTTGAGCAATGTGGCGATTTGGTTAATCCCCCATCCTTTCCCTAACAGACGCAGGACCTTACGTTCGGAGTGCGTGAGCGCGATAACGTGTTCATTTTCATTCTCCGTACTCTGAGGTTCCGGAGTTAATAACGTCTGGCTAATCCGCTCTGCCCGCTCGCTACCGGCCCGAATAGCGTTAACCACGCCTTCAATAGGCTCCATGTCAGAAAGCAACGTGCTTTCCGGGCGCATAAGTAACTCAACCGCAATAGGGTAAAGCGGCCGCGAGACTAAAAAGATCCAGTGAATATCCCGGTATTGATTCAATAAACCGTAATACTCTTCAAGCGCACCCCGAGGGTTTCTGTATTCGCCTGAAATATCGGCAATAATGACGTCCGCGCGGCGCAACTGGAGCAGCGTTAATTCCTGCAATGAGCGGCAATAGCTCAATTCAAATTCGGGGAAATGACGTGCCATCAGGCCCCCTAACCCGTTTTGCATCACGGGCATCCGGCTAATGACAACGCCATGCTTACCATGCAATGACAACATAGACCCTCCGTGTCCATTTTTCATTTGATGAGTAACGTTAAAACGCATCAACGTATGAGTATTTTCGTCCCTGAGTGTAAGACTGGTTAATACAAGCAGAAGATGAGATGTATGCTTAGTTTAAGAAATGCCTAAACAGCAGTAATATCTCACAAAGCGAAACAAAAATTAATTGTGGAGACATTAAAATAACGACAATATAAAATTAGAATAACTAAATACAAATATTTTATATTTTGGTATTTATAATTCACGGTATTGATAAATTAATCCCTTCCCCCTTCCACGACACGGACCGCAACTGTTTGCACAAACCTTGATCTGGCCCACAGCAAGAGGGACTGCACTCTGTGCTAAAAGTACCCACTATGGGTTAACAGATAGCTATCCATCTTTTTCCAGGACAATACATGCAGGCAGAGCGGTCAACGCAGCGTGCTATCACGCGGCTATGTATTCAGTGCGGTCTTTTTCTGCTCCAGCACGGCGCGGAAAGCGCGCTGGTTGAGGAGCTTTCCACCCGGCTGGGGCTGGCGCTAGGGATGGACAGCGTCGAAAGCGCAATCTCATCCAACGCCATTGTGCTGACCACAATCAAGGACGGTCAGTGCCTGACCTCCACGCGCAAAAACCATGACCGCGGCATCAACATGCACGTCGTGACCGAAGTGCAGCACATTGTCATCCTTGCAGAACATAAGCTTCTCGATCTCAGTGACATTGAAAAACGATTCAACCAGATCAAGCCATTACGTTATCCGCGCTGGCTCGTCGTGGTGATGGTAGGGCTCTCGTGCGCCTGCTTTTGTAAGCTCAACAAAGGCGGCTGGGATGGTGCAATCATCACCTTTTTCGCCAGCAGTATCGCCATGTATGTTCGCCAGCTGCTGACGCATCGGCAGCTGCATCCGCAAATTAACTTCTGCATTACCGCGTTTGTCGCCACCACGGTTTCCGGTCTGCTGCTGCGCCTGCCGCAGTTTGCCAACACGCCGACCGTTGCCATGGCCGCCAGCGTGCTTCTGCTGGTCCCGGGCTTTCCGTTGATCAACGCCGTCGCCGACATGTTTAAAGGGCACATCAATACCGGCCTGGCTCGCTGGGCTATCGCCAGCCTGCTGACGCTGGCGACCTGCATCGGCGTGGTCATGGCCATGACACTTTGGGGGTTACGCGGATGGGCGTGATCGATTTTCTGCTGGCGCTTGCTCAGGACATGCTTCTGGCCGCCATTCCTGCCGTCGGCTTCGCGATGGTATTTAACGTACCGCAACGCGCGCTGCCGTGGTGTGCGCTGCTGGGCGCGATTGGCCATGGCTCGCGAATGGTGATGATGACGGCGGGTTTTAACATCGAATGGTCAACATTTATGGCATCCATGCTGGTCGGCAGTATCGGCATCCAGTGGTCGCGCTGGTATCTGGCGCATCCCAAAGTATTCACCGTTGCGGCCGTGATCCCCATGTTTCCGGGGATATCGGCCTATACCGCGATGATTTCCGCGGTGAAAATCAGCCATTTCGGCTATACCGAGCCTCAGATGATCCTTCTTCTCAGCAACTTTCTTAAGGCGTCATCCATCGTCGGCGCGCTCTCCATCGGGCTGTCGATCCCCGGCCTGTGGCTGTACCGTAAACGCCCACGCGTTTGATATTTGTGTTATTTCGCTGCCGTGGAGATAATCCGTCTGGTCCGTTTGGTGAAAATAAGGAAAGGATGTGGCTAACCCTGGCAGCGAACACCCCGAGCACAGTGAAGAATCCAGCCTGAAAGAGAAAATCTTTCAGAGCGCCATCGCGCTTTTTGCCGAGTATGGATTGAACGGTGCACGGATGGAGCAGATCGCAGAGAAAGCGGGCACCACCAAACGCATGGTGGTTTACCATTTCAAGAATAAAGAGAACCTCTATCTACTCGTACTTGAACATGTTTACACCCAGATTCGCGCCAGCGAAAAAGCGCTAAGCCTGACGGGAATGCCCCCGGTCGAAGCGCTGGTCAATCTGGTTGAAGCCACCTTTGACTATCATGCCGACCACCCTGACTACATCCGGATTATCTGCATGGAAAACATGCAGCGCGGCCGCTTTATGCAGCAGTCGAGCTATCTCCGCCAGGTCAACCGCAGCGCGCTCGATCTGCTGGAGGAGATCCTGCGCCGGGGGAAAGAAAAACAGCTTTTCAGTGAGACGGTTGACGCCCGCGATCTTCATCGTCTGATAAGCAGCTTCAGCTTTCACTACGTTGCCAACAGCTACACCTTTACGCTGCTGTTTGAAGAAGGCGCAGACGAGCAGGCGCAGCGCCAGCACTACCGTAAAATGGCCGTTCAGGTGGCGCTCCGTTACACCTGCCCATAAAATTGCTTGCAATTAAATCGCACACTATCTATATTCATCTCATGAACGCGAAAACGAACGATGCAACCGCTGCGCTCAAGCTGGATAACCAGCTCTGCTTTGCCCTCTATTCGGCAAACCTGGCGCTTAACAAGCTGTACCGGCAGCTGCTGGCACCGCTGAACCTGACCTATCCACAATATCTGGTGATGCTGGTGCTGTGGGAGCAGGATGATATGACGGTGTCGGACATCGGTGAACGGCTGTTCCTTGACTCTGCGACCCTGACGCCGCTGTTGAAACGTCTGGAAAGCGCCGGGCTCATCAACCGCCACCGTTCGCGCAAAGACGAGCGTCAGGTCGCCGTCACCCTGAGTGAAGCGGGACGTGAACTCCAGCAGCAGGCATTGGGTATCCCCCATGCGGTGGGTTGCGCAGCGCAGTGTGATACAGACACCTTGCTGGCGCTCAAACAGCAGCTCGAACTTTTGCGACAACAGCTACACCGCGCGTAACGCTATACTTTACGCGTCATTATTTACCTATATATATCGCACGCTATTTAATAGCACGAATTAAAACAAAATGAGGAACCTGCCATGTCTTTAGAAAAAGTTGTTTATACCGCCAAAGCAAAAGCCACCGGTGGCCGTGACGGCCGTGCCACCTCCTCCGATGGCGTACTGGACGTCAAACTGGGTGTGCCAAAAGAGATGGGCGGCATGGGGGGAGACGTGACCAACCCTGAGCAGCTGTTTGCCGCGGGCTACTCTGCCTGCTTCCTGGGCGCGATGAAGTTCGTGGCCGCACGCGACAAATTTACCCTGCCAAAAGATGCCTTTATTGAAGGCGAAGTGGGTATTGGCCCGCTGCCTACCGGTTTTGGTATCGAAGCAAAACTGAACATCCATGTTGAAGGTATGGATCCTGCGGAAGCTAAAAAGCTGGTCGATGCGGCACACATTGTGTGCCCGTACTCTAACGCGACCCGCGGCAACATCGACGTCACGCTGAACATCATTGCGTGATAACTGCCTGATGGCGCTGCGCTTATTCGGCCTACGACTGTAGCCCCGGTAAGCGCAGCGCCACCGGGGAAATCCCCTCCTTTCCTTTCCCCTCTCTGTGCTACCATAAGCCCCTATCACGCCCGTAGTCATCAGTAGAGTAAGCGTTATGTCCTCCAGAATTCTGACCACCAGCATTGCTGGTATTGATGCCTTTATGCGCGACCCACGCGGTGTGTTGACCCACGCCGAAGGCGGCACGGTTGCGGTTTTTGCCGACAACGCGCCGGCGTTTTACGCAATCACACCGGAACGTCTGGCACAGCTTCTGGAGATCGAAGCGCAATTGGCACGCCCGGCAAGCGATGTCACGCTGGATACCCAGTTCTTTGATGAACCGGTTAACGTTCCCGTGACCGTTCCGATGGGTAAATTTGCC